>NZ_JBWKVH010000002.1:0-205760 GCF_059421605.1 Cupriavidus sp. GW821-FHT02F09
GCTGCGCATATCATCGAGCAACGCATCGACAACAAGATCATCCGCCCCAGCGCCAACTACACCGGGCCGGAAAACCTGAAGTTCGTGCCGATCAAGGATCGCAAGTAATCTAGCCGGCTGCCGGTTTGCTCCCCTTTACCGCCCGTGGGAGAAGGGGGTAGTTGGCCGCAAAGCTGGGCCACTACCCCCTGATCATTACTCTCTTTCGTCCCTAAAAAAATGAACACTGCAAACCGCAAACCGCTGCCCGGCACCCAGCTGGATTTCTTCGACACGCGTGCCGCGGTCGACGCCATCCAGCCGGGCGCTTATGACAAGCTGCCGTACACGTCGCGGGTGCTGGCCGAGAACCTCGTGCGCCGCTGCGACCCGGCTACGCTGACCGATTCCCTCAAGCAGATCATCGAACGCAAGCAGGAACTGGATTTCCCCTGGTTCCCGGCGCGCGTGGTCTGCCATGACATCCTGGGCCAGACCGCGCTGGTCGATCTCGCCGGGCTGCGCGATGCCATTGCTGCCCAGGGCGGCGACCCGGTCATGGTCAACCCGGTCGTGCCGACGCAACTGGTGGTGGACCACTCGCTGGCCGTCGAGTGCGGCGGTTTCGATCCCGATGCGTTCGCGAAGAACCGCGCCATCGAAGACCGCCGCAACGAAGACCGCTTCGACTTCATCAACTGGACCAAGAAGGCCTTCAAGAACGTCGACGTGATTCCGCCGGGCAACGGCATCCTGCACCAGATCAACCTCGAGCGCATGAGCCCGGTGGTGCAGGTGAAAGACGGCGTGGCCTTCCCCGATACGCTGGTCGGCACCGACTCCCACACCCCCATGGTGGACGCGCTGGGCGTGATCGCCATCGGCGTGGGCGGCCTGGAAGCCGAAAGCGTGATGCTGGGCCGCGCTTCCTGGATGCGCCTGCCGGACATCATCGGCGTGGAGTTGACCGGCAAGCCGCAGCCTGGCATCACCGCGACGGACACCGTGCTGGCCCTGACCGAATTCCTGCGCAAGGAAAAGGTCGTGTCGTCCTACCTTGAGTTCTTCGGCGAAGGCACCACCCACCTGACGCTGGGCGACCGCGCCACCATCTCCAACATGGCGCCGGAGTTTGGCTCCACTGCCGCGATGTTCTACATCGACGAGCAGACCATCAAGTACCTCAAGCTCACCGGCCGCGACGATGCGCTGGTCAAGCTGGTGGAAACGTATGCCAAGGAAACCGGCCTCTGGGCGGATAGCCTGAAAAATGCCGAGTACCCGCGCGTGCTCAGGTTCGACCTGTCCACCGTGGTGCGCAACATCGCCGGCCCGTCCAATCCGCACAAGCGCGTGCCCACCTCCGAGCTGGCCGCGCGCGGCATCAGCGGCAAGGTCGAGAACGAGCCCGGCCTGATGCCGGACGGCGCGGTGATCATCGCCGCCGTCACCAGCTGCACCAACACCAACAACCCGCGCAACATGGTGGCCGCCGGGCTGCTGGCGCGCAACGCCAACAAGCTCGGCCTCACCCGCAAGCCGTGGGTGAAGAGCTCGCTGGCGCCGGGTTCCAAGGCGGTGACGCTCTACCTGGAAGAAGCCAACCTGCTGCCGGAACTGGAGCAGTTGGGCTTTGGCGTGGTGGCTTATGCCTGCACCTCCTGCAACGGCATGTCCGGCGCACTGGACCCGGTGATCCAGAAGGAAGTCGTGGACCGCGACCTGTACGCCACCGCCGTGCTGTCCGGCAACCGCAACTTCGACGGCCGCATCCATCCGTATGCCAAGCAGGCCTTCCTGGCCTCGCCGCCGCTGGTGGTGGCCTACGCCATTGCCGGCACCATCCGCTTCGATATCGAGAAGGATGTGCTGGGCACCGACGCAGATGGCAAGCCGGTGACGCTGAAAGACATCTGGCCGTCCGACGAAGAGATCGACGCGGTGGTTGCCGCCAGCGTGAAGCCTGCGCAGTTCCGCAAGGTCTACGAGCCAATGTTCGCCGTGACCGCCGACACCGGCGAAAAGGCCAACCCGCTGTACGACTGGCGCGAGATGAGCACCTACATCCGCCGCCCGCCCTACTGGGAAGGCGCATTGGCTGGCGAACGCGCGCTCACCGGCATGCGGCCCCTGGCCGTGCTGGGCGACAACATCACCACCGACCACCTGTCGCCGTCCAACGCCATCATGCTCGATAGCGCAGCCGGCGAGTACCTGGCCAAGATGGGCCTGCCGGAGGAAGACTTCAACTCCTACGCGACCCACCGCGGCGACCACCTGACGGCGCAGCGCGCCACCTTTGCCAACCCCACCCTGAAGAACGAAATGGTGGTGGTGGACGGCAAGGTCAAGCCGGGCTCGCTTGCCCGCATCGAGCCGGAGGGCAAGGTCACCCGCATGTGGGAAGCCATCGAGACCTATATGGCCCGCAAGCAGCCCCTGATCGTTGTGGCCGGCGCCGACTACGGCCAGGGCTCCTCGCGCGACTGGGCCGCCAAGGGCGTGCGCCTGGCCGGCGTGGAGGCGATCGTGGCCGAAGGCTTCGAGCGCATCCACCGCACCAACCTGGTCGGCATGGGCGTGCTGCCGCTGGAATTCAAGCCTGGTGTCAACCGCACCACGCTGGGCATCGACGGCACCGAGACCTACGACGTGATCGGCGAACGCACGCCGCGCTGCGAGCTCACCCTGGTGATGCATCGCAAGAACGGCGAGCGCGTGGAAGTGCCGGTGACCTGCCGCCTCGATACCGCGGAAGAAGTGTCGATCTACGAAGCCGGCGGCGTGCTGCAGCGCTTCGCGCAGGACTTCCTCGAATCGTCGAAGGCCGCTGCGTAAGCGCGCGCAGGCGCATCGACCCGCAACGTGTTCGGGCGGTATGGCGACGTACCGCCCGCTTTCATCAGGACGAATTTTCCATGGCCCACGTACCCCAGATCAAGATCCCCGCCACCTACATCCGTGGCGGGACCAGCAAAGGTGTGTTCTTCCGCCTGCAGGATCTGCCCGAAGTCGCGCAGGTGCCAGGCGCCGCCCGCGACGCGCTGCTGATGCGCGTCATCGGCAGCCCCGATCCCTATGGCAAGCAGATCGACGGCATGGGTGCCGCTACCTCCAGCACCAGCAAGACCGTCATCCTCTCAAAAAGCAGCAAGCCCGATCACGACGTCGACTACCTGTTCGGCCAGGTCTCCATCGACCAGCCGTTTGTCGACTGGAGCGGCAACTGCGGCAACCTCTCCGCCGCCGTCGGCCCCTTCGCCATCAGTGCCGGCCTGGTCGACCCCAGCCGCATCCCGCACAACGGCGTGGCCATCGTGCGCATCTGGCAGGCCAATATCGGCAAGACCATCATCGGGCACGTACCCATCACCAATGGCGCCGTGCAGGAAACCGGTGACTTCGAGCTGGACGGCGTGACCTTCCCCGCCGCCGAAGTCCAGCTTGAGTTCATGGATCCGGCGGCCGAGGAAGATGGCGCCGGCGGTTCCATGTTCCCCACCGGTAACCTGGTCGACGACCTGGAGGTGCCAGGCGTCGGCACGCTCAAGGCCACCATGATCAATGCCGGCATCCCGACCATCTTCCTGAATGCGCAAGCCATCGGCTACAAAGGCACCGAGCTGCAGGACGCCATCAACGGCGACCCCAAGGCGCTGGCGATGTTCGAGACCATTCGCGCCCACGGCGCGGTGCGCATGGGCCTGATCAAACATATCGATGAGGCCGCCACCCGGCAGCACACGCCGAAGGTGGCCTTTGTCGCCGAGCCGGCCGACTACATAGCCTCCAGCGGCAAACAGGTTGCCGCAGGCGACGTCGACCTGCTCGTACGCGCCTTGTCCATGGGCAAGCTGCATCACGCCATGATGGGCACGGCCGCGGTCGCCATCGGCACCGCGGCGGCCATCACCGGCACGCTGGTGAACCTGGCTGCCGGCGGCGGCGAGCGCAACGCAGTGCGCTTTGGCCATCCCTCGGGCACCTTGCGGGTGGGCGCCGAAGCCAGCCAGGTCGACGGCGAATGGACCGTGACCAAGGCCATCATGAGCCGCAGCGCCCGCGTGCTGATGGAAGGATGGGTGCGCGTGCCCGGCGACGCGTTCTGAGGCACGCTGACGTGGCGGCATGGGTTTCACGCTGGAGTGCGCTTGAGCGGGTGAGCCATGTCCTTAGCTGCGTAGCTCCGTAGTGCCAGCCACGGCGCCCGCCACCGGGACTATCCCGAAGCTGCCACTATCTGCATCGATCGCCTGAGTGGATCAGCGTCTCCCGCCCCGTCCGCCCCGCTCGAATGGCAGTCCGGTCGCGTAGCGACCGGACTGCCATTTTCCATTCAAGCCGTACCTCTCGCCCTGCAGGCTTGCCTGGCCAGCCGAAGCCGCGTGTGGCCCAAATTGCGGTATCCCGTGAGGTGGCACCGGTTGGGTCGTAGGGTGCAAATACCTGGCCGTTAATTGCGCTAATGATGTCGATTCAGAGATCTCAATCGTGCTGCTCAGGTGGCTTGGCGGTCTGTGGCTCGACAGGCACGAAGATGACCTCGCCCGAGGCCACCAGCCGAAGCTCGCCACCGGCCTGTTCCGCGAACACTTCCGCCCTGGCAAACACCTGCCGCTTGCCTGCCTTGGTCACGCTGGCCCGCGCCACGAACGCCTGCCCCACGGCCGGCGCCATGCAGTTCACCGAATAGTGGGAAGCCATCACCGGCCCCCCTACCGTGGTGGCCGCGAATCCACAGGCGGTATCGACCAGGGCGCCGATCACGCCCGCATGGAGGAATCCCGCATATTGCGTGGCTTGGTCGTGCCAGGCCATGCGCAGCTCCGCCGCCCCGCCCTGCGCGCTGATCACCTCGAAGCCCAGCCATCGGTTGAAGGCGGCGCTCTGGTTGACACGCTTGACCGTGTCCAGCGAATAGGCGCCGTTGGTGGCCGCGCTGGTGCTGCTCGTATCTGCTGTCATTGCATTGCCCTGCCTGATTGAGATCCAAGGAAAAAACTCACTGCATGGCCCGAAACGTAGCGTTGGCCCTGGCGCAAGCCACGCCGTCGGCGGTGACGAAAGCCTGGGCAAAGCACAGCGTGCCGCCAACCTTGGTGAATGACGTTTCGAACATCAGCCACTGCCCGATCCTGGCAACGTTGAGGAAGTCGATCGACAGGTTCACGGTGACCAGGCTGCGCGGCTCGGCGAACTGCATGCCGCACGACAGCCCCATGGCGTTGTCCGCCAAGGCCGTGATCAGCCCGCCATGGGCAAAGCCGCGTGCGTTGGTGTGGGCCTGGGCGAGCTTCACCGCCAGCACGATGGCCTGGTCAGTGCGCATCGAGTACAGCGGCTCCCAGGGGTCGGTCAGCGGACTATGGCGAAAATGCGGCGCGAAGCCGGCGGGAAGGTCGGCATGTTCGGCCGTGGCGTTGGTCATCGTGATGTCTCCTGGTTGAATCGTTGAGGCTGTGATGGCTCAACCACTATTTTTAATGTAGACCAGTCTATATAATTCCAGCAGGATATCAACCCCTCCAACGACCGAGAACTTCATCACATGGCCGCTCAAGCCAAGCATCGGGACAAGATCGTCCGCGCCGCCGCCGTGCTCTTTCGCCGGTATGGTTACGCCGCCAGCGGCACCAATGACATCGTTGCATTGAGCGGTGCGCCAAAGGGCTCGCTCTATCACTACTTCCCGAAAGGTAAGGAGCAGATTGCCGAGGAAGTCATCGTGTACGCCGGCGAACTGGTGCGTGCGACGCTCGCGCAGCTATGCGCGGAACACGACTCGCCGGGGGCGATCGTGCGGGCCTATGGCGTCTTGATGGCCGGCTGGATGGCCCAGTCTGACTATCGTGACGGCTGCCCGATCTCCACCATCCTGCTGGAAATCGCCCCGGAGGCCGAGGGCGTGGCGGCAGCGGGCAACGCGGCCTTTGCCGCATGGGAAGCCGTGCTGGCCGATGCCTTCGCGGCGCGCGGGATCCCGCGGGTACGCGCCACCGAGCTCGCCGGCCTGGTGATCTGCGGCTGGCAAGGGGCACTGACGCTTGCCAAAGTAGCCAGGAGCGGTCAGCCAATCCGGCGCGCGGTGGATGAGCTGGCGCGACAACTCGACGCCGAGCCGCGGAACGTCGCCCAGGGCCAGCCCGGCTGACACGGCTTTCGCGAGTGGCTCGCCATCTCCCAGCCCAAGACACCTGATGTCCTACAACATGGAGCGCATCGCGAACCTCATTTGTACCAGCCTGCCAACTGAGATTGGTGCCGAAGCACCATGATTCGTGACGGCACTTGCGAAAGACAACCAAGCTGCCGGACTTAGGCAAAGTTGCCATACAACATCAAGCAAGCGAGCGCCCCGACATAGGTCAGCACGGCCCTACCGCACCTGGACAGGACGCGCGCCGGCTCACGACGATGAGTCAGGCACCCTCGAAGATTCGACGCCTGGCATTCTCGATATGCCGGCGCATCGCGATCGAGGCTTGAGTCGGCGACCGCTGCACAATAGCCTCGATGATCGCCAGATGCTCGGCCTGGACCTGCTCGAAGCGCGTGGGATTGCGCGTCTGCCCCAGGTTACGGGCCAGTTCCATGCACTGGCGAATCGGGCCGAGCGCATGCTCGACCGTGGGCACGAAGAAAGGATTGTGAGATGCCCGCGCAATGGACAGATGCAACTGCAGGTCCTCCTCCACGCCCGACGTCTCGCTTTCCTGTGTGCGGTCCAGCGCGGCGTAGGCGGCGCGAATGGCGTCGATGTCCGCATCGGTGCGCATCTGCGCTGAAATCTCAGCCACGCCGACTTCCACACAAAGGCGGAATGCATAGTAATGCTCGATATCCGCGATGCTGGAGATCTGGGGGGTGACCGGCTGCCCGCGTACCGGCATGCGCTGGATATAGCTTCCGGATCCCCGCCGCGAGACCACGATCCCTTCGGATCGCAAGCGTGACAGGGCCTCCCGCACGGTCGTCCGGGATACCGCATAACGGCTGGCCAGATCGGCTTCCGTCGGTAGCTTCTGGTCCGCGGAGAACTCTCCCCGCAGGATCGCTCCGATGATCAGCTTGCAAACCTGCTCCGAAAGACTGGTGCTGTCGGTTGCCGTCAATACCAATTCGTCCACACCTTGCTCCTGCTGCTGCGCCGGTTGGCCGGCGTATGGGTTGTTGCGCAAGCTGTCAGACTAACATACTGCATGTGAGGTCTATCAACCGTTCAGCAAGCCAATTCACTTTTGAAATATGGTCATTAAGCCATCTACGGCCGGGGGTAAACCCGATTTCCCGATCGTTGTCGTTGACAACCCTTTGAAATCCTAAGAAAGTTGTCCTACTTTAAATGCACTTGTCTGACAAATAAGTTTAAATTTAGTTGTATGACGTCCCATGAATGATCGCGAGGCCGGTTCAGCTCGCACTCTCCATGGGATCAGGGCGCGAGCGCTCCATACGCCGGGCCAGACCAAACAAGACGGAGATTTCATATCGTGACCAAGATTGCATTAAGCGGCGCCGGTGGCCAGTTGGGCACCGTCCTGCGGACCGCCCTGCTGGCGCGAGGCTATGGCCTGCGTTCGTCGGGCAACTCGCAGTCGCTCGCACCGGTCGCCGAGGGCGAAGAGGTAATGCGTGGCGACTTGCGCGACCCGGCCGTGGTCGACCGCCTGCTGGACGGTGTCGACGTGCTGATTCACATGGCGGGAACGAGTGTCGAGCGCCCCCTGCCGGAGATCATCGACAACAACCTGCGGGCGCTCGTCGAGGTTTATGAGGGCGCGCGGCGCCAGAAAGTCGGCCGCATCGTGTTCGCCAGTTCCAATCACGCGATCGGCATGTATCCGGTGGACCAGCAACTCTCGACCGACTGCGAGTTTCGCCCGGATGGCTTTTACGGCTTGAGCAAGATGTGGGGCGAAGGGCTTGCCCGTCTTTACTGGGACAAGCACGGCATCGAGAGCGTCTGTGTGCGCATCGGCAGCTGCGTGGAGAGACCGCAAGAGTTTCGGCATCTGAGTACCTGGCTGGGACACGATGATCTCGTGCATCTCATCGAGCAGGGCATCACGGTGCCTGACCTTGGCTTCCTCGTTGTGTGGGGCGTCTCCGCCAATACGCGCAGCTGCTGGAACAACGATGGCGCGGCGCGCCTGCGCTACCAGCCCAAACAGAATGCCGAAGACTTCGCCGAAGAGATTCTCGCAGCCCCGAACCCGCTCGATGCCATCGGCCGCCAGTACCAGGGCGGCAGTTTCGCGAGCATCGATTTCACGCCAGAGGCGCAGCGCCATGGCGGCGCCCACGGGTAGCCCCTAAGCCAAGAGGCTTGATTTCCAACCGATGCCCCACGCCGAGGATCAATGGCCGCTTGCTTTGGCCGCTTGCTTTGGCCACCTGACCTGCGTGGGCTGGCCCTGGGGCCAACCGGGATCGAGAACGACGTAGCGCGGCACACGGCTTTGCCGCGAATCCATAAATACAAGGAGACATGATGAAACACATAAAGGGCATGCGCTGGTGGATGGTCAGCCTGGTCACGATGGGCCTGATCGTCAACTACCTGGCGCGCAATACGCTATCCGTTGCCGCACCGACAATGATGTCGGAGTTGCATATGACGACCCAGCAGTACTCCTATGTGGTTGTGGCCTGGCAGGTCTGCTACGCCATGATGCAGCCGGTCGCCGGCCTGGTACTGGACGCCATCGGCACCAAGATCGGCTTTGGCATCTTCGCGCTGGCGTGGTCGCTGGCATGCGCCGCCGCCGCGCTGGCCTCCGGCTGGCAAGGCCTGGCGTTCTTTCGCGGCTTGCTTGGCCTGGCCGAAGCCGCCGGCATCCCCGGTGGCGTAAAGGCAACGACGGAATGGTTCCCCGCCAAGGAACGCTCGATCGCCATCGGCTGGTTCAACATTGGCTCGTCGATCGGCGCGCTATGCGCCCCGCCGCTGGTCGTGTGGACGATCCTGAACGGCGGCTGGCAACGGGCCTTCATCATCGTCGGCGCGCTGGGCGTGGCATGGACCGTACTGTGGATGCTCTGCTACAAGCACCCGAAGAATCAGCAGCGCCTGTCGGACCAGGAACGCGAGTACATCCTTGCCGGCCAGGAGGCGCAGCACAAGGATGCCAACGTGGCCAAGGCAAGCTGGCTCGAAATCATGCGCAGCCGGAATTTCTGGTCGATCGCGATTCCCCGTTTCCTGTCGGAGCCGGCCTGGCAAACCTTCAACGCCTGGATTCCGCTTTACATGGCAACCGAGCGCCATATGAACATCAAGGAGATCGCGATGTTCGCATGGCTGCCCTTCCTCGCCGCCGACATCGGCTGCGTGCTGGGGGGCTATCTCAGCCCGTGGTTCCACAAGCACCTCAAGGTGTCGCTGTTTACCTCGCGCAAGCTGGTCATGCTGGTCGGCTGCCTGGCGATGATCGGTCCGGCCTGCGTTGGCCTGGTGGACAGCCCATACAGCGCCATCGCGCTGTTGTGCGTCGGCGGCTTCGCCCACCAGACCTTGTCGGGCGCGCTCTACTCGATCACGTCCGACGCGTTCGGCAAGAACGAAGTGGCGACAGCCACCGGCCTGGCCGGCATGAGCGGCTACCTGGGCGCGACCCTGTTCACGCTGCTGTTCGGCATTGCCGTCACGCATATCGGCTACAGCCCGCTGTTCGTCCTGCTGGCAGTGTTCGACCTGATCGCCGCCGCCATCGTCTTCCTGATGGCGCGTGAACGCGCTGCGCCCAGCGCGGCGGCTGCCAACCTCGGCTCCCCCGCACTCCACTCCTGACACCTGACGAAACACAGGCCGCGACAAGCCTGCCGGGCCCGAACGCGCACGCGTTCGCGGCCTAGGCAAAGTGCTGCCCACGATTAGCGGATGCACGCCCATCGGCACGGCGCACGGCGCACTCATAGCGGCTCGCGGTTGTGCAAAAACATCGGCACGGGACCAGCCGTGCTCGAAAAAACCAAGAACCTTAGAGGAGATCGTTGAAATGAGAATGAAATTGCTTGCGGCCACAATGGCTGCCCTGGCCGCTGTCGGCGCAAATGCTCAGTCGAGCGTGACGCTGTATGGCGTGGCGGATGCCGGCCTCGAATACACAAACAAATCCTCCGCGACAGCCGCTGGCGCTCCCGGCGGCAACGCTTATCGGTTGACCTCGGGCAATCAGTCCGGCTCGCGTTGGGGCATGCGCGGCGTCGAGGATATCGGCGGCGGCCTGAAGGGCATCTTTGTACTGGAAAGCGGTGTGAACTTCGACACCGGCTCGTCGGGCCAAGGTGGCCGCCTCTTCGGGCGCGCAGCCTATGTCGGCCTGCAAAGCCCGTACGGCACGTTCACCCTGGGCCGCCACACGACCCCGTTCTTCGACTTCGGCCTGCTCTACGACCCGATGGCGATCTCGACACGCTACGGCATTACCTCGACCGCGCCGGAATTTGGCTCGCGTGCCGACAACAGCGGCAAGTACATTGGCACGTTCGGCGGCCTGACCGTGTCCGGTCTCTACAGCTTCACCAACAATGGCAACGAAGTGGCGGGAGCCTTCACCAACGGCCGCGAATACAGCTTCCTGGCCAGCTACGCGGCGGGTCCCTTCGCGGTGGGCGCGGCTTATGACCAGGCGAACAACACCGGCGCCGCCAGTGCGCAGATGATTCGTCGTGCCACCGCGGCTGGCTCGTACACGCTGGGTGCTGCCAAGGCATTCCTAGGCTACCGCTGGGCAAAGGCTTACAACGGCGCCTCGCTGCCTGGCGGCCAGTTCACCAACGGCGGGGCGAACCTGTACTGGGCAGGCCTGGCCTACCAGCTGACCCCGGCATTTTCGCTCACGGGCGCCGCGTACTATCAGGACTTCCGCAATAGCGGTGCCGACCCCTGGGACTTTGTCGCCACGGCGGATTACGCCTTGTCCAAGCGCACCGACCTTTACGCTTCCCTGTCTTACGTCAAGAACAAGGGCAACTCGAACCTGAGCGTGAACGGCTTCAACAACAACAGCCCGACCGATAGTGCGTACGTTCAGGCTGGCGCGAACCAGCTTGGCGCAACGGTCGGCATTCGCCACAAGTTCTGATCCGGTGCGAGACGCCGGCATCCTGACCGATGCCGGCGTGGCGGCGGTGCCAATTCAGGACGTCCCCTCTCTCAGGAACAAGGTGCTGCTCATCAAGGCCTTGGCCACCAGTTCAACCTGGTTCTCCCCTTGGGCATAGACCGAGACCTCCGTCACCACCTGGCGGCGCCCTCGCCGCACCACGCTGGCAACAGCGCGCAGGTTGGCCGCACTAGCCGCTTCGAGATACTGGATATTCAGCGAACTGGTAGCGCCGCCGCGCAGGTTGCCGGCATCGGCGCCCGAAGCCGCCGCTGCCGCGCCCGCCACGTCGATCAAGGTGGCGATCACACCGCCGTGCACGATCTCGCCGACCGTCACGTTGTCGGGCCGGAACGGGAGCAGCAATTCCACCTGGTCGACAGCCAGCACATCCAGCGTGATGCCCAGGGCACGGGCCACGGGCGAGCCCATCAGCACCTGCTCAACGGTATGGCGGATACGGGGGTCGACAGGCAGCGTGGCGGCGGCGCTCGCGGTGCTGGACAAGGCGGGAATCAGGGACAGCATCATGGTCTCCTTGGGAGGATCGGTACGATCAGGCTGGTTCCAGCGTAGACGCGACGGCGGCGCCGCTCAATGACCTCCCACGTCATCAACCGGCAGCCAAGGCCGGCGCAGCCAGCCGTTTATAATGAGCGCCCATCCGCCCCGCCACCCAGCCGCATGCCGTCAAACCCGCAAGACCCCAGCCAATCCGCCCAGCCAACCGACGGGCAGCCGGAGTCACAGCCGGAATCACAACCGAATGCACCACGCGGCGACGAAAGCCTGTTCGACCGCCCGGACAGCCCGTGCATCGGCATCTGCTCGACCTTGTTCGACGAGATCTGCCAGGGTTGCGGGCGCAGCGCCATGGAAGTCAGCAACTGGGTCTTCATGGACGACACGGAAAAGCAGGCCGTGTGGGAACGCATCACACGCGAGGGCAAAGGCAAGCGCTTCCGCCAGGGCTGAGCCAGGCCCGACTCTTCCGCCCACGGTGGCCGGCTTAGGCTTAGCCGCCTGCCAGCCGCCGCTCCATATCCTCCACCTCGCGCCGCTCCAGCCGCTGGCGCGCCAGCTTGCGCCAGTTCTCGGCCAGTGCCGGCAGCGTCGCCATGGCGTACAAGGCGCCCGCATCCAGGCGATCCACATAGAGCACGTGCAGCAGTCGCTGCAGGCTCCAGTCCGGATATGGCCGCTCGACCAGCACCAGGCTGTCGCCCCGCGCCAGGCCGCCCTCTTCCAGCACCCGGTAGTACCAGCCCGTGCGCAGGCTTTGCTGGACCGCGCGCGCCATGCCGGCGTGCCCGAACCGATGGTTCAGCTTCCAGCAAGGCTGGCGTGCCTGCGACACCTCGACCAACGCCCCGCCCAGGCGAAAACGATCGCCAATGCAGACATCGGCCTCGGTCAGGCCAGCGGTGCTCACGTTCTCGCCAAACGCGCCGGGCCTTGCCAGTACCTCGGCCGTCTGCGTGGAAAGCGGTGAGAGTTCCTCGCGCCAGGCCGGATAGTGATCGAAGGCGTAGTGGTGGATGGCCTTTTCCGGGCCGCCATGGTGCCTGGAGTCTCCCTGCCCGTCTCCGGCCAAACCCAGCACGGTGACGCGCACCGCCCCGTCCACCGCCTGCTTGTCGATGCCGCTAGGCACACCCTTGGGCCCAAACGGGCGCACGGTGCCCAGCAACACGCAGCCAATGGGAATGGACACCTCGGTCATCGTCATCGCCTGCCGGCCGGTTGTAGCACCAGCGTGTCGAAGGCCTCGTTGCCCGGCGCGCGGCGGCCTGGCGCCATGGTGATGTACTGCACCGCGGCCCACTTGTCGGTCCAGTCGCGGTAATGGGTCGACGTCACGTTGCCCGATTGCCCGGTCGAATCCATGAAGCGCGACTCGGCCAGGTCTGACAGGTCGTAGATGGCACGCAGGCTGGCCGCGTGCACGCTCTCGAACGGCGCCGCCTCGTCGCGCAGGTTATGGCGCCCTACGTTGACCGTATAGGTGTCGCCGCCACTGGGTACCTTGACGTTGAACAAACCCGCCAGGTAAGGCTGTTTGCCGAACGGCTTGTGCTCGGAGCGGGCCGCATGCGCCTGGCCCCAGCGCCAGCGCTCAGGCTTGTCGCCGTAGCGCCGGTCCAGGTCGGCAATGGCGAGGCGCCAGGCTTTGGCGACGGCATCGTCGCAGCTCTCCGGCGCCGGGGTCGTGCTGTCGTCGCACCAGAACGCGCCTTGCCCCCGCGGATTGCGCAATACGTTGAGCATGGGCTGCTGCACGTTACGCTGCTCCCACAGGCGGTTGAACAGCGTATCTCCGACCTTGTCCTCGAACAGCACGCGCGATAGCTCGCGCAGCCATGCGGTTGCGACCAGCGGCTCGGACAGCCTGGGCTGCATATCGCCATCCCATTTGCGCAGCGATGCGATCAGCGCGCGCTCGCGCTCCGGCAGCGCCGGGTCGCTGGCGATTGGAGATGCCAGCAGCAGCGGCAAGGCATCGCGCACGGCGAGCGAGAGCGTGTCTTTCTGGATCGCGCCAAAACTGTCCATGGTGTGCCGCTCGGTGGCGTCGATCAGCGTGCGGATGCGCTGGTAGCGATACGGCACGGTCCATTCGCTGGTCAGGAAATACGGGTAGTCGTCCTCGACGATCTTCTGGTTGGCGGTGGCGATCACGCCCTCGGGCGGATTGAAGCTGCGCGGCAATTGCTCGAAGGGGATGAAGCCGCTCCAGTCGTAGCGCGCGTCCCAGCCGGGGGCCGGCGCTAACCCCTTCAGGTCATTGTCGGCGCGGCGCAGCGGCACGCGGCCCGGCGCGATAAAGCCGATGTTGCCGTCGACATCGGCGTAGACGATGTTCTGCTGCGGCGAATGGAAATCGCGCAGCGCCGCCAGGAAGCTGGCCCAGTCGGTGGCGCGGTTCAGCGCCAGCCCGGCCTGCACGGTCCGGTCATCGGCACGCAGCGCGGTCCACTGGAAAGCCACCACGTACTGCGCCCCGAGCGGGGCCGCGGCGGTCGCCACCGGCTCGGCCGCATCCGAAATCACCGGGCCGTGGCGCGTCTCGCGCACGTTCAGCGTCACGTCGGGCGCGCCCTTGACGTGGATGATCTCGGTGCGCGTGACGAACTCAGCCCAGCCGTCCGGCGTCTGGTAACGCTGCGTGCTGCCAGGCTGCAAGCGCTCGATATAGAGATCCTGCACATCCGGCGCGGTATTGGTGAAGCCCCAGGCGATGCGCTGGTTATGCCCGAGCACCACCGCCGGCATGCCGGGCAGCGTGGCGCCCGTGACATCCAGCCCGGGAGCCTGCATCTGGGCGAAGTACCACAGCGCCGGCGCCTGCAGCCCGAGGTGCGGATCATTGGCCAGCAGCGGCTTACCCGAACGCGTATGGGCGCCAGATACCACCCAGTTGTTCGAGCCCATGCCCTCCACATAGCCTGCCGGCGCCTGCTGCTCGACACGCGCCATGGCCGTGGCCAGCGGCGCCAGGTGCCGGTAGAGATTGCCGTAGTCCATGGTGCGCAGCGGCCGTTCGCCAGGATAAGGCGCCAGCAGCTCGTTGATGCGCGACACGGGCAGCACCTGCGCGAGCCGCATGCGCAACGTCTCCTGGGTCCAGTTGCCGCCCAGGTCCCACGCCATCATGGTCTGCCAGGCCAGTGTATCGGCCGGCTCCCAGCGCTCGGGCTGGGTACGCAAGATCAGGAACTCCGGCGGCAACGGCCCCTTGCGGCCATCGATACAGGCATTCACGCCATCGGCATAGGCCTGCAACATGGCCCGGGTCTCGGCGGAGGATTGGGCCAGGATGGCTTCGGCATTGCGCCGCACGCCCAGGGTACGCAGGAAACGGTCGGTATCCAGCGCGCTCGGCCCCAGGATTTCCGCCAGCCGGCCGGATACGATGCGCTTGCTCATCTGCAACTGCCACAGCCGATCCTGCGCATGGACGAAGCCGAGCGCAAAGTAGGCATCCTGTGCATTGGCCGCCTTGATATGCGGCACGGCATGGCGGTCCCGGACGATCGATACGCTCTCGCGCAAGCCGGGCAACTTCAGCGTGCCCGCGGTCTGCGGCTGCGATGCTTGCCGATACCAGACATAAGCGCCAAACGCGCAGACCAGCAGCAACACCGCCAGCGTCAATACCAGCCAGGTCAGCCGTTTCAACCAACGCATCGATCCCTCTCCCCGCGTGGCGTGTCGCGCCCGCGCTCTTATTTATGTTTTTGGTCCCATGCCTCTTGCCCCGTCCGCAGGTCCACGCTCAACTCCGCGTTCAGTCCCGCTTGCCGGCCAATGGCACTCCGGCATTATCGCCGAATCATGCCTGCAGCCAACGTGAATCGAGCCAGCGAACCCACCCATGAAAAATGCCCGGACCAGCCGGGCATTTTTCCTCGCCAACCGCCGGCCTCAGGCAGCCGGCTTCTTCATCTGCAGCGACTTGTACTCGAGGAATTCCTCGAGCCCGTACTTGCCGGCCTCGCGCCCGTTGCCGGACTGCTTGTAGCCGCCAAACGGCGCCTGCATGTTGAACGGGCCACCGTTGATGTCAACCTGGCCGGTGCGGATCCGGCGCGCCACGCGGATGGCGCGCGCCTCGTCGCCCGACCACACGCCGCCGCCCAGCCCGTAGATGCTGTCGTTGGCGATGCGCACGGCATCTTCCTCGGTGTCATAGCAGATGATCGACAGCACCGGGCCGAAGATCTCTTCCTGCGCCACCGTGGCCTTGGGATCGACATTGCCCAGCACCGTCGGCTTGACAAAGAAGCCCTTGTCCAGCCCTTCGGGCGCCTCGGGGCCGCCTGCAACCAGCTCAGCGCCCTCGTTGATGCCGCGCTGGATATAGCCGGTCACGCGGTCTTTCTGCGCGGCTGAGATCAGCGGGCCGAGGCGGCTGGTCTCCAGCAACGGGTCGCCCACGGTATAGCCCTCGACCACCTTCTTGGCAATGGCCTTGACCTCGTCGTAGCGCGCGCGCGGCACCAGCATGCGGGTATGCGCCGAGCAGGTCTGCCCGGAGTTGAGGAAACAGGCGCCAACGGTACCCTTGACCGCGGCAGCCAGGTCCGCGTCGTCCAGGATCACCGAAGCGGACTTGCCGCCCAGCTCCAGCGCCACGCGCTTGACACTCTGCGCGCCCAGCTCCGACACCCGCTTGCCAGCGCGCGTGGAGCCCGTGAACGACACCATGTCGACTTCCGGGTGGCTGGCCAGTACCTCGCCCACCACCGGACCGTAGCCGGTGACCAGGTTGAACACCCCCGGCGGCAGCCCGGCGGCTTCAATCACCTCTGCCAGCACGAAGGCATTGAGCGGCGCCACCTCCGAAGGCTTGAGCACCACCGTGCAGCCCGCGGCTAGCGCCGGCGCCACTTTCAGCGTGATCTGGTTGAGCGGGTAGTTCCACGGCGTAATGGCCGCGACCACGCCCACCGGCTCCCGAACCACCAGGGAATTGCCGACTTCTTCCTCGAACGCGAAGGTCTCGAGCAGCTTGGCAGCCTGTGCCCAGTTGTAGACCGGGCCGCCCACCTGAATCGCGCGCGCCATCTTGATCGGCATGCCGACTTCGCCGGCGATCAGTTGCGCCAGTTCCTCGCTGCGCGCCTTCAGGCCCTCGGCAATCTTGCGGATATAGTCCGCGCGCACGCTGGGCGGCGTGGCCGACCAGCTGTCGAAGGCGGCTCGCGCTGCCTGGATAGCATCCTCGGCGTCGCGCGCGTGGCCTTCGGGGATGCGGCCCATGACGGCTTCGGTCGTGGAGTGGATGACGTTGATCAGGCCGGTACCGTGCGGGGCAACCCACTTACCGTTGATAAAGAGTTTGTCTCGTTGTTGCATGGCCACAGTTTTCAGTTGGGTGAATAGGCGGGTGCAAATTTTGTTACTTTTATGGTGCATCACATTGTAGTGCGCTTTGGCGACTCTTTTTTTTGCAGCGCGCCAGCAGCCCAAACAACGTGGCGATAATCGGCCGGCGAGCCGCATGACGCAAAGTGCGGTATGCCACACAGTGCTGCTCGGCCTATCACAATGGAGCGAGACATGACCGACCCGGTTTTTCATAAGACCGAGCAAGGCCAGGATGAAATCCGCACGCGCGCGCGCAAGCTGGACCATAAGCTGCGCGCCTTGCTGCTGATCGTCAATGGCGAGCGCCGGCGCAGCGAACTGCTGGCCCAGACCGGCGGCATGGGCGTAGGGCCGGAGAGCATTGACGCCCTGCTGGCTGCCAGTCTGATCCGCGCGGAGAATGCGCCGCAGCCTGCGGCAGTGGCTGCCAGCCCCGCAAACCCGCCCGCCAGCGGGGATCGCTATGGCGATGCCAAGGCCGACAGCCTGTTCTCCATGTACGGCATGCGTGGTGCCAATGTGCCGTCATGGGACGACGCCTTGCCTGCGCCAGCCTCCCCGCAAACCGCGGGCGGCACTTACCAGCAGCTTTATCACTTCTATACGGATGTCATCGGCCATCACCTGGGCCTGCGCGGCTACCTGCTGCAAGTCAAGGTGGAAAAGGCCGGCAGCCCGGCGGAACTGGCGGCGCTGCGCGACCCGCTATACAGCGCCCTGCACAAGGCCAAAGGGGAGATCACCGCCGGCGCCATCATCGACCAGCTCGACAGGATGGTGCGCGACGACGGGCATGCATCGGCCTGAGTTGCCTTTAGTGGCCTTTAGTGGCCTTTAGTGGCCGCAATGGATCCCGGCCACAAGAACAAGAAGGGCCGCACATGGCGGCCCTTCTTGTTGGCTCGGCTGGCGCTAGCGGCTCAGCCGTCAATACCCTGCGACTCCAGGTACTCGTCATACGTACCCAGGTAATCGGTCAGCGTGCCATCGTTGCGCACTTCGATCACGCGCGTGGCCAGGCCGCTGACGAACACGCGGTCGTGCGAGACGAAGACCAGCGTGCCGGTGAACTTGTCCAGCGCGATCTGCAGCGATTCGATGGATTCCATGTCCATGTGGTTGGTCGGCTCGTCGAGCGCCAGCACATTGTGGCGGCCCAGCATCAGCTTGCCCCAGATCATGCGGCCCTTCTCGCCGCCGGACAGCACCTTGACCGACTTCTTGATGTCGTCGGCCGAGAACAGCAGGCGGCCCATCGTGCCGCGCAGCGACTGGTCGTCGTCGCCGGCCTGGGTCCACTGGCTCATCCAGTCGATCAGGTCGCGGTCGACCGGGAATTCCTCGAAGGTGTCCTGCGGCATATAGCCGACATTGGCGTTCTCGGCCCACTTGATGGTGCCGCGATCGACTTCCACGCCGCCCTTGACGGTGCTGCCCAGCAGGCTGCGCAGCAAGGTGGTCTTGCCGGCGCCGTTTTCGCCAATGATGGCCACGCGCTCGCCGGCCTGGATCGCGATCGACAGGTTGTTGATGACCTTGCGATCGTAGGTCTTGGTCACGCCCTCGGCTTCCACGGCCAGGTTGTGCAGCTTCTTGTCGAACTCGAAGCGGATGAACGGGTTCTGGCGCGACGACGGCTTGATGTCCTCGACCTTGATCTTGTCGATCTGCTTCAGGCGCGAGGTGGCCTGGCGGGCCTTGGACTTGTTGGCCGAGAAGCGGCGCACGAAGTCCTGCAGCTCGCCGATGCGCTCCTTGGCGCGCGTATTGGCCGCCAGCTGGCGCTCGCGCGCCTGCATGGAGGCTTCCATGTAGTCGTCGTAGTTGCCCGGGTAGACCTTGAGCGTGCCGTAGTCCATGTCGGCCATGTGCGTGCACACGGAGTTCAGGAAGTGGCGATCGTGGGAGATGATGATCATGGTGGAATTGCGCTCGTTGAGCACTTGTTCCAGCCAGCGGATCGTATTGATGTCGAGGTTATTGGTCGGCTCGTCGAGCAGCAGCACGTCCGGGTTCGAGAACAGGGCCTGCGCCAGCAGCACGCGCAGCTTCCAGCCCGGCGCCACGTTGCTCATGGTGCCCTGATGCTGGTCGGTGGGGATGCCCACGCCCAGCAGCAGCTCGCCGGCGCGCGCTTCGGCCGTGTAGCCGTCGTACTCGGCATACTTGGCCTCCAGCTCGGCGGCCTTCATGTAGTCTTCGTCGGTGGCTTCCGGGTTAGCGTAGATCGCGTCGCGCTCGGCGGCGGCGGCCCACATCTCGGTGTGGCCCATCATGACCACGTCCAGCACGCGCATGTCTTCATAGGCGAACTGGTCCTGGCGCAGCTTGCCCAGGCGCACGCCCGGCTCCAGCATGACGGTGCCGGCGGACTGCTCGAGGTCCCCGCCGAGGATCTTCATGAAGGTGGACTTGCCGCAACCGTTCGCGCCGATCAAGCCGTAGCGGTTGCCCTCGCCGAACTTGACCGAGATATTCTCGAACAACGGCTTGGGGCCGAACTGCATGGTGATGTTTGCGGTAGAAAGCACGTCTGGGACCTTGTATGAATGATGAGGCGCGGGACTTGCCGCGCTTGCCTCGGGCTGCCGCCCTGCTGATGGCTGTGCAAATGGCTAATCGCTTGATTTGCTTAGCTGCGTGGACGGCGCAAAGCCAGGCATGGCGACCTGGTGGCGCGTTGGCGCGGGGCCCGGGCAGGGAATTCGGGAAACAACCCGCGATTTTACCACTGGCGGGCAAAGGAACGAAGCGATAAGCCTCAGATGTGGGCGCAAGGCGCCGCTTTCAACACCGGGTAACCCGACAGCGACAGCGAAAATCCATCCGCGCGTGCGCTCAACTGCGCCTGCCCTCCCACTGGCAGGGTCAACTTGCGCGGGCAGTGGCCGAACGGCAGGCCGGTGAGGACCGGCACCGACAGGCGCTCCTGCATGTACGCCACCACGGCAGGCAGGTCATAGCCGTTGTCGTAATCCGTCACGCGGTAATTGGAAAAGTCGCCCAGCAGGATCGCGCGCTGGGCGCCAAGCACGCCAGCCTGGTCCAGCTGCAGCAGCATGCGCTCGACCCGGTAAGGCGGCTCGTTGACGTCTTCCAGGAACAGGATGCCGCCCTGCACCGCCGGCATGAACGGCGTACCCAGCAAGCTGCACAGCATCGCCATGTTGCCGCCCCACAGCGTGCCTGACAACGCGCCCGTAAAAGGCTGCCCGCCAGCCTGCGGCGCATCCACGTCGATGGTGTACGCCGGATCTCGCAGCACGCCGTTGAAGTGCTGCCACATGAACGGGTCGACCACGTCCGCGCCAAAATCCGCCAGCAGCATCGGGCCGGCAAAGGTGACGCCACCGGTGGCCGCCAGGTACGCCAGCTGGAAAGCCGTGAAATCGCTGTGGCCGACGATGGGTGTCTGGCTCGCGCGCGCCTGCTCGGCGATGCGGGCAAAGTCCACCTGCTCCAGCAGCCGTGCAATACCGTAGCCGCCGCGCACAGCCAGCGTCAGCTCGTGCGGCGCGCCGGTGCCGATGGCATGCAGGTCGGCCAGCCGTTCGGCATCGCTGCCGCCAAAGCGCAGGTAGCGGCGCGCCAGCACATCCGGGTTGCCGACATGAAAGCCCTGCCCCTTGAGCCAGGCGCAGCCGCGCGCGGCGATGGCGACGTCGTGCGGATAGCCGGAAGACGCGATCAGGCGGACTTCGGTGGCTGGCGTGGGCGTAGGCGTGGGCTGGCTCATGCGTCAGGGTTTTGGCTTGGGTCGGTGTCGGTGGAGGCAACAGGCGCGGCAGCGGCGCAATGCGCGCAGGCGGACGCATCGCTTGCCCCCGCAACCTGCGCGGCTTCCTGTGCGGCAACTTGTTCGGCTACTTGCGCCGCTTTCTGCGCGGCCTTCTGGGCCCGGCGTCTGCCGCCGAAGAAATCCTTCAGCATGCGCGAGCACGCGTCGGCCATCACGCCACCGGCAATGGTGGTCTGGTGATTGAGCTGCGCCTGCTCGAACAGGTTCAGCACGCTGCCCGCGGCGCCCGTCTTGGGATCGGTGGCGCCAAACACCACGTGGCGAATCCGCGCATGCAGGATGGCGCCGCTGCACATCACGCAGGGTTCCAGCGTCACGTACAGCTCGCACTCCGGCATGCGGTAGTTGCCGATCACGCGGGCTGCGGCGCGCAGCGCCTGCATTTCAGCGTGCGCGGAAGGATCGACCGAGCGGATCGGCAGGTTGTGGCCGCGCGCGATGATGGTGTCGTTCCACACCACGACCGCGCCCACCGGGACTTCGCCGGCGGCTTCGGCCAGGCGCGCTTCGTCGAGCGCGGCCTGCATATAGCGGCGGTCGCGCGCAAGCGCCAGATCCATGGACAGATCCGGGCTTGCCAGGCTGGCCTCGGGCGGGAGGGTCGGCTCGGTCATCGCGGCTGCATCATGCGGCGAGTCAGTCCTGCGCCGGCAGGCTGAAGGCAGCGCTGACCTCGGCCCAGCAGTTCGGGGTCTCGAACAGCACCAGGCGGGTGAGCTGCAACTGGTGTCCGAAGCAATCCTTGAACACCGGGGCAAGCATGTCGAAGGCGATCTGGGCCAGGTTCTCCACGGTCGGGATGGCATCGAGCACCACCGTCTTGTGCCCGTCCATGGTCTGCAGGAAGTTCAGCAGCGCGGTATCGCCGCGATGGATCAGGAAGGCGTGGTCCCACTTGGACACCAGGTGTTCCGTGGCCAGCGCCTTGATATCGCTGAAGTCCAGGATCATGCCCTCATCCGAGGCGCCGGCGCGATGCAGCACCTCGCCCGACAGCGTCAGGTCCAGGCGATAGCGGTGGCCATGGATGTTGCGGCACTGGCCGCCATGGTTGGGAATGCGGTGGCCGGAGTCGAACTCCAGCCGGCGGGTAATGGAAACTTGCTTGTTCATGTGGGCCAATGGGTGCCAAGGTGTGCCGGTGCGTACCGGCGCGATTTGCGCGATTTGCCTACCGGATGCCGAGCAGCTTGTGGGTCTGCAGCGAAAGGCGCCAGAGCGGGCGGCGCTGGCAGAACTCCACCGCCAGCGCGGTATTTTGCCGTGCCAGCGGGCCATCCATGGCCTGCACCAGGAAATAGCGGAAATCAAGGTGCTCGTATGCGGCGAAATCCTGGCCATCCTGCGGGATCACCACCTTGAGTTCGTCGCCGCGCTTCACCACCAGTTCGGAACCCATCTTGGGGCTCACGCAAACCCAGTCGATGCCCTCGGGCACCGGCAATGTGCCGTTGGTCTCGATGGCGATCTCGAAGCCGCGCGCATGCAGCGCGTCGATCAGCGGCGCATCCAGCTGCAGCAGCGGCTCGCCGCCCGTGCAGACCACTAGCGGACGCCCGGCGGCGCTGCTATCCACCGCCTGCGGCCACTGGGCCGCCACCTTGTCGGCGAGCGCCTCGGCAGTGCGGTACTTGCCGCCCTCGGTGCCATCGGTGCCGACGAAGTCGGTGTCGCAGAACTGGCAGACCGCGCTGGCACGGTCTTCCTCGCGCCCGCTCCAGAGATTGCATCCGGAGAAGCGGCAGAACACGGCTGCGCGGCCCGCGTTGGCGCCTTCGCCCTGCAGTGTGTAGAAGATTTCCTTGACGGCGTAAGTCATGCTGGCTGGTAAAGCTCTGATCGCTTTTATAGGTAGTGCTGTGGGCGGTGCAGTGAGGCAGTCGGTGCACGGCGCGCGGCGAATGCCGGGCGGGCAACTGGCGACGCGTGGCGACTCTTGGCCAGACTATTGGCCAGGAAACTGCGGCGAACTCGCTATTTTCGCACAGGAGCGCAATCCGCTCCAGCCGCCTCCTTGATTTCCCCTATTGCCAAGGCCACGCTCAGGCGCTGCCCATGGCCCGCGCCGGCCTAAAGTTGCGCCCAAGCCGCCTCACGCAGCTTGCCACCGACAAAATCCAGGAAGCTGGCGATGCGCGCCGAAAGCTGGGTATTGAGGTAGTAGACCGCGTTGATCGACTGACGCTCGTCAATGGTGTGCGCCATCAGCACCTGCACCAGGTCGCCGCGGCGCCGGTCCGCGTCGGTCATGAAGTCCGACAGGCAGACCAGGCCCTCGCCCGCCAGTGCCAGCTGGCGCAGGGTTTCGCCGCTCGACGCCGACAGATGCGGCGTGATCTGCACCTCTTCACCCACGGCACCGCGCAAGGGCCAGCGATTGAGCGACTCGGGCTGGTTAAAGCCGATCAGGCTGTGGCCGGCAAGGTCCGCCACGCTTTCCGGGCGGCCCCGTGCCTTGAGATAGGCTGGGCTGGCCAGCACGCGCACACGGCTACTGGCCAGCGCACGCGCATGCAGGGTGGAGTCGCGCAGCGTGCCGATACGGATCGCCACGTCGGTACGGTGTTCGAGCAGGTCGATGATCTGGTCGTTGGTATTGAGCTCCAGCTCGATTTCCGGATACGCCCGGCGGAATTCCCCGATCAGCGGCACGATCACGTGCAGCATGAACGGGGATGCCGCGTTGACCCGCAGCCGTCCCGCCGGCCGCTGGCGGCGCACGGCCATCTGCTCCTCCGCCAGGTCCACGGAAGCCAGGATCGCGCGCGCGTGGGCCAGCAGTGCCTCACCCTCCTCGCTCAGCGCCAGCCGGCGCGTGGTCCGGTGCAGCAGGGTGGTGCCCACCTTGTCTTCCAGGCGGCTCAGCGCACGGCTGATGCCGGAGACGGTTTGCCCCAGTTGCTCGGCCGCAGCCGTGATGGAGCCGCTGTCCACGACGGTGGCAAAGGCCTGCAGTTCTTCGAGAGTGATCTTCATTGTTGAATACTAATCAAATATCTTATCCAGATCACCCACTTAATCTGCAAAGAAGACAGCGGCAAACTGCGCCCATCCTAATTCCGGACGCTCCTGGAGCCCACCATGCCCATTGCCCTGTTCGCGCTGACCATCAGCGCGTTTGCCATCGGGACCACCGAATTCGTCATCGTCGGCCTGATCCCCACCATCGCCGCCGATCTGCACATCACCCTGCCATCGGCCGGCCTGCTGGTCAGCCTCTATGCGCTCGGCGTGGCCATCGGCGCCCCGGTGCTGACCGCCCTCACCGGCCGCCTGCCGCGCAAGGCGCTGCTGCTGTCGCTGATGGCCCTGTTCACGCTGGGCAACCTGCTGGCGTGGAAGGCGCCCGGCTACGAATCACTGATCCTGGCGCGTATCCTGACCGGCCTGGCCCACGGGGTGTTCTTCTCGATCGGCTCCACCATCGCCACCAGCCTGGTGCCGAAGGAAAAGGCCGCGAGCGCCATCGCCATCATGTTCACCGGCCTGACCGTGGCGCTCGTCACCGGCGTGCCGCTGGGCACCTTCATCGGCCAGCATTTCGGCTGGCGCGAGACCTTCCTCGCGGTGTCGGCGCTCGGCCTGGTCGCCTTCGTCGGCAGCCTGATGTTCGTTCCGGCCAACATCCGCCATGGCGCCCCTGCCTCGCTGCTGCAACAGGCCAAGGTGCTGGCCGAACCGCGCCTGCTGCTGGTCTACGCCAAGACCGCGATCGGCTATGGCGGCTCGTTCATCCCCTTCACCTTCCTCGCCCCCATCCTGCAGGACGTATCGGGCTTCAGCGCCGGCGCGGTCGGGCTGGTGATGCTGGTGTACGGCGTATCGGTCGCCGCGGGCAACATCTGGGGCGGCCGCCTGGCCGACCGCCACGGCCCCATCGCCGCGCTCAAGATCGTGTTCCTGCTGCTGTCCATCGTGCTGTTTTCGCTGACCTTCACCGCGCCGCACCGCTGGCTGGTGGTGGTGACCGTGCTGGCCTGGGGCGCCGTCGCCTTCGGCAATGTGCCGGCGCTGCAGGTCTATGTGGTCAAGCAGGCGGAGCGCTATGCGCCGGGTGCCGTCGATGTGGCATCGGGCCTCAATATCGCCGCGTTCAATCTGGGCATTGCCGGCGCGGCATGGGCAGGCGGGCTGATCGTGACCCATATGGGCCTGATGCATACGCCGTGGATTGGCGCGCTGGTGGTACTGGCGGCGCTTGGCCTGACCGTGTTGAGCGGGCGGCTGGACCAGCTGGACCGGCTGGCGCAACACCCCAAGAGCGAGCGCAAGCTGGCCGCCACCAGGGCCTGACCCCGGCACATCACGCCTGTTCCAGCACGGACACGCCGCCAGCCCGATATTGATGACCAACGTATGCACGGTATTGACCAACGGACCGGGATGGGCGGCCCGCATGGCGCGGGCTCCGCGCCGAGGCTGGCGCCTTGCGCGACGGCGGCACCATGGCTGGCATCCTAGATGGTCTGATTTGTACTGCTTGGTAAAAAAAGGCCATAGGCGCAGCAGGGGCGGCCGGCAAAGGCCGCCCTCTCGATCAGGACAGGCCGAGGTAGTCGCGCTTGCCCACCGGCACGCCTTTGTGGCGCAGGATGTCGTAAGCCGTGGTCACGTGAAAATAGAAGTTCGGCAGCACAAAGCCCAGCAAGTAGGACTTGCCGTCGAACGTGACGGGCTCGGGGCGCAGCTTGAGCTCGATGGTGCGCGTTTCGCTGCCCTCTAGCTGGGCGGGCTGGATGGTGTTCAGGAAGGCCACCGTCCTGGCGATGCGCTCCTGCAGTTCCGGGAAGGTGGTTTCGGTGTCGGCAAAGGGCGGCATCTCGATGCCAGCCAGCCGCGCCGCGCAACCCTTTGCGCTGTCGCTGGCGCGCTGCACCTGTGCCGGCAGCGGGTCCATGTCCGCCACCAGGCGGGTCTGGATCAGGTCGGCCGGGTCCATGCCCTGCGCCTGCGCGAATGCGGCGCCCTTGTCCAGGATGGCCGACAAGCTGCCGAAAGCCCGGATAAAGGCCGGGATCGATACTTCATACATCGAGAGCGACATGGGGGTGTCCTTGGGTAGTGATTGCCAGACGCGGCATCCCGCCAGCGCGCAAATTGCGCCGCGGCGGGTTGCGCGACACGGCGAGGATAAACCTTCCAGCGGTTTCTCGCCGGCCGGCCGCTGGGGGCCGCGGGCGTGCACAAACCGGCGAGCGGGAATGAAGGCCGGGAAGCCTCAGGCCGGTCCCCGCCACTCGCGGACAAAGCCCTCGGGCGCCGGCCGGCTGGCCGGGCGCACCGCGTCCTTGGGCGTGCCGACATACAGGAAGCCAACCAGCGTTTCCTCCTCACCAAGGCCGAGCGCCTGCCGGACACTTTCGTCATAGCTGTTCAGGCCAGTTGCCCAGAAGCCGCCGTAACCCAGGATATGCAGGGCGTTGAGCATATTCATGGTGGCCGCGGCCGTTGCCAGCAACTGCTCGATCTCCGGCACCTTGTGCCCGCGCTCCACGTGTACGCCAAGCGCAATCAGCATCGGTGCGGCCATGGCCTTGGCCCGGAAGCGCTCGCCATCGCTCTGCGGGTCGCGGGCCCGCGCCGCCCGCACGAACACCTCGCCGAGCGCGGCGCGCGCCTCGTCGCGGATCACAATAAAGCGCCAGGGCTGGAGCTGGCCATGATCCGGCGCCCGCAAGGCCGCCTCGAACACCAGGTCCAGTTCCTTCGGCGACGGCGCGGGCGCGCCCAGCGGCCACGGCGACTGCCGCGTCAGCAGGAAGTCAAAGGCCACCTTCTGCGGGTCGGAAAGCGCCAGATCGGCCAGATCGATATCGGCAGACATTACATCCTCTCCATAGGGTTCGATGGCACGCTCGGCGCGCCAGTCATTCCTGGTGGCTCGCTTGCGCCGACGGCGCTTGCGCGCTGCGCACGAGCTGCATGGCCTGCGGCTGCTCGACCAGCACGCACTGCTTGCCCGTACGCGTGCAATGGTCCCGCACGCGCCAATAGGCGTTGTGGCTGACGCAGCCTGCCTGGCAGATCACCAGGTCGGCTGCGATCAGGCTGGCTTCCAGTGCCTCCCCGTCGTCAGGATCGGCGGCGTCGCCGCCATCGTGGTGCAGAAACTGGCCACCGGCCATCTCCACCACGCGCTGCGCGACGCTGGCACCCGATTTGTCCTGCCCCACGCAGAGCACGGACTTCGCGCGCAGACTAGCCCTCTCGCCGACCGGTTCGGTGTGCGTTGCCGACGCCCCCCCACGGCCAAAGCACGCGCTCGTCCATTCACGCAGGCGCCTCCACAGCGCAATGCCGCCGTCAAGCCATGTCATGCGTCCAAGGCGGATCGGCACGACACCATCCTCGCGCGCATAGGCCAGCGCCGTGTCGCGCACGATCACCGCGGCGCGAAGGCGCATGGCCTCAGCCTGCAAGCGCACGATCTCGGCGGCCTGCGTGACCAGCAGTTCACTGCAGCGCGCCTGCGCGTAGCCATATTGCAGCATCAGCACACCATGCTCCTGCGCCAGGCATTCGAAGTCCTGGGCTTTGGTCATGCGCTATGCACGCTGGCGGCGTCCGTTGCGGGTGTGCGGGCGAGGTGGAGTACGGGCATGGGAGGCCTCAAGTGAAAGTCGGGCATGGCGGTCACGGGCGCGGAGCCAAGATCCGGATGTTGTTGACTCCTTGAGTATAAATGAGAATCATTACTGTGATTTGTGCTTTGCGGGCGCACGTCAAGCCGCTTTCGCTCGCGCCGGCCCTGTCGGGTTCAATCCCAACAAGGGCCAGCGCCCAGTTGGCCTCTTGATTTAAGATATCCCCTCCCCCTCCGGATGAGGCGCATATCGCCTCGACGACATGAACGTCCCCTTTCCGATTCGCAAGGAGTGTCCGCCAGGCGCCTGCACGTGCGGTCGCGAAGCGCTGCTGGACGACCCGCAATCCGACATGCGGATCCTGAGGCTGACCCGGGAAGAGGAAAAGCGACTGATCGCCCGCCTGGAAAGCCTGTCGAGTCTTGCCGAGCTCAAGGACATGGAAAAGCGCATGCATGCGCAACTGGGCATCGTGCTGACGATCACGCCCAGCATCCACGAAGTGCGCACGGTGCGCGGCATCAACATCCAGGTGGAGGAGCAAACCGGGTTATGCCGCAAGACCAAGCAGGCGATTCCCGCGGCGATACGCCGTTGCCTGGAGACAAAGCCGGATATAGCGTACGCGATCCTGAACGCGCGCGACTTGCTGGGCGGCGCCTGAGGGGCCTATGCCCGCCCCTCATTCCGCCACGATCTTCCTGTCGCTGGCGATGTGCTTCCACTGCGCAAGATCCTGCCTCATGCGCGCGCCGAATTCGGACGGACTCATTGCCTTGGGCGCCGAGCCGTCCGGCTCAAGCACGACACGCACATCCTGCGACGCAGCGATCTCATTGATCTCGCGGTTCAGCCGCTGGACCAGCGGCGCGGGCGTGCCGGCAGGGGCGAGGACACCGACCCAGATCTCGATCCCGTAGCCTGGCACCGATGCCGCCAGTGAAGGCAATTCGGGAAACGCCGGGTTCGGCCGCTGCGAGGTCACCGCCAGCGCCCGTACCTTGCCGGACTTCAACTGCGTCACCAGCGAGCTGTAGTTGGACATCATGACGTCGATCTGCCCCGCGGCCAGATCGATCATCGCGTTGGAGGCCCCTTTGTACGGGACATGCATCATCTGGACTTTCGAGATGTCGCACAGCAACTCCGTCGCCAGCTGCGCCAGCGAACCGATCCCCGCCGAGCCGTAGGTCAGCGCGCCCGGCTTCGCGCGCGCTGCCGCGATCAGCTCGGCCGGCGACCTGATCTGGGTCGAGGACGAGACCGCCAGCAACAGCGGCCCCTCGGCGACCATGGACACCGGCGCGAACGCGGCGAGCGGATCGTAGGGCGAGCGCGGCTGGGTGGCGGCAGCGGTCAGGAAGGTCGATGACGTCAGAAGCAGCACGGACCCGTCCCGTGGCGCCTTGGCAACCGAATCGGCACCGACGACGCCTGCCGCACCCGGCTTGTTTTCCACGATGACCGTGGTCCCCAGGTGCTTTGCCAGCCCCGGCGCGATCGCACGCGCGATCACGTCGTTGCTCGCGCCCGCCGAAAACGGCACGACAATTCTGATCAAAGGCGGCACCTTGGCATCGGTCTGGGCCGCCACCATGGTTACCGCGGACATCGCGGCAAGCAACAGCGCAATGTGGGCTAACGTCTTTCGCATTCGGCGCTCCTGTCTCAATGGGTAGCAATGGGTAGCAATGGGGAGAGCAGCATGGATGTCAGGATCCGGGAGCCGGATGTCCACCCGGGGTCCCGTGGAATCCGGCGACGTCCTGCCTAGACGGGGATATCAAGGTCCAGCAGCGGCGCGTACTGCTGGGCGCCAAAGATGTCGCCATCGCCGGCGCTGCCGCTGGGCCGGGTGCGATAGATCGTGAACTTGATGGCGTACGCGGGATCGTATTCGACGAAATCGGAGATCCGTTCGACCGGGATCCCATATAGCGCGGCCATGCTTTCCCGGCTCAGCACGCGCGAGCGCTTGACGCGTTCGTACTCGTGCGCCTCGCGAAAGATGATGTCGAAGGTGATCTTGTTGACCCCCGCGTTCTTACTGCGGATGGTCTTGGCGAGTTGATGCAGTTTTTGCGTTGCCATCGTAGTCGTCGTAGTCATCGTAGTCGTCGTTGTCGTCGTTGTCATATGCGGCACCAGGCTCAGACGCCAACTTCAACGAGGTGGGTGGGGAACAGCGCCATGGGGTCTTGCACCTCCACCGTGTGGTTCAGCGTCCAACGATAGGCCGCGCTGGCATGCAGGACTTCATCCAGCGGGAACGACACCGAACCGGCCGTGCCTTTGACGTCAGGCAGCCGCGCATAGAACATCTGGCGCAAGCCGATCATCGTCACCTCCTCGGCCATCGCGCGGGTCGGGGCGACCCCCTGCACCAGCACGCAGAGCTCATGCCCCGGCCGGTCGCGCAGCGGCTCCAGCTCGCCCATCACGCCATCGCGGCCGTACACGCTGTAGTGCAGTTGA
Organism: Cupriavidus sp. GW821-FHT02F09; assembly: GCF_059421605.1. Lineage (NCBI taxonomy): Bacteria > Pseudomonadati > Pseudomonadota > Betaproteobacteria > Burkholderiales > Burkholderiaceae > Cupriavidus > Cupriavidus sp. GW821-FHT02F09. Next base: position 29,817 of record NZ_JBWKVH010000002.1, read on the forward strand.
TAACCGCTGTCGCCAAAACGCGCGCGCACCTGCTCGCGCGCCCACGCAATCACCCGGTCCACGTTGGCGATGGTGTAGGGGTCGCGGATGCCACACAGGCCGACGAAGCGCTCGCCCACCTTCCCCGCGCCTTCCAGCTTGACCCGGACCGTTTCCGCCTCGATAAAGCGCGAGCCCGTGATGCGCGTGGTGCGATCGTGCACCTGCGCGTAGCGGCAATGCGTCATGTCCAGCCTGCCCCCGGCGACGAACTCCTCGTACGGATTGGAGCGCTCGTACATCGCATGGCCGGATACCGAGGCGACGGTGCAGCGCTGCTCGGGATGCATCGCCGTGACCTGGACGTCCTCGTGGGAAATGACGCCCATCACGGTCTCCTTGCCGCCATAGGGCTCGGCACAGAACGATGCGCACTCGAGCACCTTGCCCAGGTAATAGGCATGATCGGCGGAAAAGCCGTGGTGTAGCGCCGGCGCGGCAAAGACCGCGGCATCCGAGCTGCGCCCGCCGATAATCACGTCGGCGCCCTGGCGCAGCAGCGCCACATAGGGATGGACACCGGCCATGGCAACGATACGGTCGGTTGCATCGAGTTCGCTTTCGGTCAGGTCTGCAAACCCATCGAGCCCGCTCACCGTCTTTCCGCGCCGCATTGACTCGCGAAGAAAAGCCTTGTCCACCTCGGAATAGAAGTAGCCGACCCGGAACTTCTTCAGGCCATGCTTGGCGGCCAGTTCGCCGATGATCCGCACGTACAGGTCCACGCGGCTGTTCGACCCCGTATCGCCGGCCGAGCCGATGATCATCGGCACGCCGAGACGGCGCGACGCCAGCAGCATTTGCTCCAGATCGTGGCGTTGCCAAGCTTCGGGACTCGTCGAGGTATCCGAGCCCAGCGGCACCGGGCCCACGTCGTCGCTTCCCGAATCGGCCGCGATATAGTCAGGGCCCGCCTCCACCCCCAACCCAAAGCTCTCGGTGCGCAACGGCGCAAAGCCGAGATGGCCATTAGGGCAAATGATCTTCAGGGACTGCATGCAGTGTTCTCCAGATGGTGTCTTCCCCAAGCCGGGCTTGACGATTCATCTAGAGCAGATTGCGTGCCACAGGGCGACTCATGAAAAAATCTTTATATTTCATAGATTTAGCGCCACACCCTCCGCCTTTCGCGTGATTTTCACGCAAAAACCATGCCGTAATTGCGTGAAGTTCACGCATCCCCCTCGTCGCTTCCGGCAGTCGGGGCCAGCAGTCCCAGCTTCATCATCTGGTGCCGCAAAGCGTGCCGGCTCAACCCCAGTCTCTCGGCCGCCGCACTGAGGTTCTGGCCGCACGACACCAGCGTCTGCTCAATCAGCGCACGCTGGAAGCGAGCCGTGGCCTCGTGATAGTCCTGCCCCTGCTCGGACGCCGCATGGCCGTTCATTGCAGCCGGCTGCGCCACGGCATCGTCCACCGCGCCCGCGGGCCGCGCCACGTCCCGCAGGATGCGCGCCGGCAAGTGACATGGCCGGATGCAATCGCCCTCCTCCAGCAGGCAGATGCGCTCCAGCAGGTTTTCGAGTTCACGCACATTTCCCGGCCACCGGTACGCGCGGAAAATGCGCGCCACCTCCGGTTCCAGCCGCTGGAAGTGGCTGCCGTACTGCGCGTTGTACTTCGCCAGCGCGTTGCTCGCGAGCAGGAAGATGTCGTCGCCACGCTCGCGCAGCGGCGGGATATTGATGGCAATCACCTGCAGCCGGTAATACAGATCCTCGCGAAACTTGCCGGCCTTGACCTCGCTCAGCAGGATCTTGTTGGTCGCTGCGATAAAGCGGGCGTCCACGCTGATGGGACGCACCGCGCCGACCCGCCGGAACCGCCGCGTGTCCAGCAGCGTCAGGATCTTGGACTGCATCACAGGATCGAGCTCGCGGACTTCGTCCAGGAAGACCGTGCCGCCATTCGCCGCCTCGATCAGTCCCTCCTTCCTGCTGACCGCGCCGGTAAACGAACCGCGCTCATGGCCAAACAACTCGGATTCGAGCAACTGGGCGGGAATCGCAGCGCAATTGATGTCGATGAACTCGCGCCCGGCCCGATTGGACTGCGCGTGGAGCATGCGCGCCACCAGGCTCTTCCCCGTCCCGGTCTCGCCATAGATCAGCACGGTGCTAGCCTGGCTGCGCCCGACGCGGGCGACCAGTTCACGCAGGGCGACGATGGAGGGATGCTCCCCAACGAGCTGCGGGCGAGAAGGTTCGTTCATCATGGGATACGAGAGCCGGCACCGGGACGGAGGACGCCCCGGAGGCCGGCAAGTTGAGGTCGGTCATCTGCGCGGAAGATTAACCTATTCCGAAACGGCGACGGGGGGTGAGCAGATGGGTGCATGTGCCAGGGGGACAAACACCGCGGCGGCGAGCGCTGGTCCAGCCGGGAATGATGGCGTGGGCGTTGCCATGGCACTGGCCCGGCACCCACTGTTGCCAGCAGGCCCGCCGGTGGCGATCAGCCTGCGAGACAGGCGGTCGCATTTCCTTCATGAGCGTATTCATAGGCAGATATGCCGCTCTACGCTCTAGGACTCAGGGCAATGCTTCTGCAGTATGCGCAAGTAGTCGCGGCTGACCGAAAAACCGGCAACGCCATGGGGCATCAACACTCGCCGCAAGGCGTCGCTGCCATATTGGTGATGGCCGCCGTTGCCCATGCCGTCCCTAAAGTACAGATTGACAAAGCCTTCGACAAAGCTGTCACGCAAGCGCGCTTTCCACTCGGGGAACGGCAGCGGCACCAGTTGCGCGCCCATCTGCGTGAGAATGTCGTAGACGTCGTCGACCGGCACGCTGCGCTCCGAAACCAGGTGATAGTTCTCACTCGACAACGGTTCGGAACGGACAATGCAGGCGATGCACTTGGCCACGTAATCGACAGGAACCATATTGATGCTTAGCGACGAGCGCGGATACGCCGCGATCGCCTGGCAGGCGCGATAGAACTTCAGGAACGCATCGTCATTGATGAAGACCCTGTCTGCGTCGCGCCGACCGCCATACAGGCCGCTGTCCCAGGTAATGGTTCCCGGCCGCAGGATGCTGACTGGCAGGCCGGCCGCCCTGGCACGATAAAACAGCTGCTCGGCCATCGTCTTCGACTGCTCGTAAGTCAGCGTGATATCGCGCCAGGCTTGCGTCGCCGGCGTCGACTCCGGCACAGGTTCGACTGTTTCGCTGGGCAAGGCATGATGCACAGCGATAGTTGAAATGTAGTGCACCGGCTTGACCCGGCTCGTTGCGGCCAGACTGATTATGCGGGCGGCGCCCAGCACATTGGTCGGATACAGGCGCGCAAGCGGGTCCATCAGATTAATCATCGACGCGCCGTGGATGATGCAGTCCACGTCCTCGCACAGCATCCGATAGGCGCTCTCGTCAGTCCCCAGCCGGTCTTGCACGACGTCGCCGCTGACCAGGTGGATGCGCGGATTGCGCGCGTCGAGCTGCAGCCCCTTCTGTTCGGCGGCGTGCTGCAAGCGTTGCCTGCCCTGCTCTGCATCCTGGCAACGCACCAGACAATGCACGGTGTAGTCTGTGTCCGCCAGCAAGGCCACCAGCGTGTGAATGCCCAAGTAGCCGGTGGCACCCGTCAGCAGTACGTGGCGCAGGCCGTGCCCTGAATCACAAGGCAGTGCCGTCCCCAGATCGGCGAGCGAGGCAGCGGCGATATCATCCAGGCATATGCCATCGATGAACGCGCGCTCCTGCACCTTCGAGCGCTCCAGTGCTTGCGCCATTTGATGAAACACCGGATTGCCGAAGATCAGCTCGACATCGACCGCGAAATTCTTGGCAAGCAACTTGCTCAGCAACGTGATGGCTGACAGGCTCGAGCCGCCGACCTGGAAGAAATCGTCGTTGCGCGAGACGCGCGCCAAGCCGAGCAAGTCCTGCCAAATCTCAGCCAGCGCCGGTTCCACGCCACTGTCGCGCGGCGCTTCATAGACGCTGTCTGCGGCGACCGGCGCCTGGGCCAGCAGCTGGCGCAAAGCGGCACGATCGATCTTGCCATTGATGCTCAAGGGTATGGCCGCCACCGGCTGGATCTGTGCCGGCACCATGTAGTCTGGCAGCCGCGCAGCAACTCCGGCCTTCACGCGCGCGATGGCGGTCTGCTGGTCGTCGTCTTCCTGCGGCGGCTGACGCCATACGATCGCCGCGGCCAGCGCAGGCCCGTCCCGTAGCACGGCCACAGCCTGCCTGACCCCGTCCTGGGCCAGAAACGCTGCCTCGACTTCCCCTAGTTCCACGCGATGGCCGAGCAATTTGACCTGACTATCCTCCCGCCCAAGGATTTCGATCACGCCATCTGACCGGTAGCGACAGATATCGCCGGAGCGATACAAGTGCTCGCCACTCAGTGGGTGCCGGATAAAACACTCGCGGGTGCGCGCCTCGTCGCCGACATAGCCAATCGCCAAGCCAGCGCCGCCGATGTACATTTCCCCGGCCACCCAATCCGGGCACGCTTCCAAGCGCTCGTTGAGAATGGCCAAGCGATGATTGCTCAAAGGCCTGCCATATGGAATGCTGACGCTGCCGGGCGCCACCTCACCGATCGGATGCCACACGCACCAGATGGCAGTCTCGGTCGGCCCGCCCAGGCCGACCAGTTGAATACCGGGGCAGCGCGCCCGCACCGCGTCCGGCAAAGATACGGGAATCCAGTCGCCGGACAGCATGGCCAGCCGCAGGCTTGGCAGCACAGGCCCCGACTCGCGCTCCAGGCTGCTCATCAGCATCTGCATCTGCGCGGGCACCGAGTTCCAGAGCGTCACCCCACACGCAGCAATCAGTTCGACCCAGTGCGCAGGATCATTGCGCAGCCGCGCCTGCGGCAGCACCAGCGTCGCCCCGGCTTCAAAGCTGCCGAATATGTCCCAGACCGACAAATCGAAGTGGGCATGGGCCAGTCCCAGCACTTTGTCGCCGCGCCCGACGGCGAAGCGCCGATTGATATCGCGCACCGTGTTCAGCGCGGCGCGATGGCTGATGGCCACGCCCTTGGGCTGCCCAGTGGTGCCGGAGGTGTATAAGATGTAGGCGGGTTGCTCCGCCACACCGGCCATGCAACCGGCCAGCAGGGATTCCTGTGGGGCCGCTGTAGCGCCGTCCTCCGACCGTTCGACACTGATGCATCGCAGCGTCGCAGGCCAGTCTTCTGCCATGCGCGCGGCGTCGGTCAGAACCCAGCGCACGCCGGCATCGGCGAGCATGCGGTTGCGGCGCAGCGGCGGCTGCGTGCCATCAATAGGCAGGTAGGCGACGCCGGCCAGCAACGCGGACAGGATGGCTGCGATCTGGCCGGCTCCTTTGTCCATCACGATCGCTACCGGCGGCGCACCGGCAGCGCAGCCAGCCTGCCGTAAGCGATGGCACAGCCGCGAGGCCCAGGCGGCCAGCTCACCGTAACTCAATGCCTGTCCATCGGCGATCAGCGCGACGGTCTCGGGTCGCGCCAGCGCGCTGCGGCAGAAGCCGCTATGCAGGCCATCCATTGGCAACGGTGCCGCGCCGTAATTGGTAGCAACGCGCGCCGCCAGCATCTCTCTCGGCAAGGTGATGGGATGGGGCGTATGCCAGATGTCATCGTCATCGGCCAACTGCCTTAGCAATCCACAAAACGCGTCGAACGCCGACTCGACCGTCCCAGGCTTGAAAACGCCGTTGCGGATGTCCCAATCCACCTGCAAGCTGTCGCCGCGCTCGGTCACCTGGCAATCCAGCCAGACCTGTGGCGTCTGGGTGATGCCATAACGCAGGCTCGCGCCTTGCATGAAATCGCCACCGTCCAACCCCTCGCCCTTGACGCCTACGGTGCTGGTGAACACCACCGGCACCATCACCTGGCTGCCGTGGCGCTGGCTGAGCTCACGCAGCACGTCTATCCCGGTAAAGCCCGTGTGCTCCATGTCCTGCAACAATCGCTGCTGCAACTGGGTGACTCTCTCAGCAAATGTCGCCTGCGCGTCCAGCGACACCGCCAACACATTGACTGCAATGAAGTCACCGACCACGCGGTTGACGTCGGGGTGTAACGCAGGCCGGTTCAACAAGGTCAGATTGATGCAGAACTCCCCGTGTCGCGACCAGCGCGCCACGGTTTCGGCGAAAGCCGCCAAGACCACGCCCGAGGCCGTGTGCTTACCGCGCGCGGCTTTGGTACGCAGGCTTTTCCATTGCGCTGCGGGCAAGGCGAAATGCAGGCGGCCGAAAGCCACCGCCGATATCGGTGCAGCGGCACGCTCCTCCTTGCTCAATACCGGCAGCTCAGGCGGCGGCGGAAAGCCACTCGCGATGCGCTCCAACCAGTAACGCCGGTCGTTCCCGCTAGCGGCCGTAGTCTGCGCATCGGCCTTCGCCTGTTGTTGCGCCAGCAGCAGATCGCGGTAGGTGATGGCCAGCGGTTCCAGCTTCAGTTCCGGATCGCGATAGAGCTTCCCTAATTCGTTGAGCAGAATCTGGATGCTGGCAAAGTCCGCGACCAAGAGATCCATGGAAAAATGCAGGATGGAAATCTCGCCCTGGTGGCTTAGCCGCAGCTCGTGCAACGGCCATTGATCAGGGGGATAGCAGCGTTGGCCCATGGCCTCCCGCGTTTGCGCCAACCCGGCCTGGGCCTGCGCGTCAGTTGCGCCGCGCCAATCGTCTAATCGCAACGGCGGCAGCGCCACTTGTCGCAATACCCGTTGGTGGCCGGCCGGCGAGACCACGGCGCGTAGCATATCGTGGCGCTGGATCAGTTGGTGCCAAGCCCGCTCCAGACGAGCGGCGTCCAGCTGCGGTACTTCCAGTTCGATATAGCAGTGGCAGCCTACGCCACCGAATTCATACAGATTGCCGCGACCCACTAGATAGGCCAGTTGCAGATCGGTGAGCGGAAACGGATCGAAGCGCGCCGCAGCGTGCGCGACCAGTGGCGTAGACAAGTGCTGCAGCAATGCTGCCTTATGGCGCTTAAGCCGCTGGCGCAACGCCTCGGTTAGCACCCCAGCCGGGGCCTTGAAACGCAGTTGGCCGTCTTCCTGCCACAGCTGCACGCCCTGGGACCGCAGCCCTGACAGGAGCACCGCTAGGTCTTCCTCGGCTCGCTTGTTTGCCACGCTCATAGTGCGCCCTCCTCGAATATCAGGTCACCACCCTCGGACACACCCAGGGCTTGCCACTGCCCGCGGATCTGCGCAGCCAGCGCGGCGATGCTGGGATAGGAGAACAGTAGGCGCAGCGTTACCGGCTCTGCGGCCAACCGACCTTGCTGTAGTAGCGCTACGATCCGAGTGGCGCTGAGGCTATCGCCGCCAATGGCGAAAAAATCATCGTCGCGCGAGACGCGCTCCCGCAGAAGTACCGTCGTCCAAACGGCAGCAATTTCCGCCTCCAAGGCATCGAGCGGTGGCTGATAATGGATCTCAGCGTCGGCGCCCTGCTCCAACCTCTGGCGGATCTGTCCGCGGTCGACCTTGCCGTTGGCGCTCAAGGGCAGTGTATCCAGCGTCAGCAGCAATGCCGGCACCATGTAGTCAGGCAAGGCCTGTCCCAGCTGTTGCCGCAAGGCGGCCAGGAAGGTATCAGGCTCCGCCGGCGGCAACGCCGGCACAACCGCTGCCGCTAATACCCCCGGCTGGCCCACGGTCACCGCCACCGCTTGCACCACCCCGGCCTGCGCCGTCAGCGCCGTCTCGATCTCTCCCAACTCGATGCGGTGACCGCGCACCTTCACTTGGTGATCTTCCCGGCCCAGGAACTCCAGCGTGCCGTCCGGCCAGTATCGGCCCCGATCGCCGGTCCGGTACCAGCGTTCGCCGTCATGGCTCACGAAGCGCTGCGCCGTCAGCTCGGGCTCGTTGCGATACCCTTGAGCTAATCCGGTGCCGCCTATCCACAGTTCCCCGGCCACCCAGTCCGGGCAATCCCGGCCCTGCGCGTCGACCACCCGGTACTGCTGATTGGCCAGCGGCCGGCCATAGGGGATCGAGGTCCAGTGCGCCGGCAATTCGCCCTCCACCTCGAACGCGTTCGACCAGATCGACGCTTCCGTCGCTTCGCCCAGCGCGACCAGTCTGGCCTCGTTGCCGCAGGCCGCCTGTAGCCGCCGCGGCAGATCCAGACCGATCCAGTCGCCTGACAACAGCACTTGCCGCAGCGGCAAGCTGCGCGCCTCGGGACCGGCCGCTGTCAGCAGCATGTCCAGCAGCACCGGCACCGAATTCCACAGCGTCACGCCGTACCGCATCACCTGTTCCAGCCACGCCGCCGCGTCTCGGCTGTGCACCTCGTCGACCAGCACCAGCGAGCCGCCCGCACCCAACACCCCGAACAAGTCGTAGACCGACAGGTCGAAGTCCAGCGCCGACACCGCCAGCCCGCGGCTATCGGCATCGACGCCGTAGCGCGTATTGATATCGTCTATCGTGTTGGCCGCCGCCCGGTGCGCGATCTCCACCCCTTTCGGTTCGCCGGTGGAGCCCGAGGTGAAGATGATGTACGCGGTCTGCTGCGCCGACACTCCCACCGGTGCTGCCAACGGCGTGCAATCGCCTGCCTCTACGATGTCGAGCAGCGCAACGGGATGCCCCGCATCGTTCGCCGACGGCAACAGCGGCCAATGCGCTCGGCTGCACAGCACCAGCTTTACCCCTGCCGTGCGGTACATGCGCGCCTGCCGGCTGCCTGGCTGGCCGATGCCAATCGGCACGTAGCAGCCGCCAGCTGCCAGGATGCCCAGCACAGCCACCACCTGTTCCATGCCGCGCGGCAGGCTCACCGCCACCGGCATGCCCGGCGTCACGCCCTGTGCCACCAGCCACGCGGCCACCTGCAAGGCCCGCCGCGCCAGTTCCCCGCGGCTAAGCACCGCGCCGTCGCCGGCGATCAGCGCCACCCGTTCCGGCTGGCGCTGAGCCTGGGTGAAGATGTCGTCGTGTAGCAGGCGTTCGCGCTGTTCGTGCCGTGTCGCATTGGCCGCCCGCCGCGCCGCGGCCTGGGCCGCCGGCAGCAGCGGCACGAGTGGTGCGTCCCAGTCGCTGTCGGGCAACTGCGCCAGTAATTGGACAAAAGCACCGAACAGGCTGTCCATCATTCCCGGAGGGAACAGATCCTCGACCACGTCCCAGGAAAAGAGCAGTTCGCCGCGGTGTTCGTACATTTGATGATCCAGCCAGACCTGCGGCGTTTCCGACAGACCGCCACCGGCCAGATCGGGGAAGCCCGCGGGCAAGGCCTCATCGAACAAGCTGTCGGCGATGCCGAGCGTGCTGGTGAACACGACCGGCAAGGCCGCGGCTGCGATGCCGACGCGCTTGCCGCGTTCGCGCTGCACCCAGACGGAGGAGACCTCCCGGTATTCCAAGGCCTCGGCAATCTCGCTCTGCATGGTGCGCGCCTGATGCAGCAGGCTGGCCTCGGCATGCGGATGGAAAGCCACCGGCGCTAGCGAGGTGAAGTCGCCCAACACTCTGTCGATATCAGGATGCACCGGCTGACGATCGAAACGGGTCAAGTTCAAGGTCAGCGCGGCCCCTCCGCTCCATCGACTCAGCGTATGCGCGTAGACGGTCAGCACCAGCACCGAGGGCGTGATGCCGTGCCGCCGAGCTTGTTCACGCAAGCGCTGCCAGGCCTGCGCTGCCACGCGTGCGCTGCGACGCTGGAACCGCACCTCAGGCAACGTCTGCGGATCACGCGCCAGTGGCAGGGCCGGCGCCAGCGGTAATGCCTCCAGCCGCTCGCGCCAATAGGCTTCAGCCCGCTCAAGTGCTTCCGGTTCGGGGCGCACCTGGTTGACATAGTCCCGGAACGCAATCCCCACTGGCGGCAAGGCGGTTGCCGGATCCCGATACAAGACACTCAGTTCGTTCAACAGCAATTTGACGCTGTAGCCATCCAGCGCCATATAGTTGAACATTAGCCCCAGCCGGCAACGCCGATCGCCATAGTGCACCGCATGCAAGCTGAACAGCGGCCAGTGGACAAGGTTTGTGCTTCGCAACTCCCAGACCTGCAGCAAGCGCCTTTGGGCATCGGCTTCATTGGCTGCCTCTGTCTGCTCCCGCGTGACCCTAACGCTGGGCACCTGCTCCAGCACCCTTTGCATGCCATCCTCGTCGACGACCGCGCGCAGCATCTCATGCCTCAGCACCAACTGGTCCCAAGCCCGCTCCAGCCGCGTCAGATCCATCTCGCGGCCATCCAATTCCAGCAGATAATGGGTGCCGCAGCTCAACGGTAGCCCGGTAGACTGCCCCAGCCAATAGGCGCGCTGCACTTCCGTCAACGGGAACGGTGCATGCCGCTGCTGCAGCTCGGCCACGATAACGCGCTCAGTCTCCGTAGCTATCGGCTCGAGTTGCGCCGCGAAATCGGCCAGCACCGGCCGCGCGTACAGCATGCGCAAGCCTTGCGGCGACCCCAGGCCCATCTGCTTGAGGTGCGCCATCACCTGCGTGGCCAGCAGGCTGTCGCCGCCCAGCGCGAAGAAGCTCTGTTCGCGCCCGACCCGCTCCAACTGCAGCAGGCTTTGCCACAGCGACGCGACCTGTTGCTCTCGCTCGCCTTGCGGCGGCGTCAACGGCAATGCGCCGCCGTGGCGCCGCGCCTCCAGTTGCTGACGGATCTGCTGGCGGTCGACTTTGCCGTTCGCGCTCAAGGGCAGCGCATCCAGCGTCAGCAGCAATGCCGGCATCATGTAGTCGGGTAGGGACAAGCTCAATTGCTGCCGCAAAGCGGCAAGGTACGCATCGGACCCCACTGGCAGTGACACCGGCACAACCGCTGCCGCCAATACCGCCGGCTGACCCAGCGTCACGGCCACCGCATGCGCTACCCCGGCCTGCGCCGTCAGCGCCGCCTCGATCTCTCCCAACTCGATGCGGTGACCGCCAACTTTGACTTGATGGTCTTGCCGGCCCAAGAACTCCAGCGTGCCGTCCGACCAGTAGCGGCCCCGGTCTCCGGTCCGGTACCAGCGTTCGCCGCCATGGCTTACGAAGCGTTGCGCCGTCAATTCGGGCGCTCTCCGATAGCCCGTCGCCACGCCCGACCCGCCTATCCACAATTCGCCGGCCACCCAGTCCGGGCAGTCCCGGCCCTGCGCATCGACCACCCGATACTGCTGATTGGCCAGCGGCCTGCCATAGGGGATCGAGGTCCAGTGCGCCGGCAGCTCGCCCTTCACCTCGAACGCGTTCGACCAGATCGACACTTCAGTCGCTCCGCCCAGGGCCACCAGTTGCGCCTTGCCGCGGCAAGCCGCCTGCAGCCGCCGCGGTAGATCCAGCCCGATCCAGTCGCCCGACAACAGCACCTGCCGCAAGGACAAGCTTTGCTCGGCACCTGCCGCCGTCAGCAGCATGTCCAGCAGCACCGGCACCGAATTCCACAGCGTCACGTCGTACCGTTTCACCTGTACCAGCCACGCCGCCGCATCGCGGCTGTGTGCCTCATCGACCAGCACCAGCGAACCGCCCGCTCCCAGAACTCCGAACAGGTCGTAGACCGACAGGTCGAAGTCCAGCGCCGACACCGCCAGCCCACGGCTGTCGGCATCGACGCCGTAGCGCGCATTGATGTCGTCGACCGTATTGATTGCCGCTTGGTGGGTGATTTCCACGCCCTTGGGTTCTCCGGTGGAACCCGAGGTGAAGATGATGTAGGCAGGCTGCTGAGCCGACACAACCACTGGTGCTGCCAACGGCGTGCAATCGCCTGCCTCTACGATGTCGAGCAGCGCAACGGGATGCTCCGCATCGTTCTCCGACAGCAAATGTGACCAATGCACTCGGCTGCACAGCACCAGTTTTACCCCTGCCGTGCGGTGCATGCGCGCCTGCCGGCTGCCCGGCTGTCCGATGCCAATCGGCACGTAGCAGCCGCCAGCTGCCAGGATGCCCAACACCGCCACCACCTGTTCCACGCCGCGCGGCAGGCTTACAGCCACCGGCGTGCCCGGCATCACGCCCTGTGCCACCAGCCCGGCCGCCACCTGCAAGGCCCGCCGCGCCAGTTCCCCGCGGCTAAGCACCGCGCCGTCGCCGGCGATCAGCGCCACCCGTTCCGGCTGGCGCAGAGCCTCGGTGAAGATGTCGTCGTGTAGCAGGCGTTCGCGCTGTTCGCGCCGCGTCGCATTGGCCATCTGCCGCACCGCGGCCTGGGCCGCCGGCAGCGGTAGCGCCAGCGGCCCATCCCAATCGCTATCGGGCAACTGCAGCAACGCCTCCCGATAGGCGGCGAACATCTGATCGAGCACTCCTTCCGGGAACAGCGCGTCGACGGCGTCCCAAGTCAGCACCAATTCACCCCGGTGTTCATATAGCTGGTGATCCAGCCACACCTGCGGCGTTTCTGACAGGCCGCCGCCGGCCACCAGTTCCAATTGACCGGCTTCGGCATGCTCGAACAACCTGCCCTCCGGTCCCAGCATGCTGGTGAACACGACCGGCAGCGCCGCGCTAACCAGATCCGTCTGCCGGCTGCGCTCTCGTTGTATCCACAGCGAGGAGATTTCGCGATGCTCCATAGCCGCCGCGATTTCATGCTGCGTATTGCGCGCCTGTTGCAGCAGGCTGGCGTCGGCGCGCGGGTGGAAGGCCACCGGCGCCAGGGAGGTGAAGTCACCCAACACCCGGTCAATATCGGGATGCACCGGCTGGCGGTCAAACAGAGTCAGGTTCAAGGTGTGCGCCGCGCCGCCGCTCCATCGACACAGCACATGCGCGTAGACGGTCAACAACAGTACCGAAGGCGTGATGTCTTGCGCGCGAGCTCGCTGGCGCAGGCGCCGCCAGTGCGCCGCCGGCAACACCGTCTGGCGGCGCTGGAAGCGGACCTCGGCAAGCGACTGCGGATCGCGCGCCAGCGGCAGCACCGGCGCCAGCGGCAATGCCTCCAGCCGCCCACGCCAGTAGGCTTCGGCCCGCGCTAGCGCTTCCGGTTCGGGGCGCGCCTGGTTGACGTAGTCCCGGAAAGACAGATCCGGCGCGGCGATGATGATCCGCGGATCGCGATAGAGCGCCGTCAATTGATCCAGCAGCAGTTTGATGCTGAATCCGTCCAGCATCATGTAATCGAAAAACAGGCCGATGCGACAGCGCTCGCCGTCATAGCGCACCGCATGCAGACTGAACAGCGGCCAGTCGCTCCGCTGCCGGCTCTGACTCTCCCAGCAAAGATGCAGGCACGCCTGCGCCTGCGCTGCGCCACCCTGCTCGATCTCCTGCGTCTGGATCTCAGTTTGCGGCACAGTAGCCAGGATCCGTTGCCGGCCGTCCTCGTCGACGACCGCGCGCAGCATCTCATGCCTCAGCACCAACTGGTTCCAAGCCCACTCCAGCCGCGTCAGATCGACCTCGTGGCCGTCCAGCTCCACCAGATAATGGGTGCCGCAGCTCAACGGTAGCCCGGTAGACTGCCCCAGCCAATAGGCGCGCTGCACTTCCGTCAACGGGAACGGTGCATGCCGCTGCTGCAGCTCGGCCACGATAACGCGCTCAGTCTCCGTGGCTATCGGCTTGAGTTGCGCCGCAAAATCGGCCAGCACCGGCCGCGCGTACAGCATGCGCAATCCTTGCGCCGACCCCAGGCCCATCTGCTTGAGGCGCGCTATCACCTGCGTGGCCAGCAGGCTGTCGCCGCCCAGCGCGAAGAAGCTCTGTTCGCGCCCGACCCGCTCCAACTGCAGCAGGCTTTGCCACAGCGACGCGACCTGTTGCTCTCGCTCGCCTTGCGGCGGCGTCAACGGCAATGCGCCGCCGTGGCGCCGCGCCTCCAGTTGTTGACGGATCTGCTGGCGGTCGACTTTGCCGTTGGCGCTCAAGGGCAGCGCATCCAGCATCAGCAGCAATGCCGGTATCATGAAATCGGGCAAGACCTGTCCCAGCTGCTGCCGCAAGGCGGTCAGGAAGGTCTCGGATTCGGCCGGCGACGACGCCGGCACCACGGCCGCCGCCAGTACCGCCGGTTGGCCCACCGTCACCACCACCGCTTGCGCCACCCCAGCCTGCGCCGTCATCGCCGTCTCGATCTCGCCCAACTCGATGCGGTGACCGCGTACCTTTACCTGGTGGTCTTGCCGGCCCAGGAATTCCAGCGTGCCGTCCGACCAGTAGCGGCCCCGATCGCCGGTCCGGTACCAGCGTTCGCCGTCATGGCTCACGAAGCGCTGCGCCGTCAGCGCCGGCTCGTTGCAGTACCCTTGGGCTACCCCGGTGCCGCCTATCCACAATTCGCCGGCCACCCAGTCCGGGCAATCCCGGCCCTGTGCATCGACCACCCGGTACTGCTGATTGGCCAGCGGCCTGCCATAGGGGATCGAGGTCCAGTGCGCCGGCAGCTCGCCCTTCACCTCGAACGCGTTCGACCAGATCGAGGCTTCCGTCGCCCCGCCCAGCGCGATCAGTCTGGCCTCACCACCGCAAGCGTCCCGCAGCCGCCGCGGCAGATCCAGACCGATCCAGTCGCCCGACAACAGCACCTGGCGCAAGGGCAAGCGCTGCTCGGCACCTGCCACCGTCAGCAGCATGTCGAGCAGCACCGGCACCGAATTCCACAGCGTCACGTCGTACCGTTTCACCTGTTCCAGCCACGCCGCCGCATCGCGGCTGTGTGCCTCATCGACCAGCACCAGCGAGCCGCCCGCTCCCAGCACGCCGAACAGGTCGTAGACCGACAGGTCGAAGTCCAGCGCCGACACCGCTAGCGCGCGGCTGTCGGCATCGACGCCGTAGCGCGCGTTGATGTCGACTACTGTATTGGCCGCAGCCCGGTGTGCGATTTCCACCCCTTTCGGTTCGCCGGTGGAGCCCGAGGTGAAGATGACGTACGCGGTCTGCTGCGCGGAAGCGTCGACCGGCCTCGCCAGTGGCACGCAGTCCGCCGCCGCTGCGATGTCCAGCCGCGCCACCTCACTGTCCGCCGTCAGCTGCGGCCAATGCGTCCGGCTGCAAAGCACCAGTTTCACCCCCGCCGCGCGGTGCATGCGCGCCTGCCGGCTGGCCGGCTGGCCGATGCCAATCGGCACATAGCAGCCGCCAGCTGCCAGGATGCCGAGCACCGCAACCACCTGCTCCACGCCGCGCGGCAGGCTCACCGCCACCGGCATGCCTGGAGTCAAACCCTTAGCCATCAGCCAAGCGGCCACCTGCAAGGCCCGTCGCGCCAGTTCCCCGTGACTGAGCACAGTGCCGTCGCCGGCGATCAGCGCCACCCTTTCCGGCTGGAGCGCAGCCCGGGCGAAGACCTCGGCATGCAGCACGCGCTCACCCAGTTCGCGCCGCGTCGCATTGGCCGCCTGCCGCGCCGCCGCCTGGGTCGGCGGCAGCAATGCCGGCGCAAGCTGCTCCCACGCGCCGTCCTGTTGCACCAGCCAGTCAAGCAGGCCGACATAGGCCGCGAACATGGCGTCGAGCACGCCATCGGGAAACAGTGCGTCGACCGCGTCCCAGGCCAGCAGCACGCCGCCGTCAAGATCATAGACCTGGTGATCGAGCCAAACCTGGGGCGTCTGCGAAATCATGTAGCCAAGCTGACCGAGCGTCGAACGGCATTCGGCATTGATCAGCGGCGTGCCCAGATTGCAGGCGAACACCACCGGCGCAGCCACGCCGCCGCCTTGCCCCTGCCGGGCCAGGTCGCGCTGTATCCGCACGCCGGAATAGGCCGCGTGCGCGATATCGGCATGCGCTTGCGCCTGAATTTGGCGCACCCGCGCCAGGAACGACTGCGGCGCGGAAAAATCGACTTCAAGCAACAACAGATTAGTGAAGTCGGCGACTACCTCATCAATGCCAGGCTGCCCTGCCTGCCGGTCGAACAACGGCACGTTGACCAGAAAGCGCGGCGTTGAACTCCAGCACGCCAGCACCTCCGCATAGGCGGTCAGCAACAGCATGGCCGGCGTTACCCGATGCGCGGCGGCGTGGCGGCGCAAGGCTTGCCAGCAAGCCGGTGACAGCCTATGTTCGCGACGTGAGAAGCGTGGCACGGCGAGCTTTTCCGTGCGCAAAGGCAAGCCCGGCGCGCCCGGCAAAGTGGCGAGCCGGCGCTGCCAATAGGTGCCGGCGTCTTGTCCTTCCGCCTGCCGGCATGCGTTCTCCTGAGCCAGATACGGCCCGAAACGCCAATCCGGATTTGCGGCCGGGCGCGCCTCGCGTGCATAGGCGGCAGCCAGATCGCGCAGAATGATCTGCAAGCTCTGCACATCCGCAACCAGCAAGTCGATATCGAAATGCAGGCGGGTTCGACCCGCGTCCAGCAGGCTCAGGGTCATGCCCATTACCTCACCGCGCTCGACAGCTAGCCTCCGATGCGACAAGTGCTGGCGGATATCTGCCAGCGCGGCCTCGACCGCCGCTGGGCTTTGCCCGCGCAAATTGTGTACCGGCAGCGTCGGGCGACTGACGAACCCTTCTGTGCGCTGCTGTCCATCCTCGGTGAAACAGGTGCGCAGCATTGCGTGATGCGCCAGCAACCGATGCCAGGCTACCTCCAGCCGGTGCGCATCGACGCCGTCGCCGTCTAGTTCCAGATAAGCGTGGCAGCCGACACCGCCCAGTGCCTGGCCGTCTTGCCGGCCGATCCAGTATGCGTGCTGCACATCGGTCAATGCGAACGGCTGACCGTCGGTGCCGCTACCGGTGACCACGGCCGCGCTGGCGGCAGGTGCTTCGACAACGCCAGGTGCCGCCACCGGTAGCAGCAATCGCCACCACGCATTGAGCGTCGGTTCCGTGATCAAGTCGGCGAAGGTCACGGCAGCGCCCGCCCGTCGCCAGCCGCTGGCCAGGCGCATGACACTGAGCGAATCCAGTCCAAGCGAAATCAGGTTGTCATCGCCGGCTAGTCGCACATCGGGATCGGGCAGCAAAGCCCGCACTTGGGCGCCGAGTGCAGCCTTGCGCCACTGCGCTTGACCGCCGTCATTCTTCTGCTGTGTATTCACTAGCGCCGCTCCTCGGAAAGGCAAACCGACTGTTGCAAGCTACCGCTTGGCGCCAGCAGCGCTGACCAGCCCGCGATGGTGGGGCACTCGATCAATTGCGCGTATGTCAATGCCGCGCCTGAGCGTCGCCAACGGTTGAGTAACTGCATGATGTGCAAGGATGCCAACCCATGCCCGAGTAGATCGTCGTCGTCCGCTACCGGCGTCTGCGCCTGCCCAAGCAAATCCAACACCTGCTTGCGCACTGCCGCCCGGGTCGCCTGCGCCGCTGGCGCCAAAAGATTCGGGTCGGACATCAGCAGCCCTCCTGCAGCGTCGCGTCGCGGCGAGCCTCCGCTGGCAGCTGGGCCGGCAGAGCTGCGGCTATCAGGTACTGCGCGACGCTGTTTAGCTTCTCTATCGTCTCCTCCAACTCGCGCTCCGGCGTGGAGTGAGCGACGATGCCGGCCCCGGCCTGCAGCCAGGTCTCTTGGCGCCGCTGGTACAGCGAACGCAACACCAGCGCCGCATCCAGACTGCCGTCGCAGTCCGCGATCAGGATGCAGCCGCTATAGGGACCGCGCCCATCCGCCTCCAGCCGGTGGATGGCGTCGATGGCTTCCCGCTTCGGAATACCCGAAGCCGTCACCGCCGGGAACAGCGCCTGCATGGCGCTCCAGGCGCTGCAGCCGGCCGGAAGCTGCGCCTTTACGCGAGAGGCCAAATGCTGCACCGTGCCGCGCGCGCGCACTGTCATGAACTCACTCACGACCACGGAGCCAGGTAGGCAGACCGACGCCAGTTCCTGCGCCGCCAGCCTGACCGATACTGCATGTTCGGCAATCTCCTTGATGTCGTTTTCCAGTTCATGCCGCAAGCGGCATTCGTCGTCCGGCCCCGTGCCCCGCGATCGGGTGCCGGCCAGCGGTTGGGTGCTGACCTCGCCGGCAGCGTTGACTTCCACGACCGTTTCTGGACTGAAGCCCACCACCGTCAACGCCGTGCGCTGCAACACGAAGGACCGCGCTGGCGTGTTATGGCGGCGCCCGAACAGGTAACTGGCGATCAGATCGACGTCGCCCCACACCGGCACCTTTCGCGACAGGATGACCTTTTGATAGCGGCCGGCGCGAATCTCGGCCAGCGCATCGCTGACCTGGCCCAGATAGCGCTGCGCATCATGGCTGGCGACAGGCGCAGCGAGCCTGCTCCGTCCAGCACCGGATACCGGTGGCGCGTGGATGCATTGGCGATCCAGCGCGGCCAGCTTGTCGGCCAAGTCCGGCAAGCGAGCGCCGTCCAGGCTTCTGAGCAAGGCTGTCCCCTGACGCAAGCGGATTTCCTGGCGTGGGATGAACAACTGCAATAGCGGCGCGTCCAGCGACGGGGCGCCGATGCCATAGATCGCGTCGGCCAACTCGAAATCAGCGCAACCATATGCCCGCCAGCCTTCGATGCCGATAGCAGCAAGCGCCGTTCCCATGTTCTCGCACGGCTGTGCGCCAGGCCAGGTGCGCTGCAGATCGCCATGCCGGACGTGCACGCCGGCCGCATCGGCGTGCACGGTAGCGGCGACGCCCAGCCCCAACGACCACTCACCGTGACGTTCATAAATTGCATAGTCATCGGCCCAGCCGGCCTGCGCGATGGCGGCGGCCAGGACCAGCGGTTCCGTGCTGATCGCCACTTCACGCTGCATGTAGCGGGCGGCCTCAAACAGCGCGCCGGAAGCGCCTTCGACCGTTTCCTCGGCCGGCCGCTGCGCCAGGACGCGCAGCCGCTGTTTGTCGACTTTGCCGATCGGGGTCAGCGGCCAGGCGGCGATGTGCGCGATCTGGTCCGGGCATTTGTACTGCGGCAGCCCCTCGCGCAGCAGGAAGGCGCTGATCTCGCAGACACTGAAATGCCGTTCGCCGGCAAGCAGAAAGGCGCAGCTGCGTTCACCCATGCGTTCGTCCGGAACGGCGACCAGGACCGCGCCGCGGATCTCGGGATGGCGGCACAGCGCTTGCTCGACTTCCGGGACGGCGATCTTTTCGCCGCCGCGTTGAATCTGCTCCTTGATCCGCCCGGCGACTACCAGATTGCCTTGCGGCGTCATGCGAGCCAGATCGCCTGACCGGTAGAAGCCGTCAGCGGTGAAAGCACCGGCATTGTGCTCGGGCGCGCGATAGTAGCCGCGCAAGGTATAGGGTCCGCGAGTCAGCAACTCACCCACCTCACCAGGCCCGGCGTCTTGCCCGCGCGCATCGACAATGCGAATCTCATCGTCCGGCGACAAGGGCCGCCCCTGGGTATGCAGTGCCACCTCGTCGCTGTCGTCGAGCCTGGTATAGCACAGCAACCCTTCCGCCATGCCGAACACCTGCTGCGTACGGCAGCCGAAGCCCGGCGCTACCTGAGCCGCCAGCGCCGGCTCACAGCGCGCGCCGCCCACCTGCAGGAACGCGAGGCTGGACAGGTCGGCGCTATCCCACTCGCGCGCCTCCAGCCAGGCCTGCAGCAATGGCGGCACCAGCGCCGTGAAACTGACGCGCTCGCGCGCAATCAGCGCGAAGCACTCGTCCGGCCCCGGCGTATGCGCCAGCACTACGGTGCCGCCGACCGACAAGGTGCCGAACACGCCCGGGCAGGCCAGCGGAAAATTATGCGCCACCGGCAAAGCCGCCAGGTAGACGCTGGCCGGCGTCAGCCTGCACAAGGCGGCAGAGGCGCGAGCGCTATAGCTATAGTCGGCATGCGTGCGCGGGATCAGCTTGGGCGTTCCGGTGGTGCCGCCCGACAGCAGCAAAAGCGCGACATCGCGGTGCGACGGTAGCGGCGGCAACAAGCTCGGCGCGCAAGCGCCGTCCGCTTCGATGGCGCTCAGTGCGGTGTCGGCGCCGCCCTCGCCGTCGACGATGAGGTGGGCCAGCGTCGGCTGGCTGGCGGCCACTTCGCGCGCCAGCGCCGAATAGTCAAAGCCGAGGAAATGATCCTTGAAGATGTAGGCGAACGGCTCGGCCAGCGTGCACAGGGCCGCGATGTCGTTTTTTCTGTGCGCCGGCATGGCGAGGATCGGTATCGCGCCAAGGCGAAACAAGGCAAAGCAGACCGCAACGAAAGCAACGCCGTTCGGCAGTTGCACCAGCACCCTGTCGCCGCTGCCTATCCCCAACTGGTGCAAGCCGGCAGCCAGGTGCGTAACCTTGAGCGCCAACTGCCGATACGACAAGCGGTGGTCGCCCTCGACCAGGGCGGTGCAGTCGCCGTATTTGTCCACCCAGTGCTGCGGCCATTCGCCCAATGTCTGCGGCTGCCAGTAGCCAGCCTGTTCAAAACGACGGCATTCGACTTCGGGCCAAGGCGTGAAATCCCTGATCATCATTACTACTCTCCTTTCGCCGCCGCGCCGAGCACCGCCGTGCCTTGCCTGCGGGTCTGTGCCGCGACCGTTAAGTCACCGTTGGCCGATCGCGGCCGATGGCGTGCATTCGCCATGCGCAAATAGTAATGATTCTCGCTACCAGCAAATACTCGAAACGGGATTGAAATGGCCGCATCGGGATTTTGAATCGGCGCCGCAATGTTCGATCGACGTCGAAGGGATGGCGGCGCGCGCGTTGCCCCAACGGGAAATGCGTGATGGAAGGAAAACTGCGCCGCGACGCTAAGCCCCTGCCGGCACGCGCGCGGCGGAATGCGCCGGCAGGCAATAGGGATAGATTTCGTCGCCATCCTGGCGCCGCACGATTTCGACCTCGATGCCGAACAATTGGCGCACCAGCTCGGGCGACACCATCGCGTCCGGCGCACCGTCGGCGACAAGGCGGCCGGCCTGCATCGCCAGCAGGCGATCTGCGAACTGACTGGCTTGGTTCAGGTCGTGCAAGACCATGACAATGGTCAGGCCGTAGGCGCGATTGAGCGCGCGCAACAGGCTCAGTATTTCGATCTGATGGCCGATGTCCAGAAACGTGGTCGGCTCGTCCAGGAGCAGCCAGGCGGATTGCTGCGCCAGCGCCATGGCGATCCAAGCGCGCTGACGTTCTCCGCCGGATAGTGTCCGGATATCGCGCTCACGCAAGCGACGTAGGCCGGTGGCCTCGAGCGCCCAATCCAGTGCTGTCTGATCGTCCCGCGACCAGCCGCCGAGCAAGCCATGATGTGGATAGCGACCATATCGCACCAGTTGCTGCAAGGACAACCCGTCCGGCGCGGAGGGCGACTGCGGCAGTGTTGCCATGGCCCGCGCCAGCGCTGCGGCCGGCCAGGCGGACAACGCCCGCCCGTCCAGTGAGACCTGCCCTGCCTGCGGCGCAAGCATCCCGGCCAGACCGCGCAGCAGCGTGGATTTGCCGCAGCCATTGGGCCCGATCAGACAGGTGATCCGGCCCGGCTCCAACGTCAGCGAAGTGGGCCGCACCACCACGTGCCGGCCATAGCCCAATTGCAATGCCGTGGCTTGCAGAATCATGGACACCTCCCACTCTGTCGCTGCAACAGTGTCAAGAACACCGGCACGCCGATCAAGGTGGTGAGCGCGCCGGCCGGCAGCTCCAGCGGCGCAAACAAGACGCGCCCCATCAGGTCGGCCGCGAGCATCAGGCCGGCCCCGCACACGGCACTGGCCGGTGCGAGGAAGCGCAGTTCGCCACCGACCAACTGCCGCGCTAAATGCGGCACCACCAGGCCGACAAAGCCTACCGGCCCGGCTACCGCCACCGCGCTGGCGGCGAATACAACCGCCACAAGCACCGCCGCCAGCCGCCAGCGGCGCACCGCCAAGCCTAGCGACCTTGCCATGTCGTCGTCAAAGCGCAGCACGGCCAGCGGCCGCAGCACCACGACCACGCCCAGCACGCCGACGCCCAGCCAGGGCAACAGCACCGCGATATGTTCGACATCGCGCCCATAAAGGCTGCCGCTCAGCCACAGCAGGGTGATTTCCGTGCGCCCGCCGCCCCAGCCCACCACCACCCACATCACCGCCGCGTTCAACATGGCGCCCAACGCCACCCCGTACAAAGCCATGCGTAGTGGATGAAGCCGGTGGCGCCAGCTCAAACCCAGCAATAACAGCGCGGTCGACACCGCGCCGGCTATGGCGACAAAGGGCAGCATGCCGATGGACAATTCGAAATGCGCCTGGGCGCTTGCCACCAGCTTCAAGGCATCCAGCCACAAAATGAAACCCACCACGAACAGGCTGGCGCCGGCCGAGACGCCCATCACGCCCGGGTCGGCCAGCGGATTGCGGATCACGGTCTGCAACAACAACCCGGACAATGCAAACTGCGCACCCACCATCAGCGCCAGCAAGCTGCGCGGCAAACGCAAGCGCCAGACCAAGTGGTGGGCCAGCGGCGCCTCAGCAGCCGGCCGGGTCAGGCCGGCCCAAATTTGCTCGATGGGCAGGGCCACTGAACCAAAAGCGAGCGCCGCCAGCAACAGCGCCGTCAGTCCCAATAGCAGCGCCGCCATCAACGGCCAGAAGGGGTAGCGGCCAGCCGACCAGGCTGGTGGCCGAGACAAAGCCTTTACGCGGATCTCCGTCATCGTCAACGCACCCGTCGACCGATCAGATACAGAAACAGCGGCCCGCCCAGCACCACCATCAGAATGCCGACTGGTATGTCCTGCCTCGTTGCCACGACATCGGCCGACGCCAGCAACGCCGCGCCGACCAGCGCGGCCAATGGCAACAGCACCCGGTGGTCGCTGGCTGCATGGCCGACCGAGAGGCGCACGATATGCGGCACCATCAGGCCGATGAAGCCGATCGGCCCGGCCACGGCCACACTGGCCGCCGTCAGGATTACCGCCGCCAGTCCGGCCAGCACGCGCCAAGTCAACACCTTGACGCCCAATGCCTGGCAGACGGCGTCATCCAGCATCAGGACATTGAGAGGCCGGGAAAACAGCAAGCCCAGCACCAGACCCAGCGCCACCCAGGGAAACAGCTGCGCCAGATGCGCGGAGGTGCGGTCCGCCAAGCCGCCGATCAACCAGAAATACAGGCCATTGGCTTCATTGGCCGCCACCACCAGAACCACCATGATCGCCGCCGAGCAAAGGATCGCCACGCTCATGCCTGCCAAGGTCAACTGGATCGGATCGAGCCGAGCGCGCCAGGCGATCAGCATAGTCATGAGCGCCGCCAGCAGGCCACCGCCGATGCCCGCCAGCACCATGCCCGCCACCGACAGCGGCAGCCATATGGTGGCAACAACGATAGTCAATGCGGCGCCAGCGCTGACGCCGAGCAGATCCGGCGAGGCCAGCGGATTACGCGTGACTGACTGCGCGATCGCGCCGGCCATCCCAAGCGCCGCGCCGACCAGAATGCCGGCCAGCAGGCGTGGCAAGCGCAACTCCCACAACACGAAGCCAGCGGCAGAGTCGTCCGGCCGCCACAACAACGCAGCCAATTGCGGCAGCGACACGACGGCGTCGCCGTGGGTCAACGACAGCACGGCAGCGCCGACGGTCAGCGCCACCGCCGTTGCCGCCATCAACGCGACTCTGGCGAGGCCCTCCGAAAATACAGCCATCCCGCTCAATCCCTGAAGCTCAGCGGCCGCGCCCGAGCCGCATCCGGAATGTCTTGCACCGGGGGAAAGACGCCTGGATACAACAAGTGCGCCATTTCCCGCAGCACCATGTCGCGCGCCAGCGGACCGTGTACCTCGGCATATTGATTGCCAACGCGATACGCCTGCCTTCGCTGCACCGCCCGCAAGCGCGGCCAGACCGGATGGGCGCGGATCGGCGCATCGCCGGCCTGGAATGAGAAGATAAAATCCGGATTGAGCCGCAGCAGTTGCTCCATGCTGATCGCCTTGCCATGTGGGTTCATCTGCCGTGGATGCGGACTCGGCCCCAGCGCGTTGCGGACCTTCAGCGCCCGCATCAGCGTGGCGGTCATATGGTGATCGTAGTGTGCCCACAGGGTATCCGCCCAGTGCCAGATGAAGATGGCGGACGCCCCACCAGGAGCGCGCCGTCCGACTTCGCTCAGCCGCTGCGCGAAGTCGGCGTTCAAGCGGCGCCCCTGCTCGGCGAAGCCGGCCGCCGTTGCGGCCGAGGCGATGGCATAACGGGACTGCTCGTAGGTCACAAGGTCATAGGCCAGGAAGCCGCCGATCTCCTCGAACTGCTTTTCGAACATCTCCGTGTAGGTGCGAATGCCGATGGTCAGATCCGGCGCCAGTTGCGCCAGCATTTCCATATTGGTCTCGTTGGCTGTGCCCAGATCGACCGCCTTGGCGACATGGCGGCCAAGAAAGGCCGGCTTCTGATTGCCCATTGAGGACACGCCCACTACATCGCGGCCCAAGGCGCCCATCAGGTCGGCACCGAAGGCCGAGACCGAGGCTACCCTCGCCGGCTGCTTGACGATAGTTACGGCCTTGCCGCGGCCGTCCTGCACGCGCACAGGAAACGTGTCGGCCAGCACCGGCCCGACAGCCAGCAGCGCGACCAACAGCGCAGCACATTGCAGCATTCGCTTCATCGACGACGTCCTTCTCTCAGCGTAAGGAAGGTCATCCTAGTCGTCGCGGCCGTCGGTCGGCTACCCGAAAGCGGAGCGAATCCCCCGAAAACACAGTTGCGCGGCCGGACAAATCGACGTGCGGATGCAACAAATATTCCTGATCCGGCCATTAGCACTACCGTTGCGGGGAGCGGGCCTGTAGCGGCTGGCCCAGAGTGGTCGGCATCAATCCTGCAAGCCCATCAGGCCTGCCTGCGCCTATCGCGAGAACCCAAAGATGCCGACCTCCGCCGCTCTCCTCCGCCGGTTACTTTGCCTGGCGAGCACGGAAAAGAAACGATTGCTCGCCGCCCTGCCGCTCACGGTGGCCGCTGCGGCCCTGG
The DNA here is from genome assembly GCF_059421605.1 of Cupriavidus sp. GW821-FHT02F09. Taxonomy (NCBI): domain Bacteria; kingdom Pseudomonadati; phylum Pseudomonadota; class Betaproteobacteria; order Burkholderiales; family Burkholderiaceae; genus Cupriavidus; species Cupriavidus sp. GW821-FHT02F09. Next base: position 54,630 of record NZ_JBWKVH010000002.1, read on the forward strand.
AGCTACTACCCTACTGGATACTGTACCGCGCCATCGCACTGACGCTGCTGGCCGACGACGCACTTGCGGCCAGCGCGCTGTACCAGTTGGCTGCCTGGCTGGCGCTGGCGCTGCTCGGCAAATATCTGTGCTACACCGCCGCCTACGCCCTCAGCCACCAAGCCGCCTACCAGTTGCTAGCCTACCTGCGGCAGCAACTGGCGCGGCGCCTGTCGTGGTTGCCGCTGCGCGACTTGCAGAGCTTTCGCTCTGGCGAGCTCAAGCGCATTCTGCTGCAGGACGTCGAACAACTGGAATCCTTCATTGCCCACCATACGGTGGAACTGCTGGCCGCCCTGGTCACTCCGCTGTGCGTCGCGCTGCTGCTGTTCTGGACCGACTGGCGGCTAGCGCTGGCCACCCTGGCCACGGTGCCGCTAGCGGCGCTGGCCTCGGCGCTGCCGCTGCGCCGGATGAACGCACACTTCGAGCGCTACACCCGTGCCGAAGCAGCGCTCAATGCCACCCTGGTCGAATATGTGCGCAATATGCCGGTAATGAAGGCCTTTAATCAGGACGTCACGCGCTTCGAGCAGCTGCGTCAACAGTTGCACGACTATTACGCCTTGATCCGCGAGGTGACCCACAAAACCGTACCCGGCTGGTCGCTGTTTACGGTCCTGTTGAGCGCCAGTGCTTTTCTGATTCTGCCGCTGGGCGCCTGGTTGCACCGAGAGGGTCATATCGATCTGGCCGGCGTGATGCTAGCGATGATGCTCGGCGCCGGCATGCTCAAGCCGCTGCTCAAGCTGACCCAGTTTTTCTCGGACTTCCAAGCGGCGCGAACCAGCCTGGGGCGCATCCTGCCGCTGCTGGACGCGGCAACCGCGGCCCCCGGGCCCGAGCAGGCGCTGCCGGCGCCGCTGAACGTCGAACTGCGCGCCGTGTCCTGCGCCTATGGCACGCGCCAGGTGCTGCACACGGTCGACCTGCAGTTGCCGGCGGGTAGCGTCACGGCGCTGGTCGGCCCCTCGGGCGCCGGCAAATCCACGCTGGTGCATTTGCTGGGCGGACTTCTGCAGCCGTCGCAGGGCACGATCACGCTCAATGGCATCGCGCTCGACACGCTGTCCGATGCGCAGCGCTGCCTCTTGATCGGTGTCGCCACCCAGGAGGCCTTTCTGTTCCAGGGCACCTTGCTGGAAAACCTGCGCCTGGCGCGCACCGACGCCAGCGACGAGGAAGTGCGGCAGGCAGCGCGGGTCGCCCAAGCCGACGCCTTCATCCAGGCGCTGCCAAGCGGCTACGATACAGAGTTGGGCGAACGCGGTCTGACGCTGTCCGGCGGCGAACGCCAACGTCTCGCCGTCGCCCGCGCGCTACTGGCCGCCACCCCCATCCTGCTGCTGGACGAAGCCACCGCCTTTGCCGACAACCTGACCGAGCACCGTTTCTACCAGGCCTTGCGCCAAACCTATCCTGACAAGACCATTCTCATCGTCGCCCACCGCATGCACGCTGTGGCGCAGGCCGATCAAATCGTGGTGCTGGCGGACGGCCGGGTCCAGGACTGCGGCCGCCACCAGGTGCTCTTGCACCGCAATCTGCTGTACCGCGGCATGTGGCGGCGCCATCTGGATAGCGAAGACTGGCGGCTGCTCCCGCAAGATGCCGGCAACCTGGCCGCGCCGGCCACGGCGGGAGGCTGAGATGCACGACCCCAACTCCTCCACCCGCCAGTCCGAGCCCGGCCTGTTGCGCATGCTGCAGCGAGTCGTTGCGCTCAGTGGCGCCTCGCCGCGCACCTTCTATCTCGGTCTTGGCTTGCGCGGGCTGGAACGCGCGCTGGCGCTGACGCCGTTCCTGATCGGCTACGCCTGGTTCCGCGACGCCGTCGCCGGCGGCGCGCCCACGGCGCAGCCGGCCAGCATCGGCGCGCTGGCCCTGGCGTTGCTGCTGGCGCTCGCCGCGCAATGTTTGTGCGGCTACGTCGGCCAGTTATGCTGCTTTCTGGGCGCTTACCGGCTAATGGGTGGCTATCGCGAGCATGTGCTCGCCACCGTACAGCGCCTGCCCTTGCACACCCTGCGGCAGCAGCGCGCCGGGCAATTGGCGGAAGTGCTGTCGGCTGACATCAAGAACGTGGAAAGCATCTTCACCCACGTCACCGCCGATCTGGTCACGGCATTCGTCGTGCCCCTGCTCGGTCTGGCGGCGCTGGCCTGGCTGGACTGGCGCCTGGCCACTTGCCTGCTGCTGGCGCTGCCCTTGGCGCTGTGGCTGCTCAATGCCGCGCGCGCGCTGTTCCTGCGCGCCGGACGGCTCAAACAGGAGCAATTCCGCGAAGCGTCCGGGCTGCTGGTCGAGTACGTCACCGGCATCGTCACCTTGCGGCTGTTCAATCAGTTCCGCCCGTGGCTCGCCCGGCTCGACCGCCATTTCGAACGCATGCGCCAGAGCAGCATTGACGCCGAGGCCTGGGGCGCAGGCCCAGTCCAGCTCTATCGCCTCTGCCTGGAGTGCGGACTGGTGGCGCTCCTGCTGACCGGCGGTTACCTGGCCGGTGCCAGCGCGTTGCCGACGCTGCACTGGTTCCTGTCCCTCGTCGTCGCCTACAAGCTACTGGACCCGCTGCTCGATGCTGCCGTCTACTTGACCGTGCTGCGCATCGCTGCGCAAAGCGAAGCCCGCATCCAGGCCGTGCTCGAACAGCCGCCGCTGCCGCAGGCCGTGCCCGACCACACAACGCCGCTGGCCTTGCCGGCGGGCTATGACATTACCTTCGATGCAGTCGAGTTCGCCTACCAAGATGCCCAGCCGGCCAGGGCGTCGCGTTGGCACTTGCAAACCCTTTCGTTTCATGTGCCCGAGCGTAGCTTCACCGCAATCGTCGGCCCGTCCGGCGCGGGAAAAAGCTCACTGGCCCACCTGATCGCGCGTTTCTTCGATCCGCAACAAGGCCGCATCCTGCTCGGTGGCGTCGATCTGCGCCAACTCGACAGTGCGGCGCTTTACCGGCGCATCGGCATGGTGTTCCAGGACGTACAGTTGTTCGACGGCAGCCTTCTTGACAATGTACGCATCGGCCGCACCGACGCCAGCGACGAGGCGGTCATCGAGGCCTGCCGGCAAGCCTATTGCGAGGAATTCGCGCAGGCCCTGCCCGAGGGCTATCACACCCGCATCGGCGAAGGCGGGCAACGGCTCTCCGGCGGCGAGCGCCAGCGCCTGTCGATCGCGCGCGCCTTGCTGCGTGATGCCCCCGTCCTGCTGCTGGACGAAGCCACCGCCTCGGTGGACGCCGAAGCCCAGCACCGGATCCAGCAGGCGCTGTCGCGGCTGGCTCGGGGCAGGACAGTGATCATGATCGCCCACCGCCTCAACACCATACGCCACGCCGACCAGATCCTCGTGCTGGACCAAGGCCGGCTGGTCGAGTCCGGCTGCCACGACGCCCTGCTCGCCAAGCAGGGACTCTATGCGCGGCTCTGGCACGGCCAGCATGCCGAAGAGATCGACGCCGAGGTTGAGGATGCGCGTTGAGCGCCGCGGTGCACGCTGAGCCGCCCGCCGGCTTTCTGCAAGCCGATAGCGGCTTCGACGCTTTCGGGCCGGCCCACGTCGCTTTGCGCGCCACCCATTACGAGCTGCGGGCCTTTAGCGACGCGCTGTACCGCCATTACGGCATCGAGCAGCCGCCGGGTATCCGACGCGCCGTCGCAAAACGGCGTGCCGAATTCCTAGCCGGCCGCCTGTGCGTCGCCGACGCCATGGCCGCTCTCGGCGTGAATCCCGCGCCAGTGGCAATCGGCGCGCAGCGCGCGCCGGCATGGCCGCATGGGCTGGTCGGTTCGATCAGCCATGCCGAAGGCCTGGCCCTGGCTGCGGTTGCTCGCAACGATCAAGTCCATGCGCTCGGCATCGACTGCGAACGCTTGCTGTGCGCCGCTACGGTGGCCGAGGTGAGCGCCAGCGTGCTGCGCGCGGAAGAGAGGCGCTGGGCGGCAACGTTGGCGCCGTGCGCTCGGCAGCGGTTCGTCACCTTGGTGTTCTCAGCCAAGGAAAGCCTCTTCAAAGCACTCTATCCCAGCGTCAATGCCTATTTCGACTGCCAGGACGCCGAAGTCTTCGCCGTGGACGCAGACCGTTTCCAGGTCCGGCTAGCGCGCACCTTGAACGCAGGCTGGCGCCAAGGCCAGTGCTTCACCGGGCGTTATCGCACATGCGGCCAGCATATGACCACGCTGCTGGTGGTGAGCGCGGTCTGAAGCCGACAACGCGCACAGCGACAAAAACTCCCGATAGGAGCACTGACACGACGGTTTCGGGGAGTTCGCCCCAGGCCGTCGCTGCGACATTATGGGAATGATTCTTGTTTCTCATCATCTCAAAGCATGACCGCATGCCTATGACCAAGCCTACGTCAGCGCATCACGGCACAATGCCAGCCACCCGTAGCGCGCTGCAGCCGACCCTGATTGCCGTGGCGCTGGCCATCCTGCCGTCACTGGCATGGGCGCAGGCCAGCGTAGATCCCGTCACGCTGCCCGCCATCGAAATCACTGCCGAAAAGCGGAGCGCCAGAGCCCAGGACGTAGCCGTCAGCCTGTCGGTCAAAACCAGTGCCGACCTGGAAGATGCCGAGATCCGCTCCCTCGCCGAACTCTCAAGCCTGGTTCCGAATCTGAACCTCTTTTCCTGGGGCGGCCGGCGCGACACCAACGTCTTCATCCGCGGCATCGGCCCGGGACTGTTTACTGAACCCACGGTCGGCTTCTATGTCGATGGCGTCAACTACCTCGGCAACGGCTTGTTCGACCTCGACCTGCTTGACATCGAACGCATTGAAGTGTTGCGCGGCCCGCAGGGCACGCTCTATGGCGGTAACTCACTGGCCGGCGTAATCAACATCGTCACCCGTCCTCCTGCGGACACGCCGCAAGGCAAGTTGTCGGTGCAAGCCGACGATCGCGCCACGCGCGGCGTCAAAGGCGTGCTTGACGTGCCGCTGATCGCAGACACCTTGGCGTGGAACCTGGCCTTCGCCGGCACCGAGGGCGACGGCTACGTCAAGAGCGGCATCACCGGCAAGAAGCTCAACGCGCGCGAAGACTACTCGCTACGCTCCAAATTGCGCTGGACGGCAAGCCCTCGCCTGACGTTGAACTGGAGCCTGGACGCGGAGAGTTTCTCCGGCGGCTCCTATACCTACGGTCCGCTGGAGGATATGAAACGGGACCGCTACACCTCGACCACCGTCTTGAGCGGCAATGACCAGCGCGAGTCACTCGGCAGTACGCTGCATATCCGCTGGGCGGGTGATGATGTCGACCTCACCTCGGTGACCAGCTGGCGCGACTGGCGCTCCAACAACCGAATCGACCAGTTGAGTGCGTCCTACGGCTTCTACGACAGTCATAGCCGAGACACGCTGACGCAACTCACCCAGGAACTGCGCCTAGCCTCCAAGGGCGAACCGACATTGGGTTGGCTGGCCGGCCTATACGCTTATGACACCACGACCCGCTCCCGCTCGGTCAGCAACGCCGACTATACCGGCGTGGTGCTGGGCGGCCCGATCACTGACCGCTATGCCTACAACAAAGACAGTTTCGGCTACGCCCTGTTCGGGCAGATCAACTACCGGCTGACGGACACGCTCACCCTTAGCGGTGGCTTGCGCATGGATGACGAAACCCGCAAGCTTGACGCGCAAGTCAACCGCCAGAGCATGGGCACCGACTACCCACTGCAGGGGCGCCTGTCGTTCCGGAAGTGGCTACCCAAAGCCACGCTGTCGTATGCCCCCGCGAAGAACACACTGTGGTATGGCACTGTTGCCAAAGGCTACCGCGCGGGCGGCTTCGACACCTTGTACCTGGATCGTGAGCGTCCAACGTTCCGGCCCGAAGAGAGCACCAGCTACGAATTGGGCTACAAGGCTTCCTGGTTCGAACAGCGCGCCGAATTCAGCGCCGCGCTATTTCAGACCGACCTGAAAGACCAGCAAGTGCAGCGCATCATCCCCGGTGCCACCGCCTTCAATGTCGTCACCGACAATGCAGGCCGCGGCCGCAGCCGTGGGCTGGAAGCCGAAATCCGCGCGCTTCCCGCACGCGGCTGGATGCTCAGTGCAGGCGCCGCCTATACGCAGACGCGCTTTTTGCAGTACCAGTTCGACCAGGCCACCGACTATGCCGGCAATCGTTTCCCTTTCGCGCCGCAGTTCAGCGCCAACCTGGCGCTGCAGCACCGACGCCCGCTGAACGACGCCTTATACGTGCTGGCCCGGGTCGATCTGCAATACAAGGGCAAGCATTATTTCAACGCCGCCAACACCCTCAAACAGGACGCCTATACGTTGGTCAACCTCAAGCTCGGCGTTGAAGCACAAAGGTGGGATGCCTATCTCTGGGTGAAGAACCTGACCAACCGCTTTTACGCCACCGTGATCTCGCAGCAGGGACTGGTGCCGCTGGCCGAGATCGGCAGCCCTCGCACTATTGGCGCCACATTGACACTGCGCTACTGACGCGCCAAAACAGGGTTCCCCATGTTGAATCACGTTCACTCAGCTACCGTCACGCAACGCGCCGGCACGCCGGCCGCGCCCCTTACAGCGTGGTTGCGCTGTTGGCTACCACGCCCCCAGGCCCGGGTGCGCCTGCTCTGCCTGCCCCACGCCGGCGGCTCAGCCAGCTTCTTCCGCCCATGGAGCCTGGCATTGCCGGCGTGGATCGAAATGTCGGCTATCCAGTATCCGGGCCGCGAAGACCGCATCAACGAGGAACCCGCGCGTGACCTGCCAGCATTGGCCGCGCAGATCGCCCAGCAATTGCAGGCCGCGCCGCGATGGCTGGACCGGCCTTATCTGCTATTTGGCCACAGCATGGGCGCAGCGCTGGCATACGAGCTGAGCTTGGCCCTATGGCGCGCCGGCTGCCAGCTGCCGGGTCACCTGCTGCTATCGGCTAGTGAAGCGCCCAGCCGCCGACGGCCAAGCCGATTGCACGCCGGCCCGGATGCAGCGCTAATCCAGGAGGTGCTGCGACTAGGCGGCACCCGAGCCGCGGCGGGGTCCTCTCCCGAATTGGTCGCGCTGATCCTGCCAGCGTTGCGCGGGGATTACCAGGCCATCGAAACCTATGCGCCGCGCCCGGACCGCCCATGTCTGACGACGCCGATTACTGCACTAGTCGGTGACAGCGATACGGAACTGTTTCCTTGCGACGCCCAGGCTTGGGCCGAGGAGACCACTGGCGCCTTCACGCTGCGGCGTCTTCCTGGCGGCCATTTCTACCTGGTCCCGCAGCAAGCAGCGGTGCTCGCCACTGTGCTTGAGGCCGGTGTGTCGGTACCACAATCCGCGCCGTGGCCGAGCACACCTTAACTGGCCCGCCCGCATGCCCGCCGACATCGCCCTCTCCCGTCTGGACGCCTCGATGGCACGCTGCGGCGTGACCTTCGTCTGCGGCTACCGTTTCCACGGCGCCATTGACGCGGAGCGACTACATCAGAGCATCGCCGGCGTCCTTAGCCAAGTGTCCCGACTAGCGCGCTCGATCTGCAGCGATGCGCGCGGACGCGGACACTGGCAAGCGGCGCCAGCCGCCAGCGAGTACTTCTGGACCATGATGGTCTCCGACCTGGATGCCGGTTATCGCCAAGTATTCCGCGATGTCTTCGCCTTGAAGTCGCAGCGCCGCTGCGCCCCGATGTTCTTCATTCTGATGCGTACCGCGTTGTCGCCAGACGAGTTCATGATTCTCCAGTGCGGCGATCACAGCCATTGTGATGGCGGCAGTGTCGCGCTGCTCTTCAACCAGGTGATCCGCTACTACAATGCGCTATGCGCCGGGGATAGCCCGGTGATCGAAGGCATACAAGCTAGCCTGCGTCGATTGACCTCGCCTGCCCCCGACGCTATCTACGCCTTCGGTCGCGGCAAGACTTTGATCCGGCTTGGCCATGTCCGGCATCTCGCCAATCTCTGCCGGCTTGCCGCCTATCGCACGACAGACGCTGGCCAGTATGCCACCCCCTATCCAGCGATGGCCGGCCAGCTGGCACGGCACTCTCCGCAGATGGCGCAATGCGCGAGCGTAAGCTTCGATCTCTCCCGACTGATGCGCCAATGCCAGGGACAAGACCCTGACCTCACGCCTAACAGTTTGGTCTGTGCGTTGATTGCCAAGGCCTTGTATGAGCTGAACCACGGCTCGCGCAAGATCGCGCACACCGACACGATCAGTCTGCGAATCTTGATGGATATCCTGCCGCCCGCGCTGCGCCAATGCTGCATCGGCAATTACATCGCCTATCTGCCAGTAACGGTCGCCGGCGGACAAGCGCTGCACCAGATCGGACGGCAGATCCAGAACCTGCTGCTTGCCTGGCAAGCCATGGGCGCCCATCTCAGCCTGTACAAGATGCTTGAATTCGCCCTCGCCCGTGGCTTGGCCGGCGGTTTCAACGATACGACCTCGTGCACCCTGTCCAACTTTTCCAATTACCAACTGGACCGGCATCCAAACTGCCTTGCCGGCGCGCAGTGCCGCGACTATGTGGCGAGCGCCAACAGCAACCCCAAGGACCTGATCGGCGCACGGCTAAACAACCGGCCGGTCCTGTCCTTCCGCTTGTCGCCCGCCCATCGCCTGCAGCTCGGGTTTTTTCATACGCTGGGAGATCCCGGACTGAATCGGCAGGTCGCTGATCAGATAGATCGCATCATTCAACGCTAAACGCCGCAGCCGACGGCAGCGTGCTTGTTTCCGTTCTTTCTAAATATTCAAATGACCAGCACTCATGACAACAGCAAACATAAACTCTGCCCAACGCATTGTCATCATGGGCGGCAACGGGCGGGTCGGGCGCGAAACAGCACGTTATCTGCTCAAGCATACCCACCACGCTCTGGTCCTGGCGTCGCGACAGGGCGCTCCCGCAGATGACACCAGCTCGCTGCCGGTCTCGTCCCGGCTTTCCTGGATCCGGCTGGACGCGTTTGACCGCGAGGCGCTCAAAGCCATTTTGTGCGATGCCGCGCTGGTCGTCTCCTGCGTCGGCCCGTCCGGCCTGATTGGCGACCGCATCGCCAGCGTCTGCCGGGAAGTGGCGACTCCCTTGATCGACGCCGGGGGCTACGACCCCCTGCTCCAGGCCCTGGAGGCTGCCGAACCGTCGCCGGTTCCGCTGATCATCAGCGTCGGCCTGCTACCGGGGCTGTCGGGATTATTCCCCAAATACCTGATCGAGCGCAGCGCGCTTGGGCGCAGCCCGCTCAGCCTGCGCACCTACTGCATCGGCCGCGATGCATGGAGTTACAACTCGGCCTGGGACATCATTCATGGCCTCGGCGACTTCGGCCAGCGACGCGGTTTCCCCGAAATTCGCAATGGCAACCATCAACGGCTGCCATTGCACCGGGCTAGCCATCGAACCTGCTTCCCCAAGCCGGCGGGCCGGGTCACCACCCTGCTAATGCCGGCCGAGGAGCTAGCACGCTTGGCGCGTCAGCTGAACATCCCGCAGGCGCGCGCCTACGGCAGCAATATCGGGCCGCGCGCGGCCATGGTCTGCCTGCTGGCCAAGCTGTTCGCGCTCTATCGCCGCCATGAAACCATCGCGTGCGCCGCGAAATGGCTGGTCCGCGCCGCGCGGCAGGATATGCGGCATTTGCCGCCGGTATACGGCCTCAAAGCGGAAGTGCGCTACGAAGACGGCGAAAGCGCTAACGCGACGCTGATGATCTCTGACACCTACCGGGCCACTGGTGCCACCATCGCGATTGCCGCGCGCTGCTTGCTGGAAGGCCCCGCCATTCCCCCCGGCGTGTATCTATTGCATGAGGCCATGGACTGCCAGCGCTTCGTTGCGCTGTTGCAGGTCGAAGGGCTGATCGTCATCGATGGCTTGACGCAATCCGTAAGCCCCGTCAGGCAGGAGTCTGCGACATGAAGCCATTCTCGAACTTGCCGCCAGCCCGCATTGTCGTCATCGGCGGCAATGGCGAAACCGGTCGCCGCATCTTGCGCATGCTGCGCGCCCGGCACCCGACGCTAATCCTGACCAGCGCCTCGCGCCGCGCCGCCATTGGGGACCACCTTCCCCCTGACGTGCGGCACATCGCTATCGACATGCGCGACTCTGATAGTGCCATCGCAGTGCTACGCCAGTTCGATCTGGCCATCCTCGCTCTCGGCCCCATGAACGCGTTCGCCGCCACACCGCATGCGCTATGCCTGCAAGCGGGCATAGATTGCATTGACATCAACGACAACCTGGACGCCGCAGACGCGATCCTGGCCTTGGACAGCGAAGCAAGTCGCGCCGGCCGACGCATTCTCACGGGCATGGGGCTAGCACCCGGGCTATCGACACTATTGCTGATGCAGTTGGCGCGGGAACTGGCTTCGCCCAGCGGCACCTACCGCAGCCGCTTTTACGCCGGCGCGGCCTATGGCGGCGGCGAGTCCAGCCCCCATGCGATCCTGGACAGCTTCCGCTCCCAGCGCACCTGCTTGACACAGGGCCAGCGCTGCCAGGAAAGCACACCACGCCGCGATGCTCGGCATCAGTTCCATTTTCCCGGACAGCGCGAAGCGCTGCCCTTGATCCCCTACTCGAGCCCGGAAATCGCCGGGTTGGCCAGCGCGCGCGGCAGGACCGGCTGCGCCGCCATCGCCACGCTAGACGCGCGTTACCACATCCAGTTTCTGTCACCGGGCATGGCCAGCCTGTTCGCACGCCTCGACCGCGGGCGCGGTATGCGCCAGCGACTGGCACGCCTGTTCTACAGCAACGGACAGTCGATCAAACGACGCAAGAACGCCGACCCGGACTGCAGCCTATGGGTGTACCCCGACGACCGGCCGCAGGATGGCCTGTTAGTGCACGGCGGCATTTCGTCCTACGATTTCACCGCCGCGATGGCTTGCGCTGCCGTCGAAACGATGCTCGACCGCGCGCTCGATGTCCAAGCCGGGGCGCATGCGGTCGAACATTTGCCAGACACGGCGCATGCGGCGCTGAGCGCCGCGCTGCGCAGCCACGGCGTCACCTATCGGCGGGCCAGTGATCTCCAGTACCAACGCGATCCCTTGCATTTCGGCTGGTGCCAGATCGTCGCCGACAAGGGGGAAGATTGGCCGCACTATGCACAGTGCTGGTATGACATAGCCCTCCATCCGCGCATGAGCGCGTTGCAAACCCGCTACCTCACCGAGTCGGCATTGTGGCGTCAGCTCAAGGCCAGCCTGTCGCCGCTGGGCCTTGCCCGCTTCGTGGCTCGGGTGATGCTCCACTGGCGCCGCCATTACATCGCCCTGGCACCAATGCGCAAGCGGCACGCCACGCAAGCTGGGCATTGGGCACGCATTACGCGCGATATCAGCATGTTCACCGCCGGCTATAGCCAGGCTCGCGCGCTGCTGGGCCAGGAACAGGCGTTCACCCTGTACCGGCGCATGTTTCTCGACACTGGGCGCATGGAAATGCGCTGGCTCTGGCCAATGCCGGAAGTGGTCGCGGAAAGCGCGTCGCCAGAGGTCGGCATCCGGGCGTACTGGCAAGCTTTCGCCGAACGCTGTCGAGAACTCGGCCTGCTGTCTGGCAACAGCACCGCCCAAGGCTACGACGTCGCGTACTGCGCTTATGCAGACATGTTCGGCCAACTTGAGTGCCCCGAACTCGGCAATCTGGTCAGAGAGATGGAGTGCGAGGCGTTGACGTACATGGCATCGGCGTCGCGGGTGCGCATAGACTGGCGCCAGGAAGAGTACGGACGGGCCAGCATCCGCATCGAAACGGCCTCGCTTGCCGATACCGAAGCACGTGGGCGCACGACGGGCGAGGAAGCGTGTCCGCCGCCATGAACTGACCGTCACGCAACGCGCTGCTAAGGCACGAAGGGGGTGGAAATGCTGGTGACCGTTTGCCAACCTAGGCGTTGCGCACGGCGCTGGGCAACATACCGAAATGTTTGCGAAAAGCCGAACTGAAATGACTGACGTTGCTGTACCCCAGCATCATCGCCGTTTCCGTGACATTGTGCTTGCGCAAAAACTGCCTCGCTTGCCGCATACGCTCCGCCTGGAAACAGGCATAGATGCTACTAGCGAACAGACTCCTAAAGCCCTGTTTCAACTTGAATTGATTCAGTCCCACCTTGCGGGAGATTTCGGCGATGGTGGGCGGCGCACTGAGATCGTGCAAGAGATAGTCCCTCGCCTCCAGCAGTCTGCGGCGCTCCCGCAGGCAGATATCGCCATGCCCGCAGTCTGCGTGAAATGCCTGCAGATGCCAATAAAGAAATTCGAGCGAGGCGGAGGACAGCAAGAGCTTGGCATCGCGGGCCTGTTGAAAACAGTGGACCAGTTGTCCCGCCGCCGCGCTCACACGATGGCAGCCACGGCGGCTACGTGTAAAGAAGCGGTCGACGGTGATGTCGTCCACCAACGGACCGTCGCCACCGGCCAACTCCATGAGCAACTCGAAATCAACCATCAGTTCGACATCAAGCAAACTGCAGCAATGCGCTATGTCAAATCGTTCACCATTCGCGAACCCCACGTTCAAGTCGCCAGGCGACATCGCGATGGTCTGGCCCCTCACCTTGGCCTCGAACCGCCCTTGCATCAAGTAATTGAAGTGAATGTAGTCGCTCTGGTGTTGATAGGAAACCGCCTTCACAGGTTCGGACTGGCGGCTAGACGAAACGAGGTTGATGATCAGGCCGCGCTGCAACTCGACACACTCGGCCTTGATATCGAGTAGATCAATCTCCTGCTGCTCGCGATTCATGGTCTCACCCTTCCATTCAGATTGCTCCACATATGACATTGATGACGATCATCGCCCCGCTAATCCAACTGGAGACTCGACAAGCGCAGCAATACCCTCGCGCAAACGGTTCCACAGTCCAATATAATTGCTAATGCTTCTCATTACAATGCATATTCAATCCACTCGCTTCCGCCCTATCAGCTGCCTTCTCGTTTCCAACGAATGGATGCGAGGCCCGGAGCTGGGTGCTCATGCCGGCGCCCCAGCTAGTGGAGGGGCGCAGGCTATGCTGACGGCCAAGGCAGCGCTGGGGAGAACCAGGCTGCCGTGGTCCTCGCCCTCAAGCAAACGGAACTCGGCCCGCAATCCCTGCACGCCCTGCAGGCTCTGCGTGAGGGCGCGGGCAGAGCCGACCTGCTTGCGCGCCTGCTGGCGGCGCGCGCGTTCCGGATCCGCGTTCGGCACGCCTTCTTCGAGGCTGCCTGCCGTGATCAGCAAGCCGACGGGTGGCTCAAGCGGCGACGCCTGCCGCACGAAGTGGTCCCGGAATGGCAGGATGGCGCGATCGCCCCACCAGATCGACGGGCTGGCCGCAACGTAGTTCTGAAACATGCGGCTGCGGGTGAACAACGCGTACAAGGTCAGCAATCCGCCATAGGAATGGCCGAACAGAATCTGCCGTTGTGGGTCGATGGGAAGCTGCCGCGCCAGCCACGGCTGCACGTCATGCTCGATAAAGGCCAGGAAGCGATCTGCGCCGCTGCGGCTCGCTCCGGGCGTCGGGCCCGGCATCGCGGCCAGAGTGTAATCGTCGGTGCGCCCCTGCATGTCGTAAGGCCCGTCCGTCGCATATCCCAGCCCGACCACTACCGGTGTACTAGCCCGCGCTCCATCGGGGCGCGCCGCGCGGTTGCGCGCCAACTGCGCGAGCAGGGGAAACGACGCGTTACCGTCCAGCGCGTACAGGACGGGATATCCCTGCTGCGGCGCCGGCTCCGGCGGCAATGCGACGAAAATGCGCCGGCGTTGCCCGGCGATCGTCACGTCGAGCTGCCGGCTCGCAGGGACCTGAACGGGCGGCGAAGCGGCGAGGCTCGGCAAGTCACGGGACGAGGCGCCGGATCTCATGGCCGTGAGGCAGCCGGAGAGCGCGCCGCCCAGGCCCGCCAACAGCAGCGTGCGGCGCGTGATGGTTGCGGATATCGGCATGTCAAAGCCCGAGGCTCGTCCAGTATTCGCCCTGCAGCGCGACCGCGCAGAGCCGCAACAAAAATTTGCTTGTCTTTCTCACGCCGACTCCGATAATGCTAATGATTCTCATTTCATTTTATCCTGGAAAGGATGTGTGTTGTGGCGCCGTTTGTTTGGCAAAGCAACGAAATGGTTTGCGCTGCCCCGCCGGATAAGCAGTCGGCGCCGCCAAGCTCAAAGGGGTAGGCAGCATGGATGCGCGCGAAGACCGTCTTCTTGATCCCGGCAAGCCAGGATTGGCTACACACATCGCCAAGATCCGTGAGATGCGACCGGGCCTGCGCATGCACGCCGATGACGCGACGGACGAATTCAATGGCACCGTCTCCGGATGCTGCGCCCCCGGCCTGCACCTGGTGGTGCTGCTCGAGGGAAATCTGGACCTGTCGTATGGCAATCGGCGCGTGGTACTGACGACCGCCTGCCCACGCAACGCACACGAGCTATCCCAGCGGCCACCGGGCTACGCGAAGGCGTTCCTGATGAACGCCATCGAACCCGAAACCTTCAGCCGTCGATTCAGCAAAGGAACCTATGCGCGACGACTTAGTGCCGTCATCTCCGGCGAATGGCTGCAGCACCTCCAAGAGGCCAGTTGCGCAGCGATGCCCGCGCGCTTGCGCTCTCTGCTGTCTTCTCACCTGCTGGCGCAGCCCTGGCAGCCTACGCCACGCGCGATAGCCTTGGCCGAGCAGATCGTCCGACCGCCAGCCTTTGAACCGATCTTGCAGGCGATTTACCTGGAAAGCCGCATGCTGGACCTGCTGGCAGAGGCATTGGCACCGCCGCGGGGCAGCCAGAGCATCATCCACAATATCGCGCAGCCAAATGCGACAGGCCTTAGCTCAAGAGGGTATTGCCGCATGGCGGAGCTGCGGGCATTCCTTAGCGGCGCGGCAGCCAACCAGCTTTCGCTCGAGGATATGGCGCGCCAAATGGGCATGAACGCCAACACCATGCAGCGGCAATTCCGTACCGCCTACGGCACGACCATATTCGACTTTTTGCGCGAGAACTCCCTGCAGCGAGCCCGGCTGGCGCTGGAGCGCGACGCCCTCAGCATCAAGCAAGCTGCAGCACTAGCCGGCTATACCAGCCCTGCAAATTTCGCAACTGCCTACAAACGGCGCTTCGGGGTGACACCGAAACTTGCCCGGCGCAGCGGTCAGCGCTGAAGACAGTCGCGCAAACAAGTTCGTTTCTTGCACAAACACTTCACATGCCTTCAACGCAGATAATGAAAACGCGAATGACTCTCATTACCTAAATTGAAACCATGTCACATTCCTTACCCTGTTTTGTCCTCAAGTCCGCAGTGGCTGCCGGCGTCCTGGGGGCATCCGGTGCCTGGGCGCAGATACAGCCGGCGAAGCCATCAGATGGCGAGGTAACGCTGGAGGCCGTGGTCGTGACTGCCAGCCAGCGCGAGCAGGCCATCAAGGAGGCGCCGGCCAGCATTTCCGTGATCACGCGCAAGGACATCGAGGCCAGACCATACAACTCGCTGGCCGACATCCTGCGCTCCGTGGAAGGCGTCAGCGTGGTGGGCGCCGGGCCGAACGACCAAGACATCTCGATCCGCGGAATGCCAGGCGAATACACGCTGATACTGGTGGACGGCAAACGTCAGAATACCCGGGAGACGATGAATCGGAGCACGGCTGGCGTTCAAGGCAATCTGCTACCTCCGTTGAGCGCGATCGAGCGCATCGAGGTGGTGCGGGGCCCGATGTCGTCGTTGTACGGCGCGGATGCGATGGGTGGCGTGATCAACGTCATCACGCGCAAGGTCCCCGAGAAATGGGGCGGCACGGTCACCGTCGGCGGCGTGTTGCAGCAGGAGAAAAACCAGGGCGACACCCGGAGCGTCGATTTCTGGGTCGGCGGCCCGATCAAGAAGGATGTGGTCGGCTTGCAGGTGTCGGGCAAGGCGTTGCATCGCGGCGAGGACAATATCTATTACCCGCTCAATGGCACCAGCGGGGCAAATGGTCAACGCGACCTCAGCTTTGACATCAAGCTGGCGGTCAAGCCGGCGCGCAATCAGGATCTCAGCCTGAATGCGGGACGAGAGCAACTGACCTATCTCAGCACGCCTGGACGGAGTATCGCGGTCGCGACACCACGCAATGTGCCGACGACCATCGTTGAGACTCGCCATGCGCGCGAGTACTGGGGCGTCACGCACAATGGGCGATGGGACCTCGGCAACTCCACCTTGTCCCTGTATGGAGAGCGGGGCACGCAGGACCAGTGGACGGCATCGGGCCGGACTCCGGTCAAGCCGGCGATTACCGACACGGTGCTCGAAGGCAAACTTGAGGTGCCATGGGCAGGAGAGCGCAATATCCTGACCGCGGGTGGTCAGCATATCTGGTCCCGGCTGTCCGGCGTGGGAAGGCAGGATGCGGTGCCGAAGGGGCATGCGCCGAATTCGGACAGCATCAAGCGCGATGCCTGGGCCCTGTTCGGCGAGAACGATTATTTCGTCAATAGCAAATTCACGCTGACCACGGGCTTGCGGCTCGACCATGACGATCGGTATGGCAGCCATGTCAGCCCGCGCATCTACGGCGTATACAAACTCAGCCCGACATGGACGATGCGCGGCGGCGTGTCCTCCGGCTTCAAACCCCCTACCCTGCGTCAGAGCACTGCCGGCTATTGCATGACAACCGGCGGCGTGGCGGGCGCTGTCCCCGGCACCTTGTGCGGGAACGCGAACCTCAAGCCCGAAACCAGCCTCACGCAGGAGCTGGGCGTGCGTTACGACCAGGGCAAGAGTCAAGTCAGCCTCACCCTGTTCAACAACCTGTTCAAAAACAAAGTATCCAGTTATGACACGGGGGTCGCTGACCCCAGCTCCCCTGGCCGCAATATCTACGCGTACAACAATATCGACAAAGTCAAACTGTACGGCCTCGAACTTGGCGCCGGCACGCATCTGGCCACGCAATGGAAAATTTCCGGGTCGTACACGATGACCCAATCGCGACGCGAGGGCAAAGCGGAAAGAGCATTCGATGGCAGCTCGCTGAACGGTTACCCTTTGGATAAGACACCAAAACACAAGCTCAATATGCAGGTGGATTGGACACCCCTGCCCCAGCTGAATCTCTATGCCGACATCAACTACATCGGCAGGGAGCAATGGGCAGCATTCCGGAATGGCGCCCGGGGCGTACGCGAAAGACCCTCCACCACCACGTTCGATCTGGGCGGCAGGTATCGCATATCCAAGAATCTCGCACTCAATTTTGGCGTGCTGAACCTGACAAACAAGATGGTACCCGTGGACGACCGTAGTCGCGCCAACGGCTTGAGCGGCAACTGGATGGTGGATCAAGGCCGCCGCTTTGCGCTGAGCCTGACAGCTCAGATGTAAAGAGCTTCAATCGTACTCACGGCGCTACTTCCCATGAGTTCATTAATGATGCGGTCCATTTAGATTGTTCGCATGACGATTGGCTCGTTCGTCATTGCTTGGCCATGGCCAGCACAATGAAAAGCAGCCCATTGCGCATGGCCGGGATAGGTGAAAAGAAACATGGGGACCGGTATGCGAATCCTTCCACGTCAACCTAAGTTGGGGCAGAAAGAATGAATGCAATTCCTCGCGCGGAATCTTCGCTCACGACACAGATCCTCCTGGACCTATACCGACCAGATTCACGTCTTTTTCTCTCCAGCCCCAGTCATACGTTGCTGGCCCAGGATGTCATCGACGAAGTGCCTCATTCGGATGATCCGCTAGGACAGCGTGTACAGCTTGCGCTGAACCGAGCCAGCGACACGGGGCATCCGAACGCGGTGGCGGCCGGCGCGATCCCGTTCGATGTTGGCAAGCGCGCAGCGCTTGGTGTCGTCCGCGCGTTGCTGCGTGCCGGGCCCTTGACCGTTTCGCAGGCGCCGCTGCCCGCAGCCGAACGCTACGCGACGCGTGCAGTTCCCCCGGGCGACGCTTACGCGGCTGGGGTGGCGCAGGCCATAGCGAACATTCACGCCGGATATCTGGACAAGGTCGTGCTGGCGCGGGTGCTGGAATTGTCCGGCGAGCACCCGGTAGATGTGCGCGCATTGCTCACCCGTCTCGCGGCGCGTAATCCCCACGGCTACACCTTCTCGGTGAAGGTCGGCGAAGGACGCACGCTGCTCGGAGCCAGCCCCGAATTGCTGGTCAGCCGCTACCAAGGCGTAGTGCGGGCCAATCCGCTGGCTGGATCTGCCCCCCGCAGCAGCGACCCGCTTGAAGATCGCCGTCGCGCAGAAGCGCTGATGGAGTCCGCTAAGGATCTGGAAGAGCACCGCGTGGTTGTCGATGCGGTGAAGGAGAGCCTGGCTCCGCTGTGCAAGACGCTGAATGTGCCCGGGCGGCCAGCGCTGATGCATACCGAGACGATGTGGCATCTGTCGACTGAAATCGGTGGCACGACACAGGCCGATGCATTGACGCTGGCACTTGCATTGCATCCCACACCCGCGGTGTGCGGCTATCCGCGCAGTGCCGCGCGGGAACTGATTCTGCAAACCGAACCGTTCGATCGCGGCTTTTACGCCGGCATGCTGGGCTGGGTGGACGCGCGCGGCGACGGCGAGTGGATCGTCACCATCCGCTGCGCGGAAGTCGCCGCTAATACCTTGCGTCTGTTTGCCGGAGCTGGCGTGGTGAGGGATTCGCTGCCGGATGGGGAGCTGGCGGAAACGACGGCCAAGTTCCGCACGATGCTCGACGCAATGGGTGTGGCGCATGATGCCGCGAGCGGTGCGGCGACGGAGGTAGCGGCATGATGCAGGCTCATTGCACGCCCTGGCCGGATGCGGTCGCGAATGAGTATCGCAGGAAGGGATATTGGCAAGGTCAGTCCTTTCCACAGTGGTTGGCGCGACTGGCCGAGCAATATGGCACGCGTACCGCGTTGGTGCAGGGCGAGACGCGTTGGACATACCGCCAACTCGCGGATGAGGCACAGCGTCTGGCCGGCGGTTTCGTCACACTGGGGATTCGCCCGCGCGATCGCGTTGTGCTGCAGTTGCCGAATTGCGCTGCGTTCTTCGCCGTTGTCTTCGCGCTGTTCAGAATCGGTGCGCTGCCGGTCTTTGCACTGCCGGCCCACCGCAAGCAGGAGATCGGCTATTTTTGCCGGCATGCCGAAGCGGTGGCCTATATCGCGGCGGACCGTCATGCCGGATTCGACTACCGTGAACTGGCGAAGAGCGTGCAAGCGGAAGCGCCGACGCTCAAGCATGTGCTGATAGCCGGCGATGCAGGAGGTCACATCGCGCTGGACAGCTTGCCTGCACGCGTAGACGAATTGCCCGCGGCTCCCGCCGCCAGCGACGTCGCCCTTCTACAGTTGTCCGGCGGCAGCACCGGCACCCCGAAGCTGATCCCGCGCACGCATGACGACTATCTCTACAGCATTCGCGAAAGCGTGCGCATCTGCGGCCTGACCGAGGACAGCGTCTACCTGTGCGTTTTGCCCGTCGCGCACAACTATGCAATGAGTTCGCCCGGCACACTGGGCACGCTGCATGCGGGCGGTACCGTCGTGTTGAGCGACAGCGGCAACCCTGATGCGGCCTTTCTGTTGATTGCGCGGGAACGGGTGACCATCACCGCGCTGGTGCCGCCACTCGTACCGGTCTGGCTCTCGGCCGCCTGGCAGCGCCGGGATGCGCTGGCCAGTTTGCAGGTGGTGCAGGTCGGAGGCGCCCGGTTCGGCGGCACGCTGGCGCAGCGGCTGGAGATCGGGTTGGGCGCGAAGCTGCAGCAGGTGTTCGGGATGGCCGAAGGACTCGTCAACTATACGCGGCTCGATGACCCTGTTGATGTGGTGGTGCGCTCGCAAGGCCGCCCGATTTCGCCGGACGATGAAATCCGCATCGTGGATGACGAGGATCAGCCCGTCGCGCCGGGCGAGGTGGGGCATCTGCTGACCCGCGGCCCTTACACCATTCGCGGCTATTACAAGGCCGATGCGCATAACGCGCGCGCCTTTACGCCGGTCGGCTTTTACCGCACCGGCGACCGTGTGCGCATGACGGAAGCGGGCTATCTGGTGGTGGAAGGCCGCGCGAAGGATCAGATCAATCGCGGCGGAGAGAAGGTCTCGGCTGAAGAAGTGGAGCACTTTCTGATGGCACATCCCGAGGTCGTCGATGCGGCGCTCGTGCCGATGCCCGACGCCTATCTGGGCGAGAAAAGTTGCGCCTATGTGATCCGCGGCAATCCGGCGCTGCACGCGGCGGGCCTTTTGCGTTTTCTGCGCGCGCAAGGCATTGCCGCCTACAAGATTCCTGACCGGGTCGAGTTCGTCGACGTACTCCCGAAGACGGCCGTCGGAAAGACCGACAAGCAGGCATTGCGCCGGGACATTGCGAATCGGCTGGCTGCCGCTGAGGTGGCGGTCAGATAAATCACGGTGAATGAACAGCTTATAACGCGTCATTCATCGCATCAGGTAAACACTCTTATCGTTGATATGGCAATCCCAAAGATCTCCTCTTACACCATGCCTGCGGATTTTCCTGCCAATCGGGTGGCATGGCGTTTCGACGTCAGCCGCGCGGCTTTGCTGGTGCACGACATGCAGGACTATTTCCTGGATTTCTATGACCGTCAGGCGGCTCCCATTCCTGATCTGCTGGCGCACACACGGCGCCTGATCGATATCGCGCACGCCACCGGCATGCCGGTGTATTACACCGCGCAACTGCCGCAGCAGACGGCAACCGAACGAGGCCTGCTGACTGACATGTGGGGCCCGGGATTGACGGCGCAACCAACCCGCAGCGCCATTTGCCCGAGCCTGGCCCCCGCGCCTGGCGATCATATTCTCGACAAATGGCGCTACAGCGCGTTTCAGCGTTCAGAACTCGAATCCATGCTGCGCCATCAACAAAAGGACCAGCTTGCCATTTGCGGCGTCTATGCGCACATCGGCTGCTTGATGACAGCCTGCGAGGCGTTCATGAGAGACATCCAGCCGTTCTTTGTCGCCGATGCGCTGGCCGATTTTTCACCGGAGGCGCACCGTATGGCGCTTGACTATGTGGCGCAGCGCTGCGGCAAGGTCGTGCGCACGGAAGAACTGGCCGCCGGAGTCGCCGCGCGTGGCTTCGTCAAGCCGCCGTCGCTCGCCGCGCTGACGGCACAGGTCGCGCGCAGCCTGCAGATAGCGGAAACGGAACTACAGCCGCAAGACAACCTGATGGACTGGGGACTGGACTCGGTGCGCATCATGGCCTGGGTCGAGGAATTGCGCCAGGCTGGCGCGGACGTCAGCTTCGTGCAATTGGCGCAGGAGCCGACGCTCGCCGCCTGGTGGCGCTTGCTGCAAGGCGCCACCCACACGCGCGCATGAAGCGAGTGTTCCTATACACGTAACGCCCAATCTCACGAGCGAACGAGAACGCCATGCTTGTCAGTACCGCCGCAATCGCCTTGGCGCAAGCCGACAGAATCCTGTTCAAGATGTGCAAGCACTACGCCATCAAGGTGAGAGTCAAGTTTGACGAGAAGGCCGCCGCCATCGATTTTCCGTATGGCAGATGCCATATAACGCGCACGGATGACGTACTGAGCATGCGTTGCGAAGCCGAGTCAGCGGAAAAGCTGGAGAAGATTCAGGATGTCATGGACGAACATCTGGCGCTCATGGCACGCAACAAGCAACTCGTGATCGACTGGCAGCGTGCTTGATCCCCTGCCCGCTCTCTTCGCCGTCTATGCATTTCTCCCGTGGGACGCCACCTCATGCTGCAAACAAGTCAACGCATGCACACTACCTCCGCGCAATACGGCATCTGGGTAGCACAACAAGTCGATACCCACGATCCTGGCTATCTAACGGCGGAAACGATCGAACTCGGCGGCACCCTGGACATGGCTGCGTTCATGGCCAGCGTGCAAGAGGTGCTTGACCACTGCGATGCGCTGCACATGCGTTTCGAGTGGGATGACGACATCCTGTGGCAACGCCGCCAGCCGGCCTGCACGCAAGTGCCGCTGGTGGATTTCGGCGCGCAGGCCGATCCGGTGCGGGCTGCACAGGACTGGATGCAGACCTCCCTGTCCATCTGTTGCGACGTGACGTCGGACGCCTTGTATCGCACGGCGCTGTTCAGGCTCTCGGCGCAATGCCATTGGTGGTATTTGCAGGTACACCACATCGCACTCGACGGTTTCGGCTACAGCCTGATCCAGCAGGCCGTGGCTGCCCGCTACAACGCCCGCGTAACGCGCGCGCCCCTGCCGCCGTTGCCCGATTGGAAGCTGGACAACGTCGTGGCCGCGCAAGCGCATTACAGGCAAACAGGCAAGTACGACATCGACCGGGCATTTTGGCGTGAACACCTGCGTGAGGTGCCCTCTGCCGCACGATTGGCACCAGAGCAAGACTTCGGCAACACGGCGATCCGCCATACGTTGTTGCTGGATCCGGCGCACGTCAAGGTCTTGCGCGCCGCCGCCGAAGCCGCTCGGGCCGATTGGGCCGCATGGATACTCACGGCCATCGGCATGTGGCTCGGCAAGCAGGCAGGCCAGCGGCACCTGACGTTCGGCCTGCCGGTACTGAACCGGCTAGGCACGCCAGCGCTGAGTGTGCCGTGCATGGCGATGAATATCGTGCCGCTGAGCGCGCATGTGCGCGCCGAGGCGTCGCTGCAGGCGCTGGTGGCCGAAACTGTCGGCAGGCTGCGCGCGATCAAACCCCATCTGTACTATCGCTACGGATGGATACGCGGCGACCTGGGACTGCTGGAGAGCAACAAGTTCCTGTTCAACCAGGCCGTCAACCTGATGCCGTTCGATCGGCAGGTAGCCTTCGCTCATCTGTCCAGCGAAACGCGCCCCGTGAGCGGGGGGCCCGTCAAGGACTTGAACGTGACGCTGGCCGTGCGCAACGGCGCATGGCACGTGACACTGGAAGCCAATCCCAACGCCTATGACGTGACGCGGCTGACGGCGCTGGCCGGCAGTCTGTCCGAGTGGCTCTTTGCGCTGGCCAGCCACGCGCCCGATGCGGCCCTGGCGCCGTTGCTGGGCGATATGCCGTCGCTGTCGATCTGCCGGGGCGAGCCGCTGGCCAAGCCGGCACTCGACGTGATCGCGTTGCTGCAACGAATGGCGGCGCGCTACCCCAACCAGATCGCCATCGAATCGAACGGCGCTCGCCTGGACTACCAAAGCCTCCTGAAACAGGTCGAGGCGTTGGCTGCCGCGTTAGCGCAGCGCGGCATGAGCGAGCACTGCCGGATCGCGGTACTGGCACCGCGCTCGCCGGCCGCTATCGTCGCGATGCTGGCTGTCCTGTGGGTGGGCGCGGTATTCGTGCCGCTGAATCCCGAGGGGCCCGCGCAGCGCACGGCGAGCATCCTGGCCAACGCGGCGCCCGACTTGGTGCTGACGCGTATGCCGTGGCAAGGGCTGGCCGGATCGCTGCCCGTGCTGGATCTGGATCAGGCCGGCGTCGTGATCGACGGCCCCGCGCGTTGCTGTTCGCCGCAACCGCAACATCCGGCGTATCTGCTATACACGTCGGGCTCCACCGGCGAGCCCAATGGCGTGCTGGTCGGGCGCGGGGCGCTCGCGCATTTTGTGGCCAGCACCCGTGCGGTGTACGGCATCGAGCCGGCGGACCGGGTGTTGCAGTTCGCTCCGCTGCATTTCGACACCAGTCTTGAAGAGATCTTCATCACGCTTTGCCACGGCGCTACGCTAGTCATGCGCGACGATGCGATGCTCGATTCGGTGACGGTGTTCGCCGCGTCGGTGAAACGCCTCGGCATCACCGTACTCGATCTGCCCACCGCGTACTGGCATGTGCTGGCGCATGCCCTGGATCCAGACACGGCACGTAAGCTGGATCGCCTGCGCCTGACCATCATTGGCGGCGAAGCCGCCCTGCCCGAGCGGGTAGCGCGCTGGCGAGACCTGCTGCCCGGACAGGTGCTGCTGAACACCTACGGCCCGACCGAAACCACCATCATCGCGACCACCGCGCGGCTGTGCGGTCCGCAAGCCGCATGGGAGCCCGGCGATGCCGTGCCTATCGGCTTGCCTCGTCCCGGCGTCGAAGCGCGCATCGTGGACGATCGCCTGTATCCCGTGGCGGCAGGCGTGCCGGGCGAACTCGTGTTGAGCGGCGACGCGCTGGCGCTGCATTATCTGCACGACCCACAACTCACGGCCGCGCGCTTTGTCCGCTTGCCCGATTGCGGCCAGCGCGCCTATCGCACCGGCGATCTGGCGCAACTGCAAGGCGGGCAACTGCGCTTTCTGGGACGCATGGATCATCAGGTCAAGATCAGCGGACTGCGTATCGATCCACTGGAAATAGAAAACCTGCTGCTCGGCGCACCCGCTGTGCGCGAAGCGGCCGTGGTGCCGGTGCAGCGCGGGCCTGGCATATGCACGCTGGCAGCGTTTGTGGCGGGCACGGGCGACGTGCAGGCGCTGCGGGCGATGCTGGCCCAGTCATTGCCAGCGCCCGCGGTTCCGGACGCCTGGCATGTGCTCGAGCAATTGCCGCGCAACCCCAACGGCAAGACGGATCGCAAGGCCCTGTTGGCCCACGCCGCAGGCCGGATCGCGGACACGGATCTCGATGCGGACGGCGCGGGTGCGCTCGAGCGGCAGGTGATGCGGATCTGGCGTCAGGTGCTGGGCGACGTGCCGTTGACAACAGCATCGAATTTCTTCGATCTGGGCGGCAAGTCGTTGCAGGCGATGCAGACGGCCAGCCAGCTCGCGCTGGAGCTGCGCCGGGACGTGCCGGTGTCCATGCTGTTTCGCCACGGGACGGTGCAGGCGCTTGCCGACGCGCTGGCGGCGCCGCAGGCTTACCGGCCACAGGCCTTGCACGATGCCTTTGCGCCGTTGCTTCTCATCCAGACCGGCTCGTCCGCCGCCCCGGCGCTCTTCTGCCTGCATCCGGCCGACGGGCTCGCCTGGAGTTATCTGCGTTTGGCGCGCCACCTGCCCGATATGACGGTGCATGGCCTGCAGATGTCGATGGCGCAAACGCTGGAGGCGCAAGACTTCGACGCGTTGGTCGAGGGCTACATGCAGCGTGTGCGTGCGTTGCAGTCTGACGGGCCGTACCACCTGCTGGGATGGTCTCTGGGCGGCGCGCTGGCCCATGCCGTCGCCGCCAGGCTAGCGCGGCAGGGCCACGCGATTGGCTTGCTGGCGCTAATGGACAGCTATCCCGCCTCGGCCTGGGCGGGGCACCCGCAGCCTATCCTGCGCGACGCGTTGCAGATACTGCTCACCGTCAACGGCGATTTCGATACGGGAGGACTGGCGGACGAAACGCTGCGTCAGCGGCTGTTGCGCACGAATAGCCCGTTCGCCGCGCTGGGCCGGTCCGGGCTCGACGCGTTCGCGCGGCAGACGCTGCGCCAGATGCAGTTGTTCCGCGCGAGCCAGACGCCATCGTATGACGGTGATTTGCTGCTCTTCCGGGCCTCGCTTAATCCCGGCCACTTACCTGGCCCCGACAGCTGGCGGCCGCATCTGCGGCCAGGCCGCTTGCAATGCGTCGTGCTCGACTGCTCGCACGACGGCATGTCCGACCCAGCGCCCATGGCCGCCATCGGCGCAACGCTGGCTGCGCGCCTGGCATAGCCGGGCCGGCCGGCGACAGCTGCCGCATCCCCTCGTTCTACAGGAGTTTTATCGCATGGATAGCACCATCTCCGATTTCCCGGAATCCGTTGCCGTGGTAAGCGGCGCGGCCCAAGGCATAGGCGCGGCCGTGGTTCGCGCGCTCTGCGCGCGCGGCGTGACCGTCGCCGCGCTCGACATCCAGGCGGAAGTGCTGGAACAACTAGCGGCCGACGGTGCCGCAGCCGGGTATCGGATTCATCCTGTTAGGCTAGATATCGCCGATGGCGCCGCCGTGCGCGCTGCGGTGGATCGCATCGACGCGCAGATCGGCCCGATCGGCATGCTGGCCAACGTGGCGGGCATTTTGCGCGTCGCGAGCGTCGACGTCCTGCGCGACGAAGACTGGCACCGCAGCTTTGCCGTCAACATGCACGGCGTGTTCCACTTGTCGCGTGCAGTGGCGCAACGGATGATGCCGCGCCGAGCGGGCAGCATCGTCACGGTTGGCTCGAACGCGGCGTTCGTGCCACGCATGCAGATGGCAGCCTATGCGGCATCCAAGGCGGCTGCGCATCAGTTCACCA
Source organism: Cupriavidus sp. GW821-FHT02F09 (assembly GCF_059421605.1). NCBI lineage: Bacteria > Pseudomonadati > Pseudomonadota > Betaproteobacteria > Burkholderiales > Burkholderiaceae > Cupriavidus > Cupriavidus sp. GW821-FHT02F09. The sequence continues at coordinate 80,844 of NZ_JBWKVH010000002.1, forward strand.
GATGTCTTGGCCTGGAGCTCGCCGAGCACGGCATTCGCTGCAACATCGTCGCGCCCGGCTCGACCGACACCCGGATGCAGCGCCAACTATGGACGGATAGGAACAGCAAGGAAGGCGTCATTGCGGGTTCGTTGCCCGCATATCGCACGGGCATCCCGCTGGGCCGCATTGCAGATCCCGAAGACATCGCGTCAGCCGTGCTGTTCCTGCTATCGAACGCATCTCGGCACGTCACGCTGCACAGTTTGTGCGTGGACGGCGGCGCCACGTTGGGCGTGTGACTCCAGCCGAATCTCGTCAGCGCCCCAGTCACTCAATCAAAACGTAGTGACTGACTTCGCTTGTTATCGCTCCCCCACCAGTACCTCTCCCTTCAGGACCGCCATGTCCACCAAATCTACCCAGACAACGTCCGCAGCCACTCTGCCCGTCGCAGAGTTGATGCCGCTATTGATCACCAATCTCACGACCATGGGCGGCAGCTACGCCTTTATCGCCGTGGCGGGCCCGATGGCCCGCCTGATGCATCTGCAGGCCTGGCATGTCGGCGCCATCATCGGCATGGTCGGTCTGGTTTGGATCGTAACCGCCCGCCTCTGGGGCCGAGCCGTGGATGCACGGGGCCGTGTGCCAGTGCTTCGCATGGCGATCGTCGGCTTCACCGTCTCCTACGTACTGTTGGCGTGTTACGTCTGGTGGGCACTGCAAGGTGGTACGCATCACGTTCCTGCCATGGGCTTGAATATTGCGGCGCTACTGCTCACGCGCGCGGCGATGGGTGGCTTCTTTGCCGGCCTGCCCGTAGCGGCCACCGCCTGGATCGCCGACCACACCGCAGCCGAGTCACGGGCTGCCGCCATAGCACGATTTGGCGCAGCTGGCGCCATTGGCATGGTATTCGCTCCGCCCTTGGCGGGTTGGATTGGTCAATACAACCTATCCGTTGCGCTGCTCGTCTTTGCGCTGCTCCCGCTCGCCGGACTGCCATGGTTGGGGCGTCTGCAAGACACGCACAAACCACAAGCTCTGCGCGCTCCGCAACGCCTGAAGATCACCGACATGCGCATCCGCCTGCCGTGGCTGAGTTCCTTTACGCTGTTCAGCGTCATCATGATGGCCAACAGCTCGCTGGGCTTTTTCGTTATCGACCGCCTGGACGTCCCGGCCCACCAAGCGGCCGCCGTTGCAGGCTATGCCCTGGGCTGCGCGGGGCTGGCCTTGATCCTGATGCAAGCGATTGTTGGCAGGCTGCCGCATGTCGCGCCCCAGCAATGGCTGCGATGGGGTGCATTGGCAGGTGCGGCGGGCTTTGCATCCGTCTTGCTGGTCGGACCAACGCAGCCGATGGCCGTGTGCCTGAGCTATTCCGTGGCCGCTCTGGGCATGGGCGCCGCGCTCCCGGCAGTTGCCGCGCTGGCTAGCAATGCTGTCTGCGCTTCCGAGCAAGGCGCTTGCGCCGGAGCCATGTCCGCCGCGCAAGGCTTAAGCATGGTGGTAGCGCCGCTACTCGGCACGGTGCTCTATGACCTGCTGCCGCACGCACCTTTTGCGTTGATCAGCATCCTGTTGCTGGTGCTGTTCGGCGCGACCTGGCGAGGCACACAGGAACATGTCGCGGCATGACGCTTGTCGCGTCCTGGTTCATTTCAGCAAGTGTGATTCCTCGCGCGTCGACAGCATGTCCATGGCAAGCCAGAATCTTTTTGAAATGGCCTCTAAATGGCGAGCATGAGCGGCGTTGCGATGGATCTCTCCATCAAGCAATCGCATGACCATCGCGCAAACGCCTTGCGCGACTCAGAATGCCCTCAGACGACAGACAGCGGCGAAGGCGCCAGATCGAGCATGATACGAAGCTCGACGTTGTCCGGATTGCGCGGCTGCCAAACGCGACCGATGACCACAAAGATGATTGGCTGTCCTGGGAACTGAATCAGGTCGCCGATCACGGGTGTTATCGCGCCGGTGTGGGGAGTCAGATCCAAGTCGATGTCTCTTGCCGCGGCTTGCGCGGCTGGGGTGAACTCAAGGGTGATCGTGAGTTTCATATGGACCCGTTCGTGGTTGAGAATATTGGATCATTGGATGCTTCCATTCTTCCACATTGCGCTGGCCCGCTCCTGCGCCACCGCGACCTGCTTGCGCGGCGCATGCGCTTTGCCGGCCTAGCTTTTCTGATTGGTGTGTTCGCCGTAGTAGAACATTGCCGAGCGGGCTGTGTGAGTTAGGAAGGATCGGCAGTCTTCGTCTCCGATGCAGATCTTGGAGCGTTCCGTCGCGGCGCCAAGCAATACCTCCTTCGCCGCGCTGTCGGCCCGATCAAGGGCGACGGCCCGTGCGCGCTGGTCGGTGAGATCGTCATCGACAAGGAAATAGCGCTTTGAGAGCAGATGCGAAAGCATGAAGTCACTCAGTGCCTCCTGTACCGATATCGACAAGCCAAACACTCTCTTCGGCATGTTTGCCGGATTAACGCCTCCCCAGTCATATGTCCCACCCTCTCGGTTTCGACGTGGGTTGACGGTGAATTTCGATGACATGGTACCGACCGCCATCACGTGAATGCGGTCTGTCGGTTGCCCCATGGACGACTGCGCTTCGTGGACCGCGAGCATGCCCGGCGCATTGGCGTACAGACCGCCGTCAACATATTGATTGTTGTTGAACGTATATCGTGGAAAGTATGCGGGCGCCGCGCTAGTCGCCATGGCGACATCTACCAGCCGGCATTTATGATCTCGCTTGAAATCCGGATGATGCGGCGTCTTGAAGATCTGCGGCCTGCCTGTCGAGTAATTGATCACCGGTATGATGACCGGATGCCTGCATGCTCCGAGGACTTGATCACCAAATATCATCTTGTCACGAAGCAGCGACTGCAAAGGTGCGGAAGAAAATGGTGCGCGCCAGATTCCCGCCAGAGACCAGCGCCGCTTGAAGATCAATCCCCCATGACTGGCGAGAAGTTCGACAATGCGCTGCGCAGGGATTTCCATCGCAATGGCCAATGCCAGGATGCCACCGATCGATGTGCCCGTGACAAGATCGAACCGAGTGGCGATTGGCGCGCCAATCTCTTCTTCGAAGTCAGCTAGCAATTTGGCCGTATAAAGGCCTCGGAAGCCTCCGCCTGACAGCGCCAGGATCTGAAACCGTCCGGAGTCTGCATTTGTCATTCGGGACCTCCTCGCCGGAATTTCGATGACACGTCTTTATCCCGTTGCGTCGCTGTGCAGCAAGAAGCATGATAATCACTTGTCGAAGCAGTTGTCAGCATTCAGAAATGCAGCCTGACGCTGGCGCCGCGCATGCAGATGGTCAACGAGGGCATGCAAGCCTAGGCCGGGGGGCGCAACAGATCAACCAAGCCCTGATAGGCATATTACGACTGCTATAGCAAGCTTATCGACGTGTATCTTGACATGCCCCCTGGATGCCGGACCATACGATATGATCGCCTTTCCGGGCGCAATGACACAAAAGCATACGTTATGCCTGCTATTCGAAGCACATCGACAGGCGATGAAATCGCTGCTGAAATCGGTGCCCGCCTGCGCTCCAAGCGCATAGAACGCAACGTCACGATCGAGGACCTGGCGAAACGCGCCGGGGTCGGCCGGACCGCTCTGGGCGACCTGGAGGCCGGACGGGATGTGCGCGTATCCACACTGGTAAAGGTGATGCGAGCGCTGAGCATGATCGGCAGCCTGGACGCAGCCTTCCCGGATACCTTGCCACCAAGCGAAGCGCTGTCTGCGCGAGGCGAAGTCCGCAAGCGCGCCTACAAGCCCAAGGAACGATAGTTTGGTGACGCAAGGGAAGCCGCGCTCGCCGCGGCGCGCCCGTCCGGTACAAGGCGTTCCCGCGAGCGCCCATGTCCTCATGCGCGGTCAGACCGTTGGCGCCGTTATAGTGGGGCGCAACATGGAGCCTGCCACCGGCCTATGACCTGACGTTCTCCGCAGGTGCGGGTTATGTGTTCAACGGCCGGGCGGCGCTGGCCCGGCTCTGGAAAGTGGCACCGAAGGAGATTGAGGCGCGCGCCGGGCGCCCGCGCATGTTTACACTCTGCGCGCGTAAGTGCAACCGTTGCCAAAGCGGCCCTGGTGCAAACCGGAGGGACGTACACGACGGTCGTGTCGCCGCGGGAGACCCGCTTCATCCACGGCGACACCTCACACCAGCTCAAGAGCGCCAGAGCGGCAGTTGCCGGGGACTTACATGCCAGCGGCTTCGAGCTCGCGGCCACGGGTTTCCGGCAGCGTCAGCGCGGCAATGATGAGCACGCCATAGGCCGCCGCGGCGAAGATGCCGATGCTGGCGCCGAGTCCATATTGCTTGGACAGCGCGCCGATCAGGAAGGGAAAGAGTGCGCCGACAGCCCGGCCGAAGTTGTAGCAAAAGCCCTGGCCGGAGCCACGCACCCGCGTCGGGAACAGTTCGGTCAGGAACGCGCCCATGCCGCTGAAAATGCCCGAAGCGAAGAACCCGAGCGGGAAGCCCAGCCAGAACATGGCGCCGTTGCTCAACGGCAGCATCGTGTAGCCAAAGGCAACCGTCATCGAACCCACCGCGAAGAGAATGAAGTTCGGCTTGCGGCCAAGCCTGTCGGTCAGATAGGAACTGACGAGGTAGCCGATCCACGAGCCGAAGATGATCATGGCCAGGTATCCCCCCGTCCCCATCACCGTCAGGTGACGCTCGGTCTTCAGGTACGTCGGCAGCCAGGTCGTGATCGCGTAGTACCCGCCTTGTGCGCCGGTCGCCAGCAGCGCCGCGCGCACCGTCGTCGACAGCAGCTTCGGGCTGAAGATCTCCGTGAAACGGGGACGATCGCTCGCCTTGCCTTGCGCCGCCTTCTCTTTTTCGTAGACGTCCGGCTCCTTCACGTAGCGGCGGATGACCACCACCAGCAGCGCCGGAAGCAGGCCGATGAGGAACAGCGCGCGCCACGCCAGTTCGGCCGGCAAGACCGAGAACAGCACGGAGTACAGGATGGCCGTCAGACCCCAGCCAATCGCCCAGCCCGATTGCACCAGGCCGACGGCCTTGCCGCGATCCTTGGCGCGGATCACCTCCCCGATCAGCACGGCGCCGGCGGTCCATTCGCCGCCGAAGCCGAAGCCCATCAGTGCGCGCGCGGCCAGCAGTTGCTCGTAGTTCTGCGCCAGCCCGCACAGGCCGGTAAAGACCGCGAACCACACCACCGTCAATTGCAGCGTCCGCACCCGGCCGATGCGGTCCGACAGGATGCCGGCGGCCCAGCCGCCCAGTGCCGAAGCCAGCAAGGTGAGCGTACCGATGAAGCCGGCGTCGGCCAGGCTGATACCCCAGGTAGCGACCAGCGTCGGAATGACGAAGGAGAGCATCTGCGTATCCATGCCGTCGAGCATGTAGCCGACCTTGCAGCTCCAGAAGGCGCGCTTCTGGCGAGACGATGCATCGCCGTACCAGGAGAACAGGTTGCCGCCGGCGTCGACAGACGCCGTTGGTGCAACGGAGGAAACCATTGCGGGATTGGCGGCGGCCGCCGCCGCGGGGGTCTTGTTGTCCATGAAACGCTCCTGGGCGCGTGGGTTGAACGGTCTTTCGCGCGGCTACCGGGGCCGGCCCATTGCCCATCGCCCATCGATGGATGAACGCAGCCCTCGGACTCGCGCGGATCTTTCGTTGGCCGCCGGTGGACTAGAACACGGCAAGCGAGGCGTTCTTGATATCGGTCACCAACATGTGGCCGGGCTTGTGCGCGATCGCCAGCGGCAACCTCGCGGCCATGATCGCGGTCTGAGGTGTGACGCCGCAGGCCCAGTAGACCGGCAGCTCTCCCGGCTTGATCGTGACGGGATCGCCGAACTCCGGCTTGGCCAGGTCTTCGATCCCCAGGTCAGCCGGGTCGCCGATGTGGATTGGCGCTCCATGGACGGCAGGGAAACGGCTGGTGATCTGCACGGCGCGAATCGCCTCGGCACCGCGCATGGGCCGCATCGACACCACCAGCTCGCCACCGAAAACGCCCGCGCGCCGGTTCGCAATCCTGGTGCGGTACATCGGCACGTTGCGGCCTTGCTCGACATGCCGCAAGGGGATGCCTTCCTGCGCCAGCATGTGCTCGAACGAGAACGAGCAGCCGATGGCGAACACCACGAAGTCGTTCTGCCACAGGTCGGCCAGCGATTCGGTCTCTTCGGCCAGCCGCCCGTCGCGATAGATGTTGTAAGCCGGCACATCGTTGCGGATGTCCACCTCGCGCCCGAGTACCGGCACATGCCATTGTCCGGGCTCACCGACGCCCAGCAACGGACACGGCTTCGGATTGGCCTGGCAGAAGCGCAGGAAATCGCTAGCGTACGCCGACGGCAGGATGGCCAGGTTGGCCTGGGCGTAGTCGCCGCAATAGCCTGCGGTGGGGCCACGGAACTGCCCGCTGCGCACGGTCCGGCGAAAGTCGAAAGGCATCAGGTCTTCGGGCATCTGCGTTCTCATGGCGTTATGACGTCGTCGTGGTTGCCTTGAACGATAGAGAGTAAAATTTTTTATCGCCAACGACTTTTTGTTGGCACCTATGTATAGAATTTCTTAACAACCTTACGGGTTTCCCCCTACCCGCACCGAGCTGGTGCCAAACCGGGATTAACGCCAACTGTCGGGATATCCCAAGCAATTTGGCGCCTTCTGCACCGATTCACTCCACAGCCGGATGAATACGCGATTCCTCGAAACCTTCGTCACGCTAGCCAAATTGCACAGCTTTCGTGCAACGGCAGCCGCGCTGCATGCGACGCCAGCTGCCATTTCCCAACGGATAAAGGCACTGGAAGATGAGCTGCAAACCGCGCTGGTCGACCGGGAGAGCCGCGAATTTCGATTGACACCCAATGGCGAGTACCTGCTCGGGTACGCAAAGGGAGTGGTAGAGGCCGCACGGCGGCTGCAGGCCGCCGCCTCTGGCGACAGCAAGATCCGCGGGCGCCTGCGCCTGGGCGTGATCGAGACCGTGGTGCACAGCTGGCTGCCGAACTACATGCGACGGCTCGCCGCGGACTACCCACAGCTGGAAGTCGAACTGACCGCCGACGTGAGCGTGGTGCTCCAGCGCAGGCTGATTGCCGACGAGCTCGATCTCATCATTCGCGTCGAAGGCAGTGACGAAAGCAACGTGGTGTGCAATGCGCTCGCCAACTATCCCGTGCACTGGGTGGCGCGCGCAGGCTTGCTGTCGCACACGCGCGGCTCGCTTGCCAGGCAGGTGCTGCAACATCCCATCCTGACGTTCGGCCGGGGGACCGCGCCGCATCGCGCGCTGGAGGACATCGTGGCCAAACTCGCGGGAGCCCACGGTGTGCCGCTTTCGGAAACCCGCATTACCGGGTCGCCGTCGATTGCCGTGATCGTGCAGCTCGTGCGCGATGGTTTCGGCGTGGCCGCGATTCCGCGCCTGTTCGTCGACAAGCTGATCGAGAGCGGCGAAGTCGTGGAGTTGCCGCTGCAGCCCGCGCCTCCGTCCATCGTGGTGTCGATGTCGCGGCGTGCCGACGCGCCGCTATTCGTGCACGGCGCAGCCACCTCGGCACGCGCAGCCTGCGCGGAATACTGCCGCAACAGCAACAGGCGGCTGGTTGAGCCGCTGTGACGGCACGTTGGCCAGCGCCCAGAGGCAGCCGACGGCCTTGCGGCTGGCGGCCTTCCCTGGTGCTTTCGCGCCCCGATTCAGCTCAGGGCTTCTTTGGCCGTACTGCGTCTGCCGTACCCTGGATGAAAGCCTGAATCTTCTCCACGTCCTGCGCGGTCAGCTTGCCGGTGAAATCCGGCATGCCCTGCTGCACGAAGGGACCGTTGAACACGATCTTGCCCAGGTTCTCGATCAGGCCGGACCCGACGTAAGCCAGATTGGGAATATTGCCGCCCTTGTCCACCCCCGGCACGCCATGACAGAACACGCAGTTGTTGACGTACAGCTTCTGCCCTTCCTGCACATGGGCGGGGTTGTACTTGACGCCGGACAACAACTCGGCCATCGGATATGCTGCCGCTTCGGCGGCCTTGGCCTTGCCGCCCACGGCAAACGTGTAGACCGTGCCGGGTGCCTTGCGGTCGGTGGCGCGTGCGCTCAGGCCGAACACGCCACCCCACCCTACCGCAATCGACACGTACTGCTTGCCGTCGACAAGGTAGGTGACCGGCGGGGCCACAACCCCCGTACCGACCGGCGCCTCCCATAGCTTTTCGCCATTAGCCGCGTTATAGGCGATGAAGCGGCCGTCCGCGGTGCCCTGGAACACCAGGTTGCCGGCCGTGGTCAGCGTGCCGCCGTTCCACGGCCCCGTATAGTCCTGGTGCCAGACCGCCTTCTGCGCGATCGGGTCCCATGCGATCAGCCTGCCAAACGGCTTGCTCGTCGGTGGCTCGGCATTGACCAGCATGCCGAGATTCCATCCTACCCCGCTGTGCGCTTCCTGAGAGTCCTTCTGGTTGCGCGCCCACGCCTTGTCGTCCGCCAGGGTCAGGGGCACGTGCTGCGCCGGAATATAGGCCAGGCCGGTGCGCGGGTTGAACGACATGGCATGCCAGTTGTGCGCGCCGAACGGGCCAGGCACCACGTCGACCGGCTTGAGGCTGGTATTGGCAAGCGGACTCTCGACCGGCCGCCCATCCTTGTCGTAGCCCGTGGCCCAGTTCACGTCGACGAAGTTCTTCGCCGAGATGAACTTGCCGTTGGTGCGGTCGATCACGAAGAAGAAGCCGTTCTTTGGCGCGTGCAGGATCACCTTGCGCGGCTGGCCGTCGATCTTGAGGTCGGCCAGGATGATGTCCTGCGTCGAGGTGTAGTCGGAATTGTCGCCCGGCGTTTCCTGGTAGTGCCAGACGTATTCGCCGGTATCGGGATTGAGCGCCACCACCGAGGCCAGGTAGAGATTGTCGCCGCCGCCGGGGCTGCGCAGCTTGCGGCTCCAGGGCGCGCCGTTGCCGGTGCCGATATACATCAGGTTCAGCTCGGGGTCGAAGGCCATGGTGTTCCACACGGTGCCGCCGCCGCCATTGAGCCAGTATTTGCCGCTCGGGTCCCAGGTGCCGGCCGCGCGGGCCATGGCCTCGTTCTCGAACGGCTTGGCGGGGTCTCCCGGCACCGTGAACCAGCGCCACCGCTGCGCACCGGTCTCGGCGTCGTAGGCGGTGATGTAGCCGCGCGCGCCGTACTCCGCCCCACCGTTGCCGATGATGACCTTGCCCTTGTACACGCGCGGCGCGCCGGTGATGGTGTAGGAGAACTTGTGATCCACCACGGTGTCCTGCTCCCACGCCTTCTTGCCGGTCGCGGCGTCGATGGCCACCAGCCGGCCGTCGAAGGCACCGACGAAGACCTTGCCCTTGTAGACCGCCACGCCGCGGTTCACCACGTCGCAGCAACCCTTGTAGCCGAGATTGCGCGGCACCTTGGGATCGTAGGTCCAGAGCCGCTTGCCGGTGCGCGCGTCGATGGCATGGACGACGCTCCACGGCGCCGTCACATACATCACGCCATCGACCACCAGCGGCGTGGCCTCGACCCCGCGCGTCGATTCCAGGTCATAGGACCAGGCCAGGCCCAGCTGCGCGGCGTTGCCGGTGTTGACTTGGTCGAGCTGGCTGAAACGCGTTTCCGCGTAGTCCAGCCCGTAGGAAGGCCAGTTGGCGGTGCCGCGCTCATTGGCGCGGATCGCCGCGCCGTCGATACCTGCGGTGATGGCACGCACCTTTTGCACAGTGAGTGCCCTGGCGGGCGCGGCGTCGGCGCCGAGCGCCGCGCCCGCCGGTGATGCCAGCGCAACCGCCGCGAACGTTCCCAGCCACAGCGCGGCTGCCCTGTCCTGCTTGCTCTTGCTCCTGCTTCTTCTCATCATGGTCTGCTTTCCTTGTCAGGTCCGGTCAAAATACTTTGAGCACGCGAAGATTGAAACGGCTGCCTTCCATCGGCCCGTTGCGCACCGAGATGTCCTGCCCATAGGTGCCCAGCACCTGTACGGTCGGCGTCGGGAACCACGCCATCCCCAGTGAAAACTTGGAACTATTGGTGTTGTCGTTGCGGGAGACGCCGTTCACCTTGCTTTCGCCGCCGGCCGTGTAGGACAGCCCGCCGCGGATGTCGAAGGTGTCGGTGACGTTGTAGCGCAGCCAGCCCTGGCCCTGGAACAGCGGGGCTTGCTTCAGGGTGGCCGAGGCCGCGCCAAACTTGTTGTTGTCGCCATAGAAGGTCACGTCGGCGATCAGGTCGAGGGTGAACTTGCCGACCAGGGGCGTGATGTAGCCCGCCTGCAAGGCAAACTTCCAGCGGTTCTCGCCAAGGTTGAGTGCCCGTTCCTTGTCGTAGCTGCCAACCGGCACGTAGAGGAACGGCGTCATGCCGAAGTACCGCTTCTGCTGCGGCTGGTTGACCAGCCATACGGTCGCGGCCAGGATCGGATCGCCCATGCCGCCACTGCTGCCGAGCCCGCTCAGCTGGTCGCGCCCGCGCAGGTTGCCGAACGGCAGCAGGATCTGCGGGTCGACGGTAAAACCGGCGATGTCCATGAAATGCACATAGCGCGCGATGCCGATATCCGAGTTCAGGTTGCCGCCGGCCACCTGCCTGCCGCTGGCGTAGACCTTGTCACGCTCCGCGTGCTGGTAGTAAAGCATGCCCAGGTTGGTGCCCGCCGGCAGCGCGGTATAGTCGCCGGCGTCCACGTCGATGGCGTGCGCGGGCGCTGCCGCCAGCAGCAGGGCCGCGATGACGCTGCCATGGCGCAGGGCCGAACGCGTCCTCCGGCGCATGGCCGGTCCTTGTTGTTGCATGTCTCCTCCATTTTTTGTTGTGCGCCCATGCCGCGGCACAGCCAGAGGGCCGTGCCGGGTCTGACGGGCAGGATGCCGCAGGCGCTCAGGCTGCCTGCTGGCGCGCGATATTGATCACGCTCAGTTGCGCATATTCGGCCAGGCCCTCGGCGGCGAACTCCACGCCCACGCCGGACTCCTTGGCGCCCACCAGGGGGATGTGCGGGCCGAAATGCAGGTGATGGTTGACCCACGCAGTGCCCACGTCGAGCCGCTGCGCCACGGCATAGGCACGCGCCTGGTCGGACGACCAGACCGAGCCGCCCAGGCCGTAGGGCGAGCCGTTTACGCGCGCCACGGCATCGTCCAGGTCTTCGTACCTGAGCACCGGCAGGATCGGCGCGAACTGTTCCTCGGCGACCAGCGCATTGGTGTCGGGCAGGTCGCGCACGATGGTGGGCGCGATGAAGTAGCCGTCGCCCTTGAGCGCGGCGCCGCCGGCCAGCACCTTGCCGTCGCGCCGGGCCGCGGCCAGGAAGCGGCCGGCCTTGTCGAACTGCATAGCGTTCTGCAACGGCCCGAGGGTCACGCCGGGCTCGGCGCCGTTGCCAACCACGGCCTGCCTGGCCAGTTCGGCCAGCGCATCGCAAAGCGCGTCATGGATGGAGGCATGCACGTACAGGCGCTTGAGCGCCAGGCATACCTGCCCGCAGTTGTAGAAGGCGCTGCCGAAGATCCTGGGCGCGATTTGCGCCACGTTGGCGTCGTCGAGCACGATCGCACCGTCGTTGCCGCCAAGCTCCAGCGTGATGCGCTTGAGGCGGGGCCCGGCGCTTTCCATCACTTTCTTGCCCGTCGCGGTGGAGCCGGTAAACGAGACCTTGGCCACGTCGGGATGCGACGTCAGCAGGCCGCCCAGATCGTTGAGATCGGTGATCACGTTGAGCACGCCTGCTGGGAAGATGCCGTTGGCGATGGCGCCGAGCTGCAGCGAAGCCAGCGGCGTGGTCGGCGCGGGCTTGAGCACCACGGTATTGCCCATCAGCAGCGCGGGCGCGATCTTGTAGGCGGCGATCAGCACCGGGAAATTCCACGCGGCAATGGCGGCGACCACGCCCAGCGGCTTGTGATGGACTTCGATGCGATGGGTCGCATCGTCCTGCACCACCGATACCGGCAGCTCCATGCCGGCGATATGGCGCACGAACGCCAGCGCGAACTGCAGCTCCTGGCGTGCCTCGGCCAGCGGCTTGCCCTGCTCCAGCACCAGCGACGCGGCAAGGTCTTCCGCGTTGGCCGCCATTTCGTCAGCGAAGCGCAGCAGCAAGGCCCGGCGCGCTGGCAGGCCGAGCGCCGCCCAGGCCGGCTGGGCCGCCTTGGCCGCCGCCACCGCCGCGTGCGCATCGCGCTCGGTCGCGCGGGATACCGTATTGAACACCTTGCCCGTGGCGGGATTGATCACGTCCAGCAGGGCCCCGCCCTCGACCAGCTTGCCGCCGATCACCAGTGCTGCATTGCTTGGCATATTGTCTGTCTCCTTTGTCTGTGCAGGCAGCGCTCATGCGCTCGTACTGCTAATTGCAAAGGCCGTGCCCAGCACACCGTGTGCGCGCTCGCCTGCCGCCGAATCCACGCCATCCCGCGCGTTGCGGCCGTTCCCCAAGCCGGATGGGCCCAGGTGTGCGTGCAAGCGGCGCCGTATTGCTGTCTCAAACTGCGCCGGTGTCTCGACACAACTGAGACATGCAGGGAAAAGAAAAAGCCCCCGATAACCGCGCACGCGATCATTGGGGGCCCTGAGAGAGGATGCTAGTCCGGCTGCGATCAGCCGGGGTTGTGGCGCGCCAGCTTGCGATACAGGGTGGCGCGCGAGATGCCCAGCGCGCGCGCAGCCTGCGAGCGATTGCCACTGAGCTGAGCCAGGGTCCTGTGGATCAGCTCGTTCTGCACATCCGCCATGACGGTGGAGTGGCCAAGGGCTGGCCGCGCCTCCAGCGCCGGTGTGCCGGCCGCCGCCGCCACCCAGCAGTCGTCGAAATGCTCGCGCCGCACGATTTCGCTATCGCCGGACAAGGCAATGGCTGCGCGCAGCACCTGGTGGAGTTCGCGCACATTGCCGGGCCAGTGGTGCGACACGACCAGGGCCATGGCATCGGCGTCGAGCCGCTTGGACCGCCCGCGCGCGAGCGACTGCAGCACGGACGCCACCAGCTCGGGCATGTCCGTGCGCTCGCGCAGGGCAGGCATGCGCACCGACATGCCATTCAGGCGGTAGAACAAGTCCTCCCGGAAGGTGCCCTCGCGCACCAGGTCGGGAAGATGGCGGTGGGTCGCGCAGATCACGGAGATATCGACCGGCACCGGCTTGCTGCTGCCGATCCGGGTCAGGCTGCGCTCCTGCAGCACGCTCAGCAGCCGGGTCTGCAGCGCCAGCGGCATATCGCCGATCTCATCGAGGAAGAGCGTGCCATGATTTGCCTGTTCTATCTTGCCCGCGCTGCCGCCCTTGCGGCTGCCGGTAAATGCACCGTCGGCATAGCCGAACAGTTCGGCTTCGGCCAGGCTTTCGGGAATCGCCGAGCAGTTGAGCGAGACGAAGGCTTCGCCCGGCCGGCTGGCCTCGTGCAGGGCGCGCGCCAGCATGCTCTTGCCGGTACCGGTCTCGCCCAGCACGATCACCGGCACCTGCTCGCGGATCACGGTCACGGCCTTCTCGACGGTGCGGGACAGCGCCGCATCGGCAATCACGCATGACCCGTTGTCGGCCGGCTTGGCGCCATCGCTGCCATGCTGCTGACGCCCGCGCCTGGGCGCCGTTGGCTGGTCAAGCGAAACAAAGAAGCGCTCGCCGCCGAGCGCGCTCAGCGATCCATGGCTGGATACCACCGTGCCATGCAGACCGCTGGCGAAGACCTGGCGCAACTCAGTACCGGCACCGCCAGCGCCGCGCAGTTTCAGCATCTGCCGCGCGGCACGGTTGGCGGCCACAATCACGTCATCGCCCGAGATCGCGACAATGCCCTCGGCCGGCGTGTGCAGCATGCGATGGTCATGATGCAGATGCAGGATGCGGCAGCCATGCAGCCTGGCGTACAGCCGGTTCTCGATCGACATGGCGGCCGACTGCACGAGGCTGAGCGCGTAGCTGGGCAGGTCCACGCCGAAACCGGTGATGTCGATCACGCCGATCAGCTGGTCGTGGCAGTCGTAGATCGGCGCCGCCGCGCATACCACGTCGACAAGCTCATTGAGATAATGCTCGCCGCGCCGAATCTCCACCGCCCCGCCGCCTTCGATCAGCACGCAGGCCGGCGCGTTGGTGCCGAGCGAACTCTCGCATACGCGCTTGCCGCCCCGGAGCACGGCCGCGGCAGCCGGGCCAATCCCGGCACGGGCGCCCGCGTTGGAGCTGACGATCATGCCGTCGGCGTTGGTGCAGAACACGAGCCAGTGCTGCGCGGGAAACGCGCGCGCCAGAATCTCCATGTCCTCGCCGGAGGCCTCGATCAGCACCCGATGTTCATCTTCGATCCACTGCAGCTGCGTGCGCGAGACAGCAGTGCTGAACAGCGCCTGATCCTCGGGCCGCATGCCAGCGTTAGAGGCGCGTTGCCAGCTCCTGGCAATCAGGTCGGATACGGTCCCGGGAGGAATGCGCTTCCCGTCGAAAAAATTCCGTCTCGCAAGCTGCACGTCTGTTGCCGGGCCAATCGATGCATGCCTCATTCAGTCGTCTCCGTACGGTCTTGTTCTGATGGCGCTAACTGCCGCTGCTGCCGCGGCGGGGGGCGCGCGCTGGAGAGGAACTGTAAGTGAGGCACCCCCCGTTTTCAAGCGCATGACGGTGCGGAACATGGTTTTCACCTAGCGCGCAAGCACGAGGCCGGCTCCCCGCCCACGAAACGAGCGGCACACCGTCTCAATTTGAGACAGTGCCGGCCAATGCGGGCCAATTTTGCCAGGAACACTACAGGTATGGCCGGCACCACTAGACCCGCTTTGCCAGCCGCCGTTGCGCCAGGCAGTCGCCATTTTTGACGTGGCCTCCTGGTTGGCCACGCAGGCCGGATCCACTTCAGGCAGCAAAAATGCATCCCAGCGCCTAGTCTTTCCTTGTGGCAGCAGCCAGGAGAGCGCAATGAACGAAGAAACCTTCAACCTCAGCATCCGCAAGTTCCTCAAAGTCGTCGGCGTGAGCTCGCAGCGGGAAATCGAGCTGGCGGTGTCCAAGGCGATCGCCGCCGGCACCATCACCGGAACCGAACGCTTCCCGGTCGTGGTCACGCTGGAACTGGCCGCCTTGCAGGTCAAGGTCCAGTTCGACGGCGAGATTCAGCTCGAGTGAAGTCGCTTGCCAATGCACTGGCGCCACCATCAGTTGGATGATCCCGCTCGACGGGCGAAGCCCATGCGTTGATGTCGATGGCCGTTGAGTGAGCGAACTGCGATCCACCATGCAGATCGCGGTCAATGCCGATACTACGGCTGGAGAACCTCACGGCGTTTGCAGCGACACCCCGTACTGCGCGAAGATCTGCTGCAGCTCGCCGCTGCGGCGGATCGCGTCCAGCGCGTTCTGCAGTGACTCGGCGAGTTCGCTCTCGTGCGCCTTGACCGCCATGCCAATGGCCCAGCCGCGCGCCGGCAGCAGCGGCGAGGCAACGTCCACCGCGGCGAAACGCGCGGCGGACTGGCCGGCCGCCTTGAGCGCGCTTTCGTATTGCGAGCGCGTGACCATTGCCGCGGCAATCTCGCCGGCAAACAGCGCGCGCAGCGTTTCGTCTGGCCCGGCATAGATCTTCACCTTGTCGCGCAGCGCGCCCTGCGCTCCGGACAACAGGGCATTGGCACCGGCGGAGCCCGCTTCCGCGCCGGTAGGCTGCCCGGCCAGATCCTCTAGCTGGCGGACCTCGGGGACGCGCTCACGGTCGTGTACCAGCACGAACATCTCGCGGTGATAGGGCGCAAAGATCAGCGCCTTGTCGTTCGCGCGCATGAACGCACGGTCCACCGGCACATGCAGCATCACATCCGCCGGGCCATAGCCCAGGTAATGGCCACGCCAGACCATGTTGCGCAGGTCGTCGGACATGTTCTCGTCAGCGTCAAACGGCAGCAGCGACACCGCCAGCCCCATCTGCTTGCTCAGGGCCTTCGCCAGCGCCACGTCGATGCCCGGCAACGGGTTGCCCGCCGCCGTGGAGAATGGCGGCAGGCTCTTATAGACGGCCACCTTCAAGGTCCCGCTCTGGCGGATCTTGGCCATATCGGCCAGCGACGGCTGGGCGCAGGCGAGCGCGGCAACCGCCAGCAGTGCGCCGGCCAGGCGACGGGGGCCAGCCGGGACTGGCATGGAGGGAGCGAGGCCGCGGAAAGAGCTGGCGCGCATGGGAGGTCTCCTGTTTTTTTGATCTTTGTGGTTGTGAATCCGGGGGTACGGGAATCCGGGCAAGCGCGGGCAGCCCCCCTCCTCCCCTTACTCGTGGCGCGATTCGAGGTAAGTCTTGATGGACCAGACGGCTTCCTGGCTCAGCACCCCGTCGAACGGCGGCATGTAGACCCGGCCGTCGCGCGTACGCCCCTTGCGCACGGTGGCGGTGAAGTATTGCGAGACCTCGCCCATGCATTCCTGCTTCTTCTTCGCGTTGGCCAGCGCCGTGCAATCGCCATCGAGCTTGCGCAGATCCGGCGCGATGCCGCCGGACACCGCTTCCAGCCCATGGCAGCGCGCGCAGTTCTGGTTGTAGGCCGAGGAGCCGATACGCAGTGCTTCCTGCTGCGCATCGCCGGTCCTGTATGGATTATCCGGACGCCATTCTTCACCGAGTTGCGGTAGTGTCTTGGTGTCCACAGCTTGCGGCGTGACGTCGCCATGAGCCGATGCGGCTTGGGGTAGCGCTGCGGCCAGGAGCGTGCAGATGGCAATCAGGGCAAGTGTGCGGCGTGGTGTTTTCATCAGTGTCACCTCCAGTTCCAGTTGTTGAACTCGTTTTGAAGGTGACTTCCGCAAAAGCCATACCAAGCGCAAAGTGGGCCAAAAACCGGGCCGGGCCCCGGCAAATGGTTAGCGTGTGACACAGCAGGCCAACACCAGTGCCCTGGAATGCAACACCCTGGCAAGCGTTTTGCTTCATGACGCAACACTTCCGGGCCATGTCGATCACGCCAGGACCCGGAACGACCCGCGCACAGATCGCGGGCGACTTCCACAGGAGACAGAAAAAATGACATTCCAAGCGGCCGCTGGCCCGCATGTGCCCGGCGTCTCGCCGGCGGTAACGGGCAACCCGGCGGAGGGCGACCGGCCCGGCCTGATCGCCCAGGCCCACCAGCGCTCCGAATCCTATGGCTTGCGGCCCTATGAATCGCCGGACTTCTGCCCGGTGCTCCAGAACGAGCTGAAAACCCAGATAGAGCGCAGCCAGTCGCTGTTTACCTACGCGCTGCCGGTCATGGAGACACTCTATGACCAGATCGTCAACACGCAGAGCATGGTGATCCTGACGGACGCTGCCGGCCTGATCCTGCACTCGCTGGGCGATGACGATTTCCTGGCCAAGGCCAGCAAGGTGGCCTTGCAGCCCGGCGCCCTGTGGTCCGAGGAAAGCCGGGGCACCAACGCCATCGGCACCGCGCTGGCCGAGAACAAGGCCACGCTGGTCCACGGCGCGGAGCATTTCCTGGAGGCCAACCGCTTCCTCACGTGCTCGTGCATGCCCATCCTCGATGCCTACGGCAAGACGGTCGGCGCGCTCGACGTGACGGGTGACCAGCGCGGGTTCCACAAGCACACCATGGCGCTGGTGCGGATGTCGGCGCAAATGATCGAGAACCAGCTGTTCGCCAATGCCTTCCAGGACATGGTGTGTGTCCGGTTCCACTCGCGCGCGGAGTTTATCGGCACCCTGGTCGAGGGCATCGCCTCCTTTACGCCGGGCGGACGCTTCCTGTCGGCCAACCGCAGCGCGCAGTTCCAGCTTGGGATGTCGGTCGGCGCCTTGCACGCGCACACCTTCTCCTCGCTGTTCGGCCTGTCGCTGTCGCAGTTGTTCGACGCCGAGCGCAAGGTCCAGGGGGGGGTCGTGCACTTGCCGCTGCCAAGCGGCGTCAAGGTCAGCGCACGCATCGAGTGGAAAGCGCCCGCCGCTTCCGTTCCGGCGGTGGCCATCGACCGTGGCAGCGCGCAGGCCCAATGCAGGCCTGAAGCCACCTCCCTGCCCCACCGTGCTGCCACGCAGCCAACCCAGCCCGGGCTGGACGACCTGGACACCGGCGACGCCCAGATCCAAGGTGTCATCACCAAGCTGCGCAAGGTGATCGGCAAGGATATTCCTATCATGGTGTTGGGGGAAACCGGCACCGGCAAGGAACTGCTGGCCCGCGCCATCCACGCCGACAGCCCGCGCCATGCCGGGCCCTTCATCGCGGTCAACTGCGCCTCGATACCCGAGACGCTGATCGAATCCGAACTGTTCGGCTACGAGGAAGGCGCCTTCACCGGCGCCCGCAAGAAGGGCGGCATCGGCAAGATGCTGCTGGCCAATGGCGGCACCCTCTTCCTCGATGAAATCGGCGATATGCCCTTGCACCTGCAGGCGCGCATGCTGCGAGCGCTGCAGGAGCGCGCGGTCACGCCGCTGGGCAGCAGCAAGGTGATCCACGTCGACGTGTCCGTGATCTGCGCCACCAATCGCAATATGCGGGAACAGGTCGCCAATGGCTTGTTCCGGGAAGACCTTTACTACCGCCTGAACGGCCTCGTGGTACGGCTGCCGGCATTGCGCGAGCGCAGCGACCTCGATGTGGTGGCCAACAAGCTGTTGCGCGAGGGCCAGGCCAGCGGGGGACCGCGCATCAAGGATGCGGTCATGGCAATGTTCCGCAGCTATCACTGGCCGGGTAATATCCGCCAGCTTGGCAACCTGCTGCGCACCGCGCGGCTGATGGCCGAAGGCGAGCCGGAGATCACCGAGGACCACCTGCCCGACGATTTCCTGGAAGACCGGCTGGCGCGCCAGGCCACCCACCCCACGCACGACGCCACGGTGGCGGCAGACGCCGCACCGGACGGCGAGCGCGCCGCGGGGGCAGCGCCCCGCGCCCAGCCCACCCGCCTGTCCGACGTCGAGGTGCTGACCATCGCCGCCGCGGTCAAGGCGCACCACGGCAATATTTCCGCGGCGGCCAAGGCGCTCGGCATCTCGCGCAATACGGTCTACCGGAAGCTGGACGAGGCCAACGCGCTGCCGCAGCAGGATGGCTGAGACGGCAGCCGTGCGCGCCGGCTGGCGCTCAGGCCAGCGGCTCGCCGTTCATCCACAGGTCTTCCAGTTCGCGCCAGGCGTGCTGCACATTCAAGGGATGGCGCGAAGCGAAATAGCGCCAATGGCGGTACGGCTCGGCGGCGGCAGGGCTGAGCACGCGCGCCGCATCGCCCCCTGCTTGCAGTGCGGCGGCAACACCGCCGGCCAACGCGTCCAGGTAAGCCAGCGTGGGCGCCAGCGTTTGCACAGGCGTGCCCGGCGCGGTGCCCACCACGATATCGGCGGGTAGCGCGGACACGGCGCGCAGCGCGCGCCGCCAGCCTTGCAGGGAAGCCTCCTGCATCTCCGGAACGCGCTCGCGGTAGGCCAGGCTGCCCACGCATAACAGCCGCCGCCGCGGCGCATACAGCACAGTATCCGAAGCGCTATGCGCCCCCGCGTGGACCTGCACCTCCCATGCGGTGGCGCCGGTCTGCAGGCGCGCGCCATGGCGCAAGCCGGGTTCAGGCAACACGATCTGCGTGCCACGCATCGCCGCTGGCCCCAGTTGCGCGGCCAGCCGGGCCAGGCACGCCTCGCAGCGCTGCCGCATCAGGCCAGCGGTGGCGGCAGAGGCCAGGAATGCGGGGCGCGGCCGCAAGCGTGCGAACGCCGCGTTGGCCAGCACGTTCTCGGGATGCGCATGGGTATTGACCACCCAGCGCACCGGCTCGGGCGTCACGGCCCGGATCGCCGCCAGCAGCCCGTTCCCCCAGGCCAGATGCGGGCCCGGGTCGACCACCAGCACCCCAGCTCCGGTCACATGGACCAGGGTCGGCACCACCTCTGCGGCATTGGCCCGCGCTACCTCGGCATTGGCCGCGCTGGCTACATACACACCAGGCTGCAACCTCACCAGCACCACGCGGCCAAATGCCGCGGCCGGCCCGGCGCCGCCGAGCGCCATCGCCAGCAGGCCGCCCATGAATCCGCGCCGGGTGGGATCCGTCACCGCTGCCGGCCCGCCGCGCGAATGGCGGCCCGCAGGGCCTCGGCCATGGCACCGACAGGCAAGTGTCCGCCAGGCACCCAGACCAGCCGCGCCTGGGGCATGACCGCCTGCAAACGCACGGCGTTGGCCGGCCGGCAGACCGCATCGGCACGGCCATGCAGCAACGTCACCGGCACGTCCCGCGCGCCGATCTGCGCCGCTGCCTTCAGCAGCGCCGGCTTGCCCAGCCCGGCGCGGCGGCGCAGGTAATGCGCCTGGACCCGGTATTTGTCCACCGTCGCCATGCGCTCGCGCCACGGCTGGCGCACCAGCTGCGTCCGGCCAAGACCCAGCATCCGCCGTTCGGCGCGCTGCCACTGTCCGGCAGTGTCCAGTTTTTGAACAGTCGTACCACTTTGCAACACTCGCGACACAGTGAGCAGGCGGGCCCGGGCATCGGACGACCGCTCGCCCCTTGCCATGACGCGCCGCAACATTGCGCCGCCGCGCGGAGAAAAAAGCCGATGGATATCGTCGCGGCCAGTCAGGAAAGCGCCCCGCAGGACCAGGGCCGCCACCGCGTCGGGATAGCGCGCGGCATAGGCCAGCGCCAGCGCTGCACCCCAGGATCCGCCCACCACGCTCCAGCGCTGGACGCCAAGCGCTCGGCGCAACTGCTCCAGGTCTGCCAGCAGCGCGCCCGCCGTATTCCGGCGCAGCGTCCCGGCGGGCCGCGAACGGCCCGCGCCACGCTGGTCAGGCATCACCACGCGGTGCCGCAACGGATCGAACCACGCCACCATCGACGGGCTGCAGCCGCTGCCCGGCCCGCCGTGAAGCACCAGCCAAGGATCACCCGTGGCCGGGCCAGCCTGTCGCACATGCATGCGATGGCCATCCCGCATACAGAGGAAAGAACAGTGGGACGGCGGCGGCGCTGCGGGCATGGATGTTGCCTCGGAAAGAACGCGGCGATCTCCGCCGCAAGACAACACAATGCATTCACTAACTATGCCACCCCTGAGGAGGAGACATGAACTGGACCACCCCCGCCTACAAAGAACTACGCCTGGGTTTCGAGATCACGATGTACATCGCCAACCGCTGAGCCTCTTTGCCTGAACGCGCCAACCTGGCAAGGCCCGCTCCCCGCGGGCCTTTTTTCTCGCTGGCGGGCTTTTTGCTCTTCGACTCTGTCACGAACCCTATCGATACGCGCCATGACAATACTCCGGGTCCTGGGATCGGCCGCAGGCGGTGGCTTTCCCCAGTGGAACTGCAACTGCCGCCAATGCGATGGCGTACGCAACGGCACGCTGCGCGCCACGCCACGCACGCAGTCGTCGATCGCCTTGAGCGACGCAGGGCAGGACTGGGTGCTGGTCAACGCCTCCCCTGACATCCTCGAGCAGCTGCGCCAGGCGCCAGCGCTGCAGCCGGCGCGCCAGCCGCGCGACACTGGCATTGCCGGGGTGGTGCTGATGGATGCGCAGATCGATCACGTGACCGGCCTCTTGATGTTGCGCGAGCATCGGCAAGCGCTGCCGGTCTACGCCACCGCGGCGGTCCTGCAGGATCTCGGCACAGCGTTCCCGCTGACACGCATGCTGTCGCACTACTGCGGGCTGGACACGCACACGCTGGCCCTGGACGACGCGCCCTTCACGGTGCCACCGCTCCATGGCGTGATGCTCACGGCGGTGCCGCTGGAGAGCAAGGCGCCGCCCTATTCCCCCAACCGCAACGCGCCGCAGCGTGGCGACAATATCGGGCTGCGCATTGTCGATGCCGCCACCGGCCGGCGCGCCTTCTATGCGCCCGGGCTGGGCCGCATCGAGCCGCGCGTGCTCGACGAACTGCAGCGCGCCGACGTGGTGCTGGTGGACGGCACCTGCTGGCGCGACGATGAGATGCAGCAGCTTGGCTTCTCCGCCAAGACCGCCGCGGACATGGGGCATCTCGCGCTGTCCGGCCCGGGCGGCATGATCGAGACGCTCGACCGCCTGCCCGCGGCGCGCAAGATCCTGATCCACATCAACAACACCAACCCGATCCTGGTGGACGACTCGCCGCAGCGCGGCCTGCTGGCGGACCACGGCATCGAGGTGGCCTACGACGGCATGGAAATCTCGCTATGACACAAGCCACGGCCTGGAGCCCCGCCGAATTCGAAGCGCGCCTGCGCGCGAAAGAGACGGGCTATCACATCCACCACCCGTTCAACCTGCGCATGGCGGCCGGGCAATGCACGCCGGCGCAGATTCGCGCGTGGGTGGCCAACCGCTTCTACTACCAGACCAGCATCCCGCTCAAGGACGCTGCCGTGCTCTCCAACTGCCCCGACCGCGCCACGCGCCGCGAGTGGGTTGTGCGCATCCTGGACCATGACGGCACAGACACCCAGGAAGGTGGCATCGAAGCCTGGCTGCGGCTGGGCCAGGCGGTGGGACTCACGCGGGATGCGCTGTGGTCGCACCGGCACGTGCTGCCCGGCGTGCGCTTCGCCGTCGACGCCTATGTGAACTTCGCGCGGCGCGCGCCCTGGCAGGAGGCCGTGTGCTCCTCGCTGACCGAGATGTTCGCCCCGGAAATCCACAAGGAGCGCCTGGCCGGCTGGCCCGGGCACTATCCGTGGATCGAAGCGCAAGGCCTGGATTATTTCCGCTCGCGCATTCCGCTTGCGCAGCGCGACGTCGATCACGGCCTGCGCGTGACGCTTGGCTACTTCCGCACGCCGGAGCAGCAGCAGCGCGCGCTGGACATCCTGCAATTCAAGCTCGACATCCTGTGGTCGATGCTCGACGCCATCCAACTCGCCCACCCATGACCCCGACCGAAGCCGACCTGACCAAGCCGACGCTGCACCGCACCTTTCGCCTGCAGTGGGAAGACGCCCAGCAGAGCTGGATCCTGCTGTATCCGGAAGGCATGGTCACGCTCAACGACAGCGCGGCTGCCATCCTGCAGCGCTGCGACGGCAGCCACACTCTCGACATGCTGATCGACGACCTGCAGTCCGCCTTCGGCGTGCAGGGCATCGCACCGGAGGTACACGCCTTTGTCAAACATGCCATCGAACGCGGCTGGCTGGTCTGAGCCGCCAGCAGCCATGGCGCCGCCGGGGCCGCCGGGGCCGCCGCTATGGCTGCTGGCGGAACTGACCTACCGCTGCCCGCTCCATTGCGCCTTCTGCTCAAACCCGGTGGACTATGCCCGGCATGATGCCGAGCTCGACACCGCCCAGTGGCGCGACGTCTTCACCCAAGCGCGCGCACTGGGCGCCGTGCAACTGGGCCTGTCGGGCGGCGAACCCCTGCTGCGCAAAGACCTGGAAACACTGGTCGAACATGCCCACGGGCTGGGCTTTTACACCAACCTCATCACCTCCGGCATCGGCCTCACGGATGCGCGGCTGGCCGCCTTGCGCGTCGCCGGGCTTGACCATATCCAGCTATCGTTCCAGGACTCCACGCGCGAACTCAACGATTTTCTCTCCAGCACCCGTACCTTCAACCTGAAGCAACGCGTGGCCCGCCTGATCAAGGCGCACGGCTATCCGATGGTGATGAACTGCGTGCTGCACCGGCATAACCTGCCCCATGTCGGCGCCATCATCGAGATGGCGCTGGAGATGGGCGCCGAATACCTGGAACTGGCCAACACCCAATATTACGGATGGGCCTGGGAGAACCGGCAGGCGTTGATGCCCACGCATGAGCAGCTGCGCGAAGCCGAAGCGGTCGTGAATGCATACCGCGCACGCATCGGCAACCGGTGCAAGATCCTGTTCGTGGTGCCCGATTACTTCGAGCAACGGCCCAAGAAATGCATGAACGGGTGGGGCACCACCTTCCTTGGCGTGGCGCCCGACGGCGTCGCGCTGCCCTGCCACGCGGCCCGCATGCTGCCCGGGCTCGACCTGCCGAACGTCACCACGCAATCGCTGCGTGAAATATGGCGCAACAGCGACGCCTTCCAGCGTTTTCGCGGCACGCACTGGCTGCCGGAGCCTTGCCGCTCCTGCGACTCGCAGGCGCAAGACCATGGCGGGTGCCGCTGCCAGGCGTTCCTGTTGACCGGCGATGCCGCCGCCACGGATCCGGTGTGCGATCGGTCGGGAGACCATGGGAAGGTCATGGAGATCGTGCTACAGGGCAGGCTGGCCGAGGCACAGGCGCGCGGCCGGGAGCACGGGATGGTCTTCCGCAGCGATGGGAATTCGCTCAGGCTAAGCAGCGAAGCGGACTGCGCTGGCAGTGAAAGAGGTAAATAGAAAATCGAGAACAGAAAAATCAAAGACGTTTCACACCGTGCCTGGGCAGCCATGCGGGCCGATGTGAAACGTCCTTGCGAATCCTTCCTTCGTCTCCGGTTTTTATCCGACCGTCAGGTCTGACACCGGTCTCCTCCAATGCTCATCCGATACTCAGAACCCACTCTGCCAGCTTCCTGGCATCCGTCTCACTGAGCTGATCGTGTGGCGGCATGGGAATCCGTCCCCAAACGCCTTTCCCGCCCTCACGGATCTTTTTCGCGAGCCGCTCGGGTGCTTCCCCGTCGCCCTTGTACTTGCCCGCTACCTCGGCAAAGCCTGGCCCGACTACCTTGGTCTTCATGCTGTGACAAGAAAAGCAGCCGCTCTTGTCGGCCAGCGCCTGCATATCGGGCGCCGCTTCGACCCGGGTGGCACACAGCACCATCGCCACCATCGCGACCGTGGCCGTGGCCGTCAACGGCAGGAATCCTTTCGCCTTCTGCATATCTACGTCCCAATGCTCTGATCATCGACCCGCCCTTGCGCGTGCCGGCGCCGGTGTGCGATGCCGGCACGCGCAGGGCAGCTACGCTACATGGTGTCCGGCAACATTCAGCTCTTGTGCAGCTTGAACACCCACACCGATCCGCCCTGCTCCAGGAAATTCACGCGCTTGGCGACTTCCCCGCCCCACAGCGGCACGGCGCCGCCCCAGCCCGACACCACCGCCACATACTGCTCGCCGCCCTCCTCCCAGGTAACCGGAGGCGCCACCACGCCGCTGCCCGTCTGGAACTTCCACAGTTCCTTGCCGGTCTTGGCATCCGCGGCCTTCAGGTAGCCCTCCGGCGTGCCCCAGAACACCAGCCCGCCGGCAGTGGTCATCACCCCGCCCCACAGCGGCGCGTAGTTCTTGACTTCCCACTCGATCTTGCCGGTCTTGGGGTTGATCGCGCGCAGCGAGCCGATGTAGTCCTCGTTGAGCGGATGGATGGTGAAGCCGGCGCCGAGGAAGGCGGCGCCCTTCTTGTAGCCCACGGGTTCGTTCCAGATATCCATGCCCCATTCATTGGCTGGCACATAGAACAGGCCGGTCTGCGGGCTGTAGGCCATCGGCTGCTGGTTCTTGCCCCCGAGGAAGCCCGGCGCGGCGAACACGGACTGGCCCTTCTTCGGATCGCTGCCCGCCGCCGGGTCGCCCGGCCGGCTTTCCGCGACCATGTTGGGTCGTCCGGTCTTAAGGTCGATGCTGCTGGCCCAGGTGATCTTCTTGACGAAGGGAAAGGCGTTCACCAGCTTGCCGCTGGTGGCGTCGTTGACGTAGAAGAAGCCGTTGCGGTCGGCCTTGCCGCCCAGGCGCTTGCCGTCCTGGTCGAAGGTCACGAACTCGTTGACGCCGTCAAAGTCCCAGCCATCGTTCGGGGTGTTCTGGTAGTGCCAGACAATCTTGCCGGTGGCGGGGTCGAGGGCAACGGTCGAGGCCGAATACAGGTTGTCGCCCTTGCGCATGTGGCTGTTCCACGGCCCCGGGTTGCCGGTGCCGAAGTAGGCAAGGCCGGTCTGCGGATCGTAGGTGCCGCCAAGCCAGGTGGCCGCGCCGCCGGTCTTCCAGGTCTCGCCGGGCCAGCTGGCGTTCTGGGTGCCGGTCACACCGTTCTCGGTCTTGTTGCCGTCCTTGTCATACTTGTAGCCCATATGGCCTTCCACCACTGGCCTGGACCACACCATCTGCCCGGTCTTGGCGTCGCGTGCCTCGACCCGTCCCACCACGCCGAACTCGCCGCCCGAGACGCCGGTCAGCACCATGCCTTTGACGATCAGGGGGGCCGCCGTGTAGGAGTATCCGGCGGCATAGTCTTCGATCTTCTCCTTCCACACCACCTTGCCGGTCTTCTGGTCCAGCGCCACCAGTTGCGCATCGAGCGTGCCGAAGATCACCAGGTTGTCGTACAGGGCCGCGCCACGGTTGACCACGTCGCAGCAGGGCATGATGCCCTCGGGCAGGCGGTGCTCATATTTCCACAGCTTGGCGCCTGTCTTCAGGTCGAGCGCGTAGATGCGGGAATAGGAGGCGGTCACGAACATCTTGCCGTCGTGGATCAACGGCTGCGCTTCCTGCCCGCGCTGCTTCTCGCCGCCGAAAGAGAACGACCAGGCCGGCACCAGCTGGCTGATGTTCTTGGTGTTGATGCGGTTCAGCGTGGAAAAGCGCTGGCCTTGCGGGCCCATCCCCCACGACAGCACGTCGCCCGGCGACTTCGCGTCGTTCTCGATCATGGCATCGGTCACCGCGGCCTGCGCCACCAGGCTCGCGGTTGTCGCCGCGAGCACCATCATCACGCGTAACGTCCTCATTGTCTGCTCCTCTCTCTTGTTGTCGATCTTCGCCGGTGTGCCACGCACACCAGACAGACTCTTGGCAATTCCCATGCCAATGGAAAACACCCGCATCCGGGCCCGCGGCAGCCTGCCAATGCCTGGATGGCGTACCAGCGCGGAACACTCCGCTGCCGTTGTTGCGGAATTGAACAGCACACCTGCCCTGACTCAGCGTCCCAACGCGGCGTCCTCATACGCCGGGTAGAGGTGCGTCACATTGCGCAGGTACTCCGCCGGCATGGCGCCCCAGCGTGCATATGCGTGCGGCACCGGCATGGCGATCACCTCGGCCAAGTCGCGCCCCTGGGCTGCCGCCTGGGTCATGCGGGTATCCAGCCACTGCAGGTAGCCGCGTGTCTGCGCGACGGCATCCGCGCTGCCGAGCGCCGGTCCGTGGCTGGGGATCAGCAGCCGCGCGCCGCTGTCGCGCAGCAGCACCTGCAATTGGTCCAGGCTGGCCAGCCAGCGCTTGAGATCCGCGTGGGGTGTGGTCGGCACGCGCTCGCGAAACGCCACGCCGCCCGCGAACACAATGCCGGCGCTGCGGTCCACGATCACCAGGTCGTCGGCGGTGTGGCCGTCCATCCGGATCAGATCGAAGGTGTGCCTGCCGATCGTGCGCCGGCCCGGGGTCAGCACGTGGCGCGGCGGCGCCGGTTCGGTGTCGCGCATCCAGTTGCCGCACAGGCGATAGAGGTTGTCGGCATAGGCAGGCCCTTCGCGCCGGGCGCCGTCGATGGTGCCGGCCAGCGCGCTGCCGCCCACGTCGACATAGGCCTGGTTGCCGAAGAAGTAGTCCGGATGCAGGTTCAGATTGAGCACCAGCCGTACCGGCGCCGCCGTGACCGAAGCAATGGCACGGCGCTGCTGCTCGCCATATTGGCGCGACGGCCCGGTATTGATCACCACCACGCCATCACCCGTGTCGATAAAGGCGGTGTTGATGATGTTGCAGCCGTTGTCCGGCGCGAAATCCGCATTCGCCCCTTCCAGCAGCCACACGTCGGCGGCGACCTGGCGTGGCGCCAGGCGATAGTCCCCTGCCTGCGCCAGCGCCGCCTGCGCTGCCAGCCATAGCAGGATGCCGAGCACGCGCTTCATGGCGTCACCTGCGCCGCGAACCGGTTGCCGTTGTTATCGCGCCCGGTCACCGTCATGCCGCGCTCGCTGGCCCCGCGCAGGTCGAAGGAGAAGATCGGGTTTTCAGCGACCGGTTCGTATAGCGTCAGCCGCAGCATCGCTTCCCGCGTGGCGTCGAGCAGGTTTAGCGACTCCACATGGAAGGCGGGGATACCGGCCACCAGCCCGGTGTCCATCGGGTGCATCACACGTAGCCGCACCCGGCCACCGGCGCCGCCGAGGCCGGGGAACACGCGCGATTCGACCCGGTTCAGCGTGGTGCTCCATGAGCCGTCGCGGCGTGTAGCGCCCGGCACCGTGCAGCCGCCGCCGCTGGCATCCACCATCACCCCGCCCACATGCCACACGCCGTCCGGCGTGCGGGCCGCCACGCGCACCGGCGAGGCCTGCTCCAGCTTGAAGCGGAACGACAGCGAGGGGCGCACCTTGAGCGGCTCGAACTCCAGCACCTTGCGGATCGGGTTGCGGTCCACCACCACCACGATGCGATCCACCTCGCCGAGCGCCGATGCATCGAAGGCGATCGGCACCCGCATCGGATCTTCGGCAAAGGCCGGCCCGGTGACCTTGACGCGGCTGTCGAACATGAACGGTGCCTGCTGCAGCGCTTCCTTGTGCACCAGCGGCCATTGCGGCGACTGCAACGGATCGCGGCTCTCCAATGCCCACGCGCCCGCTGCGGCCAAGGCCAGGCAAGCCGCCAGCGGCACGGCATGCCTCATGCCGCCCCCCCGGCCTGGCGCACGCGGCGCACCATCCCGCGCTGCGGGTCGTAGCCGAGCAGCGCCAAGGCGAAAAACACTGCCGTGCAACCGGCCACCACCGCGAGGCTGACTGGCGCGGCCTGCCCGTACAAGGCGAAGCGGATCGCTTCCACGGCATGGGTGAAGGGATTGAAGCGCGCGAGCTGGTAGACCACGGTGGCGCCGGACTCCTCCAGCTTCCAGAGCGGATACAGCGCCGAGCTGATGAAGAACATCGGGAAGATCACGAAATTCATGGTGCCGGCGAAGTTCTCCAGTTGCCGCACGTGCACCGACAGCAGCAAACCCAACGCCCCCAGCATCAGCGCGGCCAGCACCATCACCGCCAGCGCGCCGGGCAGGCATGCCGGCGCGAAGGTCACGTCGAAGGCCATGGCGACAAGCAAGAAGGCGATCATCTGCAGCAAGGAAAGCAAGGTGCCGGCGGCCAGCTTGCAGGCCAGCAGCCAGGCCCTGGGCAGCGGCGCGGTCAGCAGCAAGCGCATCACGCCCATCTCGCGGTCGTACACCATCGCCAGCGAGGACTGCATGCCGTTGAACAGCGCGATCATGCCAAGCAGGCCGGGCGTGACAAAGACCTTGTATTCGACATAGGTGTCATAGGGCGGCACGATGGCAACGCCGAGCGCGTTCTGGAAGCCGGCCGCGAAGACCAGCAGCCACAGCAGCGGCCGCACGAGGGACGAGAACAACCGTCCAGGCTGCCGGAAAAACTTGTGCAATTCGCGCCCGGCCACCGCGCGCAAGGCGCGCCAGGCGTGGATCAGGGTGGTAGTCATGGCTCGGGCGTCGCCTCCTTACTTGCCTGGCCGGCACGCGGTGTCGGCGGCGTCGGCGCCCAGCGTGTCGAGATTGTTCTTCGGATGCAGCACGCCCTCCACCGGGGCCACGCCGACCACGCCGTCGGGATGCGCCAGCAGGACCGGCTGGCGCAGCTGGCGGTCCCAGCGCCGGAAGGACAGCGGCGGCCCCTTGAAGCCATCCACCACCACCGCTTCGGTGACCAGGGCCTCGGCTTGCCCGGCAAAGCCGCCCTTGGGCTGCCGCGCCACGCTTTCGGCGATCGCCTTCACAGCCACCCATGCGGCCCAGTCGTATCCGGTCATGGGACGGCCCGTTGCCTTGATAAAACGCCGGTTCAACTGCGGCCCGCCGTTGCGCTCCCAGGCCCAGTGCCAGGCCTGAGCGGTCAGGCCGCTGGCACCCACCACCGGGCGCGGCAACTGGGTGGCGTAGGGCACGCTGCGTGCGAACTCGCCGTCGGCATCGGCCACCACCACCACGTCGTAGTCCACGCCGGTGGTCAGCAGGCTGAGATTGCCCAGCTCGCGCTCGCGCGGATCGTTCGACAGCTTGAACGCGCGCTGCGCCGACCACGTAATGCCAAAGCGGCGGGCTGCCTGCGTGAGCACGGCGCGCTGCGCCGCGTCTTGCGGCGACGGCCCGCTCAGCAACAGCGCACGGCGCCACTTTCGCAGTGCCAGGTATTGCATCAGCGCATCCGCCTGCATGCGCTGGCTGGGCAGCGTGTGGAGCAGGTGCGCAGCGCAGCCGGCGCCGCGCAGTTCATCGTCGGCGGCGGAAACGTTGAACAGCAGCGCTTCGCCGGGCTTGACCGCGCGCGCCGCCAGCCTGACCGCCGGAGCCGGCAGGTCGAGCAGGATAAAGCGCGTGCCCTGGCGCGCCAGCGCGGCTACCATCGGCCCCACCTCGGCTTCGCTGCCGGCTTCCTGCGCATCGAGCCGCAAGACCTGCCCGGCGGCTTCCAGCGCAAAGCGCGATTCCGCCGCTGCCACGCGCGCGCCGTCCACGGGACGGCCTTGCTGCTGGCCGGGATAGCGTTGCTCCATCCGCCTGGGCGCATAGCGCGCATCGTCGGCCATGGAAACCACGGCCACCCGTACGTCAGCCGCGTGCGCGGTGGCCGCCAGCCACGCGAACACGGCCAGCCAGCGCAGCCCGGTCGCCGGGCTAGTCATCGATCGCCACCGAATGCGGCACCCTGCCCGCCTTGAGCGTGGTCACGGCCTTGCGGCTTGCGGTGTCGACCACGCTGACGTCATCCGACAGCCCGTTGGCCACGTAGAGCAAGGCGTTATCGCGTGTCAGCGCCAGGCCCCAGGCGCGGCGGCCCACCAGCATGTAGTCCAGCACCCGGCGCGAAGCCACATCGACCACGGCCACGTGATTGGCGCGGCCCAGCCCGATATAGGCGCGCTTGCCATCGCTGCTGGCGACCAGCCCGACCGGGGTCACGTCCTCGGCCCGGAAGCCCTTTGGCGTGAAGGCGATGGTCTGCACCACTTCCAGCGTATCGGTGCGGATCACGCTGACGCTGGCGGCCAGTTCGTTGGTCACCCACAGCTCCTTGCCGTCCATGGCCAGCAGCAGGCGGCGCGGGCGGTTGCCGACCTGGATATTCCTGATCAGCTTGCGCGATGCCACGTCGATCACATGGACCAGATTGGCCACTTCCGAGGTGACGTACACCCGCTTGCCATCCGCGCTGGCCTTCACGCCCTCGGGCTCTTCACCCACCTTGATGGCAAACACCTTCTTGCCGGATGCGATGTCGTAGGCCGACAGCAATCCGTCCTCCTCGTTGGAGACGTAGAGCGTGCGGCCGTCGGGACTGAGGTCGAACAGTTCCGGATCGTCGCCGACCGGCAGCGAGGCCACGGTCTTGCGGCTCGCCACGTCGACCACGTCCACCCGGTTATCGTCGCTGCAGGCCACGTAAAGGCGCCGCCGGTCCGGCGACAGCTGCAGGTGGCGCGGGCGCTTGCATTGCCGCCAGACGGCGATCAGTTGCCTGCTGGCGGCGCTATAGGCGGCCACGGCATCGTCTTTTTCGCTGGAGACGAAGACCTGCCCGGTGGCATTGCGGCTTTCGGCGGCACCGGCCACGCCGGCGGCAATCAGCAGCAGCATGGCGGCCACGGTGGCGCAGGCGATAAAGCCAAGGGTGGGCGGCTTGTTCATGCGGGGATGCGCTCGGTGGCTCGCTCGGTGGCACGGACAGGCGATGCGGGGAAGGTAGTCAGGGCCAGGAAGGCCTGCTCCAGGCTGTCGCGCTCGGCTGCGCCGCGCAGCGCGGCCGGGGTGCCATCGAAGCGCACCGCGCCGCGATGCAACACGATCACGCGATCCGCCTGCTCCACCTCCTGCACCAGGTGCGTGGCCCACAGCACGCCGGCTTGCGCCCGCGCGGCAAGCCGGCGCGCATCGGCAACGAGCTGCGCGCGCGAGGCCGGATCGAGCCCGACAGTGGGCTCGTCCATCAGCAGCACGGCAGGCTCGTGCAACAGCGCGCGCGCCAGCTCCACCTTGCGCCGGTTGCCGCCCGAGAGCTCGCGCACGGCCGCCCCGGCCCGCTCGGCCAGGCCGAAATCCTCCAGCAGCCGGGCAATCCGCCCGGCGGCAACGCGGCGCGGCAGCCCGTGCAGGCCAGCATGGAAATGCAGGTTGGACAGCACCGACAAGTCCAGGTCGATGGCCGGCTGCTGGAACACGATGCCGAGCCGGGCCAGCGCGCGCACCGGGTGGCGCCGCATATCCATCCCCATGACCGTGACCCGCCCCGCGTCGGCCACGAACAAGCCGCTGAGGATCTGGAACAGCGTGGTCTTGCCTGCGCCGTTGGGGCCCAGCAGCGCAACGAATTCGCCGCGCCGCACGTCGAGCGAAACGCCGTCCAGCGCATGCTGGTTGCCAAAGCGCTTGCGCACGGCCTCACAGCGCAGCGCCAGCTGGGATTCCGGGGCCATCACAGGTGCTCCTTCGGCAGCGCCGTGCCCACCCTCTCGGCAAAGCGCCGCTCAACGTCCCAGGCGCGCTGCAGGTAGGCTTCGTACCGGGCGGTGTTCAGGTAGGTCAGTTCCTGGTCGTACCTGGCCAGCTCGGCCACGTGGCGAGGCTGGTACATGGCGATGCGGAACGCGTCGTGCAGGCGGCTGACGATCAGCGGGTCGGTTCCGCGCGGCACGCCGATGCCATAGGGCGAGTTGTGGATCGCGTGGTCGAAGCCCAGCTCGCTGACGGTCGGCACCTCGGGCCAGCGCGCCGAGCGCTGCGCGCTGAACACGGCCAGCAGGCGCATCCGAGCGCTGTCCACGAAGGGCGCGAAGCCGGTCGAGTTCACGCCCGCCATCAGCGAGCCATTGGCCACCGCCAGCATCTGGTCCGCGGTGCCGCGGTAAGGCACGTGCACATAGCGCACGCCGCTGCGCCCGAGCACATCCTCCATGGCGAGGTGCGCGGTGGTGCCGATGCCGGTGGAACCCACCGTCAGCGCCCCGGGATGGGCACGGCCCCAGGCAATCAGGTCATCCAGCGTGTGGAAGGGGCTGTCCGCGGGCACCACGATGCCGAACGTGTAGCCGGAGATCATCAGCACCGGCTGGATGTCGCGCAGCGGCTGCCATGCGGTTTTCTGCTGATGCGGGAAGCGATAGACCGTCAGCGGCAACTGGCCGATGGTGTAGCCATCCGGCCGCGCGGCGGCAAGCGCGCCGCCCACCAGCGTGCCGCCGGCGCCCGGTTTGTTCTCTACCACGATGGGCTGGCCGAGCTCGCGCCCGGCCAGCTCCGCCAGCACACGCATCGAGATATCGGTGGCACCGCCCGCCGGCCATGGCACGATCAACGTGATCGGGCGCACCGGAAAGCGTTGCGCGTCCTCCGCCGGCGCGGCCAGCGCATTGGCCAGCCCATGGGACAACCCCAGGCAGAGCAGCAGCGCGAAAGCAAGGCGACGAAGCATGGCGTGGCAGGAGGTGGAAGTGTTCATGCCGGTTAGAGGAGCAAGGCCGATACCATCTGCGGTGCAGCATGAGCGCTGTGCGCCGCCAGGCCTTCTCCCGCATCGTCCTGGAGGGCACCTGCCAATCAAGCAGGGACGCGCGTTGTGCAGTGCGCTGGCGAGCGTTGTACCGCCACGGAACACGGCTTGCGCGCGCGGGGCAGCGCTGTCCCGTTTTGACACAGAGGCTCAGCCGAAGCCGTGCTCCACCGCATAGCGATGCATTTCGACCCGGTTGGCCAGGCCCATCTTCTTGCGGATCAGCGTCTGGTAGTTCGCCACCGTCTTGGTGCTGAGGTAGAGCTGCGCGGCCACTTCCTCGATCGCCGTGCCGCGCGCAAACAGGCGGAACAGGTCGAACTCGCGCGGCGACAAGGCCAGGTGGGGCGGCAGCTGACTGCCGGCATCGACCAGGCCAGCGACATCGTCGGACAGCGCCTGCCGCCCGTTGGCCACCTTGCGCACCGCATCCACCAAGGCCTCCGGCGCGCTGCTCTTGGTCAGGTAGCCGGCGGCGCCGGCCCGCATGGCCTGGCTAACGATGGCGGCGCTGTCGTGCATGCTGAACACCAGGATCCGCAATGCGGGCACCCGCGCGCCCAGCCGCTGCAGCACTTCCATGCCGCCGCGTCCGGGCATCGACAAGTCCAGGATCAGCACGTCGGCGGGATGCTGCGCCAGCCAGGCGTAGGCGGCATCGCTATCGCCGAACTCGGCCACGACGCGCACCCCTTCCTCGAGTTCGAGCAAGCGCCGGTATCCGGTGCGCACTACCGCGTGATCATCGGCAAGGACGACGTCGATCGTTTTCATTCGCTCTGGCTCCCATGCGGTTGAACCGGTTGAACCGGCTTGGCACAGGCCTGCGGCACCAGCGGAAAGCTCGCACTCAGGCGGCAGCCGGGTGTGGCGAGGGCCGCAGCGCAGGCAGGTTCGATGTGCAGCGTGCCGAGATGGGCCCATGCACGCTCCTGCATGCCCCGCAGGCCATGACTGCGCTGCAGGGCCGCGGCGACGTCGGCAATGCCCTGGCCGTCGTCCTCCACGCTCCAGCGCACCGCTTGCCCGGCGGCCGTGGCAGCAATGCGGATCGCCACGCGGCGTGCGCCGGCATGGCGCATCACGTTGGTCAGTGCTTCCTGCGTCATGCGGTACAGCGTCAGGATCAGGTCCGGGCCCGGCGCCACGCCGCCAAGCGCCACCGCATAGTCCACCTGCACCTGCTGGCCCGGCTGGTCGCGCCAGGCCTGCACCAGGTCCTGCAGCAGACGCTCCACCGAAGCCAGCCGGCCGTCGGGCTGCACGCCGTGCGGCCGCAGCCGGTGCAGCAGATGGCGTACCTCGTGCTGGATCCTGGCGCAATGCCCGGCCAGGTCGTTGGCAACGAGTTGCAGCACGGGCTCATGGACGCTCTTGCGCACCAGGTAGGCCGCATCGGCGCGCATCGCAGTGAGCACCTGGCCGAACTCGTCGTGCAGTTCTCGCGCCAGGCGCGCGCGCTCGCTTTCCTGGGCGGTCAGCAGCTTGCGGCTCAACGCGCGGCGCTCTGCCTGGGTTTCGTCCAGCGTGCCGGCCAGGTGGTTGAGCGCGCGGCGGAGCTGGTCCATCTCGCGCGTGCGCATGGGCGGCAGGCGGGCACTGTAGTCCTTGTCTTCGTAGCCCCGGATAGCCGCCAGGATCTGTTGCAGGGGCGCGAGGGCCCGTCCCAGGGCCCAGTGGATGCCAAGCAGTAGCAGCGCGCCATAGACCGCCAGCACGGCGAGGTTGGCGGCCATGTCGCCGCTGGCTTCCCGGATTTCGCTCTGCGGATTCCAGCGCAAGGCGGCGCGGTAGGTGGCGCCGTCGCGGGTGTGGATCTGCCAGCTGCTTTCCAGCCGCGCCGCATCGGCACCCAAACCCGGAAGCGCAAGCAGGCCGCCCAAGGGGGAGCTATCCCGTGGCTGCGGCGCGCTCACCAGCACCTGGCCCGTTGCATCCTCCAGATGCAGCCACAAATGGCGCATTTGCGCCGATGCGTTGATGGTGCGCAGGGCGGCAAGATGCGCCTCGCGTTCGGCCGGCGCCGCCGTCTGCAAGGCCGACAGGCGCGGAATCAGCTGCGCCATGGCGTGCGCGCCACGCCGCTCGTCGTCGATGGCGCGCACCGCGAGCCATAGCGCCACCACCAGCGCGCAGCACAGGCAGGCCGCGCAGATCCAGATGGCGCGGCTTAACAGATAGCGAGACATCGTCATGGCAATGACGCCCCCGGGAGGTTGCAGTGGACGGTAGAGATGGCCTGCGGATCGGGAGGTTTTCCCGAAGCCCGAGGTACGGAACCTGCTCCCCGTCCCTCAAGTTGTTTCCCCCAAGCCGGCACCCAACGCAGGTGCCCCGGCCAATCATTCCGAGGAGATGCAAGATGCCAGCCAACCTACCCCCACCCAGGCGCAGGACCCCGCCGGGACGCGCGACCCTGCGCCGCGGCGCGCCACGGCGCGGCGCGGCCACTGCCATCGCACTGGCCGTGGCATTGCTGGCCGCCCTGCCCGCTGTTGCACAACAGGACAGTGGTGTGCAATCCGGGGACAGTGCCACGCTGCCCGAAGTCATGGTGGTAGCCACCGCACCGCTGCCGGGCATTGGCGTGGACCGCGACCTGGTGCCGTACACGGTGCAGACGGTCAGTGGCGACGACCTGAACGGCACGCGCACCGGCACCCTCGCCGAATACCTGGCGCGTAACTTCACCGGCGTCAACGTCAACGACATCCAGGGCAGCCCCTTCCAGACCGATGTCACCTACCGCGGCTTTCGCGCCTCGTCGATCCCGGGTGTGCCGCAAGGGCTATCTATCTACCTGGACGGGATCCGCGTCAACGAGCCCTTCGGCGATGTGGTGAGCTGGGACATGATTCCCGAAGCCGCCCTGGAAAGCGTCTCGCTGGTTTCCAGCGCCAACCCCGCCTACGGCCTCAACACGCTCGGCGGCGCGCTGGCCATGACCACCCGCTCTGGCCTCACTTCCCCCGGTTTCACCGCCGATCTCTCCTATGGCAGCGGCAACCGCAAGCGCGCCGACCTGTCGGGCGGCATCCGCAGCGACAGCGGCTGGCACGCCTTCGCCGCCGGCACCCTGTTCCAGGAACACGGCTGGCGCGATCATTCCGAAGGCCGGCTCGGCAACCTGTTCCTCAAGGCCGGGTTTGAGGGCGAGACCAACAGCTGGGACGTCTCCATGCTGCACGGGCGCAGCACCCTGATCGGCAACGGCCTGGTGCCCAGCTACCGCGCTAGCGGCAATGCCATGCTGCCCGGGCTCTACGAGAGCAATCGCGGCGCCGTCTATACCTATCCCGACAAAACCGAGAACATGGTCACCCAGGCCGCCTTCAACGGCCGCCACTGGTTCGACGACAAGACCAGCGCCGCCGTGCTCGCCTATGTGCGCACCAGCCGCCGCGATACCACCAACGGGGACGTGAACCCGGTCTACGACGCCTACGCGGAAGACTGCGAAGATGGCTTCAAGGCCGACGGCAGCCCGCGCAAGTCCCGCTGCGGCTACACCCGGAGCGAAGGCGCGGCGCTGGATCCGGCGGTGCTGAACACCACGCACATGTGGCAGCAGTCCGTCGGCATGGCGTTCAGCTTCGCCAAGGAGACGGAAAAGCACCTGCTCAACGCCGGGCTGACGTTCGACCGCAGCCGTCTGACTTACTCGCAGTATGAGCAGCTAGGCACCTTTACCGACGACCGCGGCGTGATCGCGGACCCGAATGCACCGAACGAACTGTTCTCCGGCGTCAGCGGCACCTCGCGCGCGATTGGCGTGTACCTGTCGGACACCTGGGCCGTGACGCCCAGCACCTTCGTGACGGGTTCGGCCCGCTGGAACCACGTGGCCGTGAACAATACGCTGCGCAACAGCGACGGCAGCGAGCAGCCGAGCGAGAGCTTCACCTACCGCCGGCTCAACCCCGCGCTTGGCATGACGCAGAAGCTGGGCGCCGGGGTCTCGCTATTTGGCGGCTATGCCCAGAACAACCGCGTGCCGACGGTGCTGGAGCTGGGTTGCGCCGATCCCGCCCAGCCCTGCCGCCTGCCCGCCGGCCTGCAGGCCGACCCTTACCTCAAGCAGGTCGTCTCGCACTCCTATGAGGTGGGCGCGCGCTGGCGGCCCTCGAAGGACACGGAAGTATCCGGCTCGTTCTACCGCATTGATAACCACGATGACATCCTCTTCTTGCGCGCACCCAACACGCAGCAGGGCTACTTCGCCAACTTCGACCGGACCCGCAACCAGGGCTTCGACCTGTCCGCCCGGCAGCGTTTTGGCAATGTCACGCTGCGCCTCGGCTACAGCTATCTCGAAGCCACCTACCAGGCCACCGGGCAGCTCGCGGTGGGCGAACGGACCATCGACGTCAAGCCGGGCATGCGCATGGCCGGCCTGCCGCGCCACACCATCAAGCTGGGCGCGGACTGGCAGGCACTGCCCGAACTGACCTTGGGCGTCGACCTGGTTGGCGTGTCAAGCAGCGTGACCAGCGGCAACGAAGACGGCCTGCGCGCCGACCCGCAGCCCGGCAAGGCGCCCAAGTACGCGGACTGGAGCACGCCCGGATACGCCACGGTGAACCTGCGGGCGTCCTACCGCGTCAACAAGCATTTCGAGATCTACGCGCGCGTGGCCAACCTGTTCGACCGCCGTTACGAGACCTATGGCCAGATCTCTAACGATCTGTTTCCCAACGGCAACTTGCTGCGTCCGCACGTGACGCCGCAAGACAACGCCAGCGCACTGTTCGTCGCGCCCGGCGCGCCGCGCAGCGCCTGGGTCGGCGTGGTCTACCGCATGTAATCCGACGATGGGAGCGCACCTGGCTACGGTCAATGGGCGATGCCGGCTTCAGGCCATTGGCGGTTAGCCGGGGCGTCTGCGCGCAGACTTCGACCACATGGAGGCTGGCCGTGACGCCCGCCCGGCGGCATCGGGCGGATCACGGCGCGGGTCAGACCAGATGCAGTTCAACCTGGACGTTGCCGCGCGTGGCTTTCGAATACGGACAGATCTGATGCGCCGCTTCAACCACCGCCTGCGCCACCTCCTGGTCGAGACCCGGCAGGCTGACGTTCAGGCGGGCCTGCAGGAAAAAGGCGCCATCGGTGGTGCCGAGGTCCACCTCGGTATCCAGTGCAAGGTCCGCTGGCAGCTTGATCTTCATCTGGCTGGCGGCGCGGCCCATTGCCCCGATAAAGCAAGCCGACCATCCCGCGGCAAACAGCTGCTCAGGGTTTGTGCCGGCGCCGCTGCTGCCCGGTGAGGACAGCGTCAGATTCAGCCGGCCATCGTCGCTATGGGCTTGGCCATCGCGGCCGCCGGTGACGTGGACTTTGCCGGTGTACAGGACGTTCTCGATGCGGGTCATGATGTTTTCCTTGAGATGGGTTTGCGCTGGGCATTGCGCGGCCGGAGATCGCTTCGCATGTGCTCGGCATCGGGCCACGGAACGTATTAAAGGCGGTCGACGTATCAGGCACGTAGCACGTCGCGGCCGGTTCTGTCTGGCTATGTATCCCGATTGCCGCGTGATACAGACGCATACAAAAAACCTGCGCCAGGTAGCGCAGACGCGACACGGGACCGCGATGCGTGATGTGGCTTTGTATCGCTCTGTATCCGGCGGCCTGCCGCATACGCAACGTTTCAAATCAGAGGGTTCGGGAAACAGGCGCGATACGTCGGTCGCCGATGCTTCCCATCGGCAGCATTCCCAATGGAGAGAACCATGTCCGAACCGATCAATCAAAAACGGCGCCGCCTGTTTGGCTCGGCCGCGCTCACGCTGGCCGCCGCGCCATTTGGCTTATCTGACCTGGCGCACGCGCAATCCAGCAAGACGGCAGCACGCCTGCCAACCGCGCGGCCGGGTACGCATGCCCGATTCACGACGATCAAGCAGGTGACTGCCGGCGAACTCGATATCGGCTACGCCGAAGAAGGTCCTGCCGATGGGCCTGCCGTCATCCTCCTGCATGGCTGGCCGTATGACATTCACAGCTTTGTCGACGTCGCGCCGGCGCTGGCGGCGGCGGGGTACCGCGTGATCGTGCCGTACGCACGCGGCTATGGCAGCACACGCTTCATTTCCGATGCGACGTTTCGCAATGGCGAGCAGGTGGCGCTCGCGCTCGACACCCTCGCCCTGATGGACGCGCTGGGCATCGGCAAGGCGATCCTCGCCGGCTACGATTGGGGCGCGCGGACGGCGTGCATCATCGCGGCGCTCTGGCCGGAGCGCTGCAAGGCGCTGGTTTCCGTCAGCGGCTACCTGATCGGCAGTGTCGAGGGCAACCGAAAGCCGCTTGCGCCGCAGGCCGAGCTCCAATGGTGGTATCAGTTCTATTTCGCCACCGAGCGCGGGCGGATCGGCTATGAGCAGCACCGGCACGCGTTCACGAAGCTGATCTGGCAACTCGCCTCGCCGACATGGAAATTCGATGACCGCACGTTCGATCGTAGCGCCGTGGCTTTCGACAACCCGGACCACGTGAGCATCGTGATCCACAACTACCGCTGGCGGCTCGGCCTTGCCGAGGGCGAAGCCCGATACGCCGATCTGGAACGGCGGCTTGCTGCGTTTCCGAGCATCGGTGTGCCAACCATCACGATGGAAGGTGACGCCAATGGCGCGCCGCACCCGGAACCGAGTGCCTACGCCAGCAAGTTCTCAGGCAAGTATCAGCATCGGCTCATCACAGGCGGTATTGGCCACAACTTGCCGCAGGAAGCGCCGCAGGACTTTGTCAGCGCCGTGATCGACGCAGGCCAGCTCTGACGGCAGGTTGCCTGGTCAGGCACGTTGCCGCGAGCGTGGCCAGGCTGCTTAGAGGTGGACAGCGACACATGGAAACCGGGGCCCCGCCGAGCCACCGAGCAGGCCTGCCCCCTCTCCTTTGATCAGCCTAGCCTGACGATCGCTGCCAGCCCGCCCCCTTCACGGTTGCATAACTTGAGCGAGCCGCCGATGGCCACCGCAAGCTGATGGGCAATCGCGAGGCCCAGGCCGGAGCCGCCGGTCTCGCGGCTGCGCGAGCTTTCCAGCCGGACGAATGGCTGCAGCACGGCTTCGAGCTTGTCTTCCGGGATGCCCGAGCCGCGATCGAGCACCTCGATGATCACGGTGTCGTGCTCGTGGTCCACGCGCAGTTCCGCCGCGCCGCCAAACTTGATCGCGTTGTCGATCAGGTTGGTCAGGATCCGGCGCAGCGCATGGGGGCGCGTCACGATGGCGCCGCCGATGTTCTGCAGGATGCTCACTGTCTTACCGGTGTCCTGATAATCGTAGGCCAGGCTCTCGATGAACGATCCGAGGTCGATTCGCGATGGCTTCTCGCCATCGCCATGCGTGGCGCGCGCGTAAGCCAGCCCTTCCTGCACGAGCCTTTCGATCTCGGCCAGGTCCTGCACCATCTTGCGCTTGCCCTCGGAGTCCTCCGCCAGCTCGGCGCGCAGTTTCATGCGCGTGATCGGCGTCTGCAGATCGTGCGAGATGGCCGCCAGGATCTGCACGCGCTCCTCGATGAACTGGGCGATGCGCTCGCGCATGGCATTGAACGCCCGCGCGGCGCGCGTCAGCTCGGTGGGGCCTGTTTCAGCCAGCGGCGGTGACTTCATGTTGGGATTGAGCGTATCAGCGGCATCGGCCAGTGCCACCAGCGGCCGAATCGACACGCGTACGG
This sequence comes from Cupriavidus sp. GW821-FHT02F09, assembly GCF_059421605.1. NCBI lineage: Bacteria > Pseudomonadati > Pseudomonadota > Betaproteobacteria > Burkholderiales > Burkholderiaceae > Cupriavidus > Cupriavidus sp. GW821-FHT02F09. Next base: position 121,930 of record NZ_JBWKVH010000002.1, read on the forward strand.
CGAACCAGCAGCACACAACCAGCAACAACAGCTGGATCACCAGCACATATGGCAGCCACTGCGCGATCGGGAGCATGCGCGGATGCACGTCGATGGTCAGGGCGCTGCCATCGCTCAGCGTCAGGTGCGCCTGCAGCTGCTTGCCGTCGCCCGGGATCGACTCCACCGTGACGGGAAAGCGGCCTTCGCTGGCTTGGGTGATCCGCTCGGCAATATCCTTGCCGCGTGGCGTCATCTCGGGCACGCCAGGTGAGCCCGGCCCCAATATGTATTGATAGTTGCCGCGATTCACGCGCGGCAGCCATTGCGCACGCTCGGCGGCGGGAACGCGGTCGAGGATGGCAATCGAGGTGGCCACATCGGTCTCCAGCGTGCCGAGCATGACTTCGCGCGCTGTCATGTATCGCTCGGAGAACAGCACGCCAAACGACAAACCATGCGCGACCACCAGCCCGGCAAGCAAGATCAGGAACAGGCGCGAACCCAGCGAGCGCGGCCAAGGCCAAAAGCGCGTGCTCGTTGTGCTCATTGGCGGGCCTCCTTGATCTGCACCGGCATCGCAAGAACGTAGCCCTCGCTGCGCACGGTCTTGATATAGCTGGGTTCGCGTGCGTCGTCTCTCAGGCGCTGGCGCAGGCGGCTGACCAGCAGGTCGATGGAGCGCTCGAACATGTCCGCCTCGCGGCCCTGCGTGAGGTTGAGGAGCTGGTCGCGGTTGAGCACGCGCTGCGGATGGTCGACGAACACGCGCAGCAGCCGGTACTCCGCGCCGCTCAGCGTGACGATGGTGCCGTCGCTGTCGATCAGGTGGCGCGCGGTAGTATCCAGTTGCCAGTGACCAAACGCGAGCATCTGCCCTGCTTCGGTAATCTGCAGATTGGGCGGCAGCATCCTGGTGCGGCGTAGCACAGCCTTGATGCGCGCCAGCAGCTCGCGCGCGGCAAAGGGCTTGGCGAGGTAATCATCCGCGCCCATTTCGAGGCCGATGATGCGATCCGTTTCATCGTCGCGCGCGGTCAGCATCAGCACGGGCGTGGCCTTGTGCTTTCCGGATCGCAATTCGCGGCACAGCACCAGGCCGTCATCGCCGGGCAGCATCAGATCGAGCACGATCAGGTCGACGGTATTGGCCTCCAGGAACGACCGCATGTGGCGGCCATCCGGCGCCACCGTCACGCGCAAGCCGTTCTTGGTGAGATAGGCCGAGACGAGTTCACGGATTTCCCGGTCGTCATCGACGATCAAGATATGGTCGATGTGCGCTTCCATCGGGTTCACCTCGGCAGGATTGGGCGTGTTCGGCCAGTCGGTTTCGTCGCCATTGTATGGCGGCCTTCGGCCCCGCGTGTATCGCCATGTATCCGGCCGCCGCACTGGCACACAGAGGTACATACCCGCTTGTTTGCCACACATCCAGGCGATGTCCGCGGTGCCTGATGGAGGGCTTGCCCAGCCGCACCTCCCGAAGCCGGTTGAGCGCGTGATGGATTCCCAAGCCCCGATCTCTCCGCCCAAGGCGGCTTATCGGCTGTCCTGCGCACCGGGGACTGAAGCGGGATTCGACTGCTTGCGAATCTCGGTGGTCGTGCGGCCCCCGAAACCCCAGTTGTCGGTATCCACCTCCTCGATCGCGATGTGCGTCCATTCGGGCGGTTTGTGCAGCACGCGCTCCAGGGTCTCGGTCACTTCCTTGATGACCTGGGCTTTCTGCTCGGCGGTGGTTCCCTCGCGGGTAATGCGAATGCTGACAAAAGGCATGGCGGCCTCCTGCATGGATTGACGTTTCGAGATGAGCGCGATGGATTCCGGGCCGCGGCAGGACACACGTCCGGCCGCGGCTGCCGGCTTCAGCGGCCTGCGCTGAAGCCGCCGTCCACCGGCAGCACGGTGCCGGAGACAAAGTCGGCCTTGGCCAGGTAGAGCACGGCGTCGCTGATCTCGGCGATGTTGGCGATGCGGCCCAGCGGGTGCAGGCTGCCGAGTGCGGCATGGGTTTCGGCGGCATGCATCGGGGTGTCCACGACGCCCGGGGCGACCGCGTTGACCGTCACGCCGTGGGGCGCCAGTTCCAGCGCAAGCGCGCGCGTGGCCTGGTTGATGCCGCCCTTGAGGGCCACGGCCAGCAGCGCTGGCACGCCGCCGTGCGGCTGAAGCGCCAGAGACGCGGTGATGTTGATAATCTTGCCGCGCTTGCGTTCGCTCATGTGCCTGGCCGCTTCCTGGGACGGATACAGCACGCCCTTCAGGTTGGTGGAGATCTGCTCCTCCACTTCGTCCGGCGTGAACTGCACGAAGGGCTTGGCCGTGAAGATGCCCGCGTTGTTCACCAGCACGTCGACCTTGCCGTACTTGGCAATGGCCTGCGCGAAGACCTGGCGCGCCGATTCGGGCTTGCCGACGTCGCCCGCGACACCCAGGAAGCGCTCGCCGGCATTCAGCCGTTCAGCGGTGGCTTGCAGGCGCTCGGTGGAACGGCCGGTGCCGACGACGTTGTAGCCCGCCTTGAGGAAGGCTTCGGCCAAGCCCAGGCCGATGCCGCTGGTGGCGCCGGTGATGATGACGGTGTTGTCGGTGTTGTCGGTGTTGCTCATGATGGTCCTCCGATGGATCCAAATTCAGGTTCAGATTCAGGTTCAGGGTCCGGTGCCGGACTCCAGAGCCGTCACCGGTGTGGAGGGACTATATTGCTGCTGTTGAGCGCAATAAACGGGGTTTGCTACACTTGTCCTATTACATGACGTAAAGAATATGCATCGGCAATTCGACGACATCCTGCTCGGCAGCATCGAGCTCTTTTGCCTGGCCGCCGAGGCCGGCAGCTTCACGGCGGCTGCCAATACCGCAGGCGTCACGCCTGCCGCCGTCAGCCGCTCGATCTCGCGCCTGGAAAAGCGCCTGGGCGTGCGCCTGTTCGTGCGCTCCACGCGCAGCATCCGGCTGACCGAAGGTGGCAAGGAATACTTCGAGCAATGCCGCGCCGCGCTCAATCAGCTGGTCGAAGCCGAGCGCAAGGTCACCGGCGAGCAGGTGCAGCCCTCGGGCACGATCCGCATCAGCGCGCCGACCACCTATGGGCACCATCGGCTGTTGCCGCTCCTGCCCGCGTTTCGCGCCAAGTACCCGCTGATCAAGGTGGAAGCCCACATCAGCAACCGCAACGTCGATTTCCATGAGGAGAACTTCGACGTGGCGATCCGCTTGCGTGCGCAGCCGGACTCGATGATGGTCTCCCGGCACCTTGAAGACGCGGCACTGGTGGTGGTCGCGAGCCCCGCCTATCTGAAGCGCGCCGGGGTACCTAGAATGCTGTCGGACCTGGACCAGCACGAGTGCATCCAGTTCGATCTACCGAGCAGCGGGCGGCAGATCTCCTGGCTGTTCAAGGAAGGTGAGCACGAGAAGGAGATCTTCTCGACGGGCAACTACATGTGCGCGGAAGACGTGCTGGCCGGCGTGACGCTGGCCAAGGCGGGCGCGGGGCTGTTCCAGACCTACCAATTCGTCGTCGAGCGGGACCTGGCGCAAGGCGATCTGGTCGAGGTACTGCAAGCTTTTGCCGGGCGCATGCGCCCCGTCAGCCTGATGTATCCGCACGGCCGTTTGCTGCCATCGCGCGTGCGTGCGTTCGTCGATTTCATGATGGAACAGGCGCGTCCGCCGACGGCTGATCAACACGGGGCTTGATGACGTTGGCAGCCGTATTGAGCATGATTTTCGGTGCATCGGTCGCGCCTTTTTGCTCACATTCCGCAGCGAATCACCCAAACGCCACAATCCTCGCGCCCAACGATCCCAGCCCCCCACAGGGGCGTAAGGAAATGTATCCAGCGTTGCGAGCTTGTGCGTCTCGATAGAAAGTGTGTTGGCATTTCCATGACGCAGCCGCTGGCTGTAAAGCAAGCAGCCCATCCCCTTCGCCGGAGACGAAGATGCTCAGCCCACATGAAATCGCCGCCTTGATGATACTCAAGAGTGCAAACGAGAATCTTGATTTAGACCCCGCTGACCTCAAGACTCTTGAGCGACAGCGGCTTGTAAAACGGCATCGAGCCGCGCAAGACCTGGGACAAGTTCGCCTCACGAACGAGGGGCGAGACTATCTGGACACGGTCGCCAAAATGTGTTGACGCGTGGCCTGTGCGGGCCACGCCCACTCGCCCGTCAGAATATCGTCTAGGAACAGAGGACGGCCTGGCCGATCCGGCGGCCTACTGCCAGCAACCGGGCGCCCACCTCACCGCGCTCGCGCCCGATCGACCACGGCGGCGCGCCATCGCGCGCCCGTGGCTGGTGGTCGAGAAGATCCTCGCAGAGAAGGAGACGCTGCGCGCGGACCGGCGTGCCCGACCGCTACCAGGGCGCCGAGGACCGGGATCTCAGCCTGGTCGATCCCAACAACCGCCGTCCCGTGGATTTCGAGTCGCTGCGCGCCCGGCTGGTTGACACATCTGGGTGGCCCGAATGGCTTGCCAACTGGCAGAACGGCCGCGTCAAGCTGCAGTTGATCCGCAGCGGCTTGGCCGCATGGCAGGCACATGCGGGGTTGTTTGTCGCCGGCGACTATGACCCCATCGCGCTGGCCGGCCTGCTCGCCGCGCACGCGCTTGCATTCATGCGCCGTCGTGGGCAAGAGCAGGCATTGGTGGCCGGCACCCGACTGGCCGCCCGGTTGGCCGAGAGCGACCGGTCCATTCTCGCGCCAGCACAATGGCGCGACACCGTCCTGCGAGTCGGACACGGGGACGACAGTCATTGGGTGGATGTCCTGACCAGCCGCCCGCTGGACACGCGCGCCGGCCGCTTGGCCTTGGCCAAGGTGCTGGAGATGCTGCCAGTGGCGCTACTGTTGCGCACCCGGTGACGCGCATCTGATCTGCGGCATTGGGAAAATGCCGCATGGCCCTTGCGACGTCGGCCGGCTACCAATTCAAATGCACGTTCCGATCACCCATCCGCAATTGGGTGTGCTTTTCTACGCCATTGTAGGTTGCCACGACCTGATAAGTCGCCCTTGGTGCTTTGATGAGGCAGCGCGGCCCACTCGAACGGAAGGATGCAACCTCGACTCCGTTGCGCGAAAGGGTGATTGCCACATCGGATAGATACTCACCGCGCGCGCCCTCAGTGAATAACAGTCCCATATCAAAATCCTTCGATTCCGATTTGATTGCCTGCTGCTCGTCCTCACCAACACCTCCGCAAACGTAGCTGACCGGGCCTATGGTCTGGCGCGCAAGATCGGTTGCGTGTGCGCCAGGGCTCGCCAACAAGGCAACAAGTGCGCCGGCAGTAAGCGCGCAGAGGCTGTTCTGCTTGAGCGTCGGCCTGCCCATAGGGAACAGGCGGCGCCATACATGAATATGACGAATGGCTTGCATGGAGTATCTCCAACTATATCCATACAAATTTGACGACTTTACATTGGAATTGTTCTTCCTTATTTTAAATTACTTAATTCTATTAAGTACATTAACCAATAGATAATAATTATACTTAATCATGTGTGTTTCGTTGTCAAAAATCGACAAGCTGACCCGAACCGACAGATTATAAAATAGTGGAATATCCACTCGTTGACAAATCGATGCACGCCGCCGATCGCTCCCCGAATCGAAGGCATGGCGAGCGGCGGGTTCCCGATCATGTTGGTGCCACACCCCGGGAGTTTCCCCGGGGCGGGCCGGTTGCGGACTAGCGCGATAACACCTTCAGCTCGTCGTTCACCGAACTCACCCCCTCGACATTACGCGTAGCATCGATTGCGATCTGGTGCTGTTCCTTCGTCGGCACCGAGCCGCTCAGGTTGACCGTGCCGTTTTTGGTCTTCACGTGAATGCCCGTGGACTTCAAGTCCTTGGTGGCAAGCAGCTTAGTCTTCACCTTGGTTGTAATGGCGCTGTCGCTGACGGATTGCTCGGCCTTCTCTGCGCTCATTTCAGTAGCGGCCACAAGCCGCTGGTCGCGGTCACCCTCGGCCTGGCCCGGCATGACAGGGGCCGGGCTGGGTGGCGCAGCCATGGTGGTGTCGGTGGCGACGCGCATGATGCCGCCCGTATCGAGCGCGAACGCGCCGCCAGCAGCTGCCGCCATCGCTGCAGCGACACAAGTCATACGCAGGGTAAGTGCCGGAATCTTCATCGCTCTCTCCTGATGGTGTGGTCACACGGTTCGTCATGAGGACTCGCGGGAGATGCATGCATCGAAACCACCAGTTCTCGTGAGCCGCAAGAACATGAACCGCAAGGAGCATACCTGCCGACAGGCGCGGGAAGCCGCGGCGACCTGCTGCGTTTGCCACGCTCGGGCCACGCCGCTATGTGTAATTTGGAGCCGGATTTTGTAATTTCGGCCAACACATAAGCGAAACCAACACCGCTTCTGCACGCCGAGGATTGCTATCCCAGGCACCAGAGGAGCGACATTTACGTGGCGCCCCGGCCGGGTTTCGGTAACCGCCCGGCAGGGTTAAATAGGAGTGCCGTCCGGGCCACGGTATGCGCTGTCAAGGGGCGGAGCGATGTCGGAGCTATTCGCCGAAGGCGACGCCGTCGCAGTCCTATGCGAGCAGGGTGTTGACTAGTGCGAGCGGCTTGCCTCCTTGTTTGTCAAGCGCGTTCGCGCGGCCTTGCGGGCCGCTTCGGAGCGTACAGCCGGCCCCTTGGTGCTAGCGGCCTTTTTGGCGGAAGCTGAACGATCAGCAGCAGTGCGGGTGCTTGCCGCGCGCTTGGCCTGGGCGGACAGCGCCTGACGTGACACGCCTGCTGTGCCCTCGCGCTTGAGCGCCTTGATGGCAGCGCGCGCGCGCGTGGCCTTGCTTTCTGAGCTGGCCCGTCGCGGCGTCACCTTGCCGTTGCCACCCTTGCCGGCGGATTTGGGCGCTGAACTGGTGCCTGCGGGCTTGGCCTGCGTCCTTGTAGCGCCCTTCTTCGGCGGCACCTCAATGCCAGCGCGGCGTGCCTCCGACAACCCGATCGCTATGGCCTGCTTTGCCGAGCGCACGCCGTGCTTACCCCGGCGCACTGCTTCGATCGCATCGTGAACGAAATGGCCTGCCTGCGTGGTCGGTGCCTTGCCCGCTCGCTGGTCTGCTCTGGCCTTGGCTATGCTTGATGCTCTGGGCATGGTCGTCTCCATGACTGTCCGCGGTCATCCGGCAACGGGTCATGGCAGATGCGACGTCCGCGGCGCCGATATCGGAGCCCGCCATCTGCCAGCGGGCTAAGAATGCTCGACGCAATTGCCGTTCCAGGCTCGCATCCGTGGGACCGCTGGGAAGCACTGCGTCCGCAGCACAGCAATTGTGTTCCCTGGCAGCATAGGTCGCCGGGCACTCCGAGAATCTTGCCGATCTCACTGCCTTCCCGGCACAGAGCCCCTCGCTGCCTCCCGCTCAGCCATGGTGGGCCGCCGGCAAGAGACCAGGCGAGTGCTGACAACTAGGTAGGACGGTGTCCGATGGCGAGTTTTTACCGCCTTTCCTACCCTGTAGTTACCGTCTCCAGAGGAGTTCAGATGCGAAGAGACATTATGGTTTGTGCCGTGCGCGCCGGTTGGATCTTGAAAACCTGTGGTGCGGCCACCGCAATCTTGGAATTCGAAGGCAAAGACGAAGCAATCCACATTGGTCAGTCCCTGGCATCACGCTACGGCGTGAATCTCATCATCGAAGAATCGCACGGTACGTTGCAGTTCGCTCGCCCGGCTTTGGAATTGGCGGCGTGAGCGATGTCCTGTAGAAGCCTCCCCCGCGTGGGCAGGTCCGCATGATCCTGCCAGCGATTTCGCCCCGTCGTCCCATCCCTGCGTCGGCGGGGCGCTTTTCCTGTGAAGGGTACGCCCTGATATCTGCGATGGCTATTTCTCGACCTCCAGGCCGTCCACCACGGATTGCACGCCCTCCACTGCACGGATGGCGTTCAAAGCTGTCAGCTTCTCTGAATCGTTTCGAACCTTGCCATCGAGATGCACAACACCGTTTTCGGTTCTCACTCGGATCGCGGTGGGCCGGAGTCCCTTCGTGGCAAGGAGCTCGGCTTTGACTTTCGTCGTGATCGCGTTGTCACTGAGCTTCGTCGCTAACTCGGTAGGCGGTGCCATGCTGTCAGACTCGGTGCGCACCGGCGTTCCAGGCGAGCTGTTCATGAGCAAAGCGCCATCCGTTGCGGCTAGAGTTCCGGCACCCGCCAAACTAGTAGCAGCCGAAGCGGCAAGCAAGCCGGCAACACTAGCAAAGCATATCCTTTGAATTGATTTCATCACTGTCTCCTGCTGTTATTCGCGCAGGCCGCGACACATATCCCCCGGGCAACGCGCCCCTGCAATTGCTCCTTCTCCTATATAAAAGGGACCATCCAGAAAAACAGTGAGTTCCGCAGTGACGTGGCTACGTTACACACGGAAATAGGTATTGCGATTCGGTCACAATGGAAGGCTCTAAGACGCGTGAAAAAGTGTATTGGCTGGAGCCTCTAACCTGGCGTGATCGCTGCCGTCGATCTGGATCAGTTCGCTGAGACACGTCCGACGGTTGCGCGGCTGGTGAAGCTTGGGCGGGCGCTGCCTGTGCAGTACCCCGAAGCCTGCGTCGACCATGATCCGCTGCACCGTCTCGTTGTCCAAGTGGACGCCGTGTCGCTCGCGCAGCTTAACGCAGGGCCAGCGCCGGGCCAAAAATCGGCGGAGCGATCATCAGTGCGACATGTTTTTGTATGCCGTGAGTCACTTGGCAACATGTGGCCGGCCCGACACGACTGAGTCTTCTTAGCGTGGCGAAGGCCCGGCACCGGCCGCAAGCCGCGGTACGGCGCATTCGCCGATAGCCGTCGTCGCAAAGCGACCGGGCTAGCCACGGCCCCGGGGTAACCAGAAATGCTGCAACCCTGCGAATGTCCTATTATGCACTACAGTGAATTCGGAATTTTTCGGGTACTTCTGCCGGTTATCAAACCTTGGGATATTTGCCTTTCTTCCCTTTTGGAGCGGACCCTACGAGAACAATGACGTGCAGGGAACTCGGCGGAAAATGCGACCAAAAGCTGTCGGCCAGTTCTTGGGATGAGATGATCAAGGTCATGACGAGACACGTCCTGGAGAAGCACCCGGACGTAGCAAAAATGATGGAGAAAATGCATAACGAAGATCCTACGAAATGGGGCAAGGAAATGAGGAAAAAATGGGATGCGGCTCCGGAAACCTAATGCGGATAATATCGCCCAGACTTTGCCAAAAATCCTTGCTGCTTGACACAGCGCGGGACTTTTTCCACGGGTTGCTAAGATAAGACATAGGAGATATGTCAATGAAAACGCCAAAAAACATCGACGTGCTTTTCGTCGCCGGTTTTGGCCCGATCGTTCGCGACCCGGCCGCAAGCCGAAAATTCTATTCCGAGGCATTGGGACTGTCGTTCCAGGAAGATGCCAACGGCTATCTGCATACGGGAGGGCTAGATGGCGTGAAGCATTTTGCCCTGTGGCCGTTGGCGCAGGCGGCTGAATCCTGTTTTGGCACGGATCAATGGCCTGGCAATCTTCCCGTGCCACAAGCGTGGATCGAATTTGACGTGGCGGATATCGAAAATGGCACAGCGGAACTGAAGTCGCAGGGCTACACACTGCTGGTTGCGACGCGAGCGGAACCCTGGGGTCAGACCGTCACGCGGCTGCTGGGACCGGAAGGTCTGCTGGTGGGCATAACCCATACGCCCTCGATGCGCAAGTGAACTCGTGCGCCCTCACTCTCCGAGTCCATTCCAGAGCGATCATGCCCGAGATGCCATCTCGAGCGAACAGCAGGCTTTTGGTGCGTTCCCATTGCGTTTCCGGACGTGTAGCGTCCGCCGCGCCGCAACAAGACCCACTCGGCATGCCCAACCACGGAGTACCGTTCATGCGACATCACCTCGGGTTCGGCGTGGGCCGATGGGGCGGCCGGCATCACCTGTTGCATCTTGCACTTTGCATGGCCTTGCTAGTGGGCATCGCCCATGCGGCCCATGCCCAGGAGATTTACGTGCTTGGCGGGCTGCAGCAAACGCCGTCGCTGGGAGAGAAAACATACGGCTACACTTACGAGTACGCCCATAACCTGACCGACAACGTCTACGCCTCCTTCTCGTACCTGAACGAGGGCCACGTCACCAACCATCATCGTGACGGACATAGCGCGCAGTTATGGGGACGATTGCTGTCGACGGACCGGCGGTTTGCCTTCTCGCTTGGGGTCGGTCCCTACCGCTATTTCGATACCACGGTGAGAACGGCCGAAGGCGGTGTCAATGACCAGCATGGCTGGGGAATCCTGATCAGCGCGGCGGCCAACTGGTATATCAACGGCGGCCCTTGGATCGTCCAGGCCCGATACAACCGGGCGCAGGCATTTGGCAGCATCGACACCAACACCTTCCTGATTGGCGTGGGCTATCAGCTCGATCGAGGGAGCAGGGATGGCCCGGTGGTGCCACCGCCTTCGTACACCCTCAACACGACCAGCAACGAGCTCACGGTCTTCGGCGGCACCACCATTATCAACAACTTCGATTCACCCAGCGGCACCGCTTTCGCGGTGGAGTACCGCCGCGGCATCCTGCCCTATGTAGACCTCACTGCCACCTATCTGAACGAGGGCGATGCCCGGGTTGTACGCCGGCAGGGTGTCGCAGCGCAGGCCTGGCTGGTGCGGCCGTTCTTCAATGACCGTCTGACGCTGGGGATCGGACTGGGCCCTTATGTGGCGCGGGACCGGGACGAGGGCGGCGGCATCACGCACACGCTCGGCCTATTCACCATGTCGGCGAGCTATCGCATCAGCCGGTCCTGGACCACCCGCTTCTCCTGGCACCGCACCGTCACGACCAATAGCCGCGATTCCGATGTGATGGTGCTCGGCCTAGGCTATCGGTTCTAAGATCCCGGCTGATCAATCAAGGATGGGCGATATAGACTGACTAGACTGACGATCGCTGTACGTTGACGGGCTTGTATGAGGTTGATTGTGCCTCAACGGTATGTCACTTCACGATGCCGGGACCATGCGGGCTGTGGAAGACGGCTAAAGACTGGTGAACACTATGGAAAGCTTCCTGGTACGGCAGGCCACGCGCAGACAAGCAATGCTTGCCGGTATCACTGCGCTACTTATCCTGTGCGTCTTCGCGATCGCCGTCCCTCGGGCAACCCAGGTGCTACCCGCGGTTCCCACCTTCATGCCGATGTGCGCGCTGACGGTATTCACCACCGCCTGTATCGCCAGTTTTTTACTCGGCGCGCAATTTACGGTGACCCGGCAGCCGATCCTTGGAGCACTGGGTGGGGCATACGCGTTTACCGCATTGGCGGTGGCTTTGCAGCTGCTAACGTTTCCCGGTGTTTTCACCCCTGGGGGCCTCTTTGGCGCCGGTCCGAATAGCGCCGCGTGGATGTGGGTCTTCTGGCATGGCGGCTTTCCGTTTTTTGTGATTCTCGCAGTGGCGGTGCGCAGTTTATCCATGAAAGAGCTGATCCGCCCCAAGAATGTCAGCCTATGGGCATGGGGGCTAGTCGGTGGGCCCGTCGCAATTGGTGTGGTGTTGTGTGGGCTGGCTCTATACGGTGATCTGCCATCCGCCCTGAACGCAGCGGGAGACGCCGGGGCCTACGAGAAAAATGCAACCGCGCTGGCGATATGGTCGCTCAATGTCGTTGCCATTGCTATCGTGTTGCTGAGCGGTCGCCTGCGGGCCGTACTTGACATATGGCTATCGATTGCCTTGCTCGCTTGCCTCATCGATACCAGCTTGAACCTGCTGAGTGCCACCAGGTTCAGCGTGGGCTGGTATCTCGCCAGGATTTTCAGCATGTTTGCCCCGGGTGTACTCGTGTGCGTTCTAGTATGGGAGGTCACCGTTCTGTACCAGCGTCTATTTGCGGCCCATGCCAGCCTGCTGCAAACATCTGTCCATGACGGGTTGACGGGGATCTATAACCGGAGCTATTTCAATGAGCACTTCACCAAGGAATTCGACCGTGCGAAGCGCAAGAACTTGCCACTATCGCTAATCATGATCGATGTCGATCATTTCAAGCTCTACAACGACACCTTGGGCCACCTAAAAGGGGATGCTTGCCTTGTCGCAGTGGCGACTGCTCTTGCTGGGGTCGTTCGCCGGCCGGCGGACCTAGTCTGCCGTTACGGCGGAGAGGAATTTGTGATAGTTCTCCCGGATACAGACCGTCGTGGCGCTTCCGAGGTCGCGGCGCAAGCGCTCCAGATGGTGACGCAGTTAAAGCTCGACGCTCCGACTCCGGTTGGCTATGTCACAGTCAGCGCCGGCTGCGCAACCCTTCGGCAAGAACGCTTCCCCGACGAGCTTGTCGAGGCGGCCGATGCTGCGCTGTACAGAGCGAAAGGCGCTGGGCGAAATCGTGTTTATCTCGCGAAGACTGAATGAATGTTCCTCCGTGCCCTGTCGCATTGGTCGCTTCACATTGATGGGTGAATGCGTTTAGGCGCAGCCTCTAAATACGCGCCACGCGCGGCAGTGGATTCAAGATCGCGACCGTAAAAGAGCACAATAGTAACGACGCGCCTGCGCCAGGCATCGATCTTTGGCTAGAGACCGGATAGCACGCCATCTGCACAACCATATCCGGTGTCTTGCCGATCGCATGTGGAAAGCCTCGGCAAACCTATCTCCTCCTGTCACCAGCCTCCCCGGTCGGGGGGATTGTTTGCCGACGATAAAACGCTACCATATGAGGATCACAACAACGCCAACATCATCTTGCATGCCGGCATGACAAGGATCTCTTTCAGATTGCGACGCATTGCACAGTGGGTTGCCGCGAGCATCGCGATTGTTGTCGTGGTCGTTATCAATGACCGAAACTCTGTCGATATTCACGCGGGTACCTCTGACGATGAACAACCAGGTTCCATTGGCGACCTCTGGCATCTGACCGTCGCGAAGGCAGAGTCGAATGACCCGGCAGCGCGTGAATATTTTTCCTTTACTAGCCAGCACGAGTGCGAGAAGCTTCGGCGAGAACTGCAGCTAGAGAATGCTGGCATAGTATCGGTATGTAGGATCAGCACCATGCGGAATATTTAACGGGGTTTCTAGCCGGTCACGCTTGTCTGATGCCTGGCCGTGGTCGGGCTCCCGTATGGCTTGGCAAAAATCGGGATAAATACTCGATCGTTGAGGCCTGACCTGGCAACTCGAGCGTGCAGTTTCTTTGGTCGACCCCGGGGAGCGCAGCGGCGTCTGTCTCAGGCTTGGTTCCCCTCATTACCACGAGCTTCAGGCCCCAGTTATCGAGTCAGCGCCTCGCGTGCTTGGCGGACCTTCCGGCGCGCCCTCCTTTTCGGCTAGCGTACAATTTGCACTCGCGTGCGTGGCTGTGTAACGGCCCAAGAATCATCCCGATGGCCTTGGCCTACGACAGACAAGTGATTTTAAAGTACCCCAACCTTTTCATGACAGCCAGCGTTGGCCTTGCTATGGCCATCGCCACCATTGGAGCCGGGGCGCTCGTTGAGATGCGCCAGGACGCATTTGCGCGCGCGCAAGAAGCATCCTCCAACCTCTCACTCATCCTTGAGCGAGATATTGCCCGCAATCTGGAGATCTTTGAGCTGTCGATGCACTCCGTGATCGACGGCGTCAAGGATCCGGAAATTCTCCGGTTGAATCCCGCCATCCGCCAATTGGTGCTGTTTGACCGCTCGACGAACGCAACCGACATGGGCTCCCTGTTGGTGACGGACGAGCAAGGCAATCTCGTTCTCGATTCACGCTCCACCCCTCCCCGCCCCGTCAATGTCGCTGACCGCGACTACTTCAAAGTGCATCACGATTCGGCAACGGCTGGGTTGTTTATCAGCCAGCCGTTCCAGCCTCGCTTGACGGAGCAAGCCCAATCGATCGGTTTGAGCCGGCGGTTGTCACATGCGGACGGTAGCTTTGCCGGCATCGTCGTCGGCACGCTGCGCCTCAACTATTTCAAGAGGCTCTTCGAGGGGACGAAGCTCGGCCCTGGGGGCACCATCACATTGCTGCGTGACGATGGCATCGTGTTGATGCGCCGTCCGTATGACCCTGCCACCATCGGCCGTAGCATTGCCGCCAGCGCATCCTTCGCGCCGGTTGCGCAGGCACAGGAAGGATCATTTGTCGGCATTGCCGCGCTGGACGGTAACGAACGGTTATACGATTTCCGCCACGTTGCCGGTTTCCCCCTCGTGGTTGTTATTGGCCTGTCGACCGACGATATTTACGCGGAATGGCGAAAAAGGGCATGGCTGCTCGGCGGACTGATTCTTACGCTAGACATCGCGATCCTTATCCTCTCCATCCTGATTTCCCGGCAGTTCAAGCGCAGGCAAGCGATGGAAGAGCACCTTCGACTGATGGTCAACACGGACGGGCTGACAGGCATCGGAAGCCGGCGTGCCCTGGACGAGGCCGCGGACATCGAATGGCGCCGGGCATGGCGCAGCCAGCAGCCCTTGTCGTTGCTGATGATCGACGTGGATCATTTCAAGAATTTCAATGACCGTTACGGGCACGCGGGCGGAGATGATGCGCTGGCTGCGGTCGCCCGATGCATTGCCAGCAACATCCGCAGGCCGGGCGATTATGCGGCCCGCTACGGTGGCGAGGAGTTTGCTGTGCTGCTACCCAACACGGGTTTGGACGGAGCTATTGCGGTTGCCGAGAAGATCCGGTCGGCCGTCGAGGATCTGGTTATCCCGAATGCGGGAAGCGCTAACCGGATACTCACGGTCAGTATGGGCGTGGCTTGTGCGGACGGCCGTGCACGTTTCCCTAGTCTGCGGTTTTTCTTCAATGCAAGTGACGAGGCGCTATACAAGGCAAAATCATCCGGACGCAACCGGGTAGCTGTCGCAGAAACGCGGCCGGAGATTCAAGCCCACCGCGAGATCCCGGAGCACTAGGGCCACGGGAAACCACGCGGTCCGCCGGGCGGCCTCGGACAACCGCATCAGCGCCTGGTTGTTCTGTTCGGCGCCGCCGGCCTGCGCCTGCATGCCCTCCTGGCTATTTGCACCCGCGGAGCCAGCGACTGCACCTGGCCGATGAGCATGGGCCGCTCGTAGGGATGGAGGCGGCTGCGCCATCTGCATCATGATGGCGCTGCCCTACCTCGGCGATCCGCCCGGTCAGCCGCTTCAACTCGTCACTGCGGCAGCGCCGGATCAGGAATGCCACCGATTCTGGCATCGACTTGAGGATCAGCGGGATCAGCAACACGGGGAGTCCCGCGGCGATGAATACGGATTGCCATCCGTAGGTCTCGAACAGACCCTTGCCTAGCAGGGCGGCGAGCATGCTCCCGATCGAGTAGCCGCTGAACATCAACGCCACCATCGTGCTGCGCACGCGCTGCGGTGCGTACTCGGTCATCTGCGCGATCACGTTTGGCATGACGCCGCCGATGCCAAGCCCGGCCAGGAAGCGCGCCGCGCCGAACGAGACCGCCGGCATGCCATTTTTATTCCCGGAACCGCGACCTGAAATGGATCCCGTGCTGATTCCGCATGGCAAGCGCCGGCCGTGTGGCCAGTGCACCTCCCATGGCAATCGTCTTCACGGGCAATCGTGTGCGGCAGGAAGATGAGTGAGTGTGGGAACGGGAATATCTGGCAACGGAGGGACGTCTACGCATTGCATACTAGAGAAGATGGCCTGCGTCCGACTGCCGGGTTAGCCGTTCGGCAGCCGCTGTGCCAGAAGTTCTCTCCATGTTGAGCATCAAGGGGAAGGAAAGTGCAATCAATCATGCGCCGCTTGCAACTCGGATCGGGTGTGGTGCTGCTGATCTATCTCTTTCTCCATCTGGCCAATCATGCACTCGGGATCTGGTCGCTGGATCTTGCCGGGCGCGGTCTCACGCTGGCTCTGCGGCTCTGGCATAGCGTGCCCGGAACGATCCTGCTGTACGGTTCGGCCTCCCTGCATTTTGTACTGGCGCTGCGCACAGTCTATGGGCGCCATCACTGGGTGCTGCCGCCCACCGAATGGATCCGCCTCTGGGCGGGACTCAGCCTCCCTCTATTACTTATCCGCCATGCGGTGGCGACCCGGCTTGCCGCCTCTCTCTACGGCTTCGAACCGAACTATGAGCGGATCGTGATTATGCTGATCACGAGCGGCACGCAGGGCCTGCAGGTTGCGTTGCTTGCCCCGGGCTGGGTACATGGTTGCCTGGGGCTGTGGATCCGCTTGCGCCACTACGCGATAGTGCGCCGCGCCAAGCCTGCACTGCTCGCTCTGCTCGTGTTCGTGCCACTCCTGTCGGCGGCCGGCCTTGTCCGGATGACCCAAGCCGTCGTGGCGAGTCGAGCAAGCCTCCCGGCGCCCGATCCGAAACTGGCTGCGCACCAGCTCGCTCTCGATGCGTGGCGTCACAATCTCCTAATCCTCTACTTGCTGCTGATCATCAGCGCCTTTGTGGCCGGCCAGCTGCGCAATCGACTTGAACGTCGAAAGATCGCGCGAAACATCGCTCAACGCTTGATTCACAGCCCTGAAGAAAACGCGCATACGGTCGAATGATAGGCACTATGTCCACCCTTGAATTTTCTTCCGTGGGCATTAGTTCACCTATAGGTAGTAAAAGAAGACCGATGATAGTGACGCCAACGGCGTTCCGAAACGTGAACTGGTCGCACTTCTTGACCCCACCCGATCCGGATTGGTACATCGCAAAAAAACCGTTCAACTGCCCCCGCCAACCGCATCTTCTTTCGAGAGGCCGTATGGGACCTGCGCGCGTAGTCAAGGCACCTGCTTCGCTCGCCGCCCTAGCCTAGTCGTCCGGCATCCCCTCGACCGCTGACGGCAACACCCATATCGCCGGGCCGCGCGATCCTTACACGGATGGCGCGAAAGCAGGCAAGTTCCACGTTCATTCCGACGGCGCAAAAATCACGGATCGGCACGATCCGTTCACCGACGGCGCGCACAGCTAAGACGCTGCCAGATCCTCCGGCGCGGCTGCGGCCCGTCCGCAACGTGAGTATTTCGGGGCGCATGATCAGCAACGTAATCGCCGTGCTCATACGCAGTTGCCCTTTGGGTGCATCAGGTAGGGTTATCCGGGGATTGCCTGGCTCCTTCCAGGTAATCCCATGCTCAACCGGCAGCCATCGTATCGTTAAACTCGTTGACCCAGGCGTGTTCGTTTGGTCCCGGATTGGCGCGCATGCTCACGGCGGAGCCCACCAGTATTTCGTTGGCTTCTGTGCCCAGTTGTTCGATCGCGCCCGCGATGAATGCTTCGAGAGGCATCGCGCGCTCCTCCTCGCTGCTGTTCATCAGCTCGGTACGGACCCAGGGTGGCGCGATCTCGATGACCGAGACCTTGCTGTCCCGAAGCAGGTAACGTTGGGAGAGCGTGTATGAATGCAAGGCCGCCTTGGTCGCGCTGTACACGGCCGTGATGGCCATGGGCACAAAGCCAAGTACCGAGGTGACATTGGCCACGACGGCACCCTCTCGCGTCTTCAGGTGCTCGATTAGCGCCGAGGTCATGCGTATCGGCCCGAGCAGATTCGTCTCGACGGTGGAGGTCAGCAGGTCGTCGCCGACCGGGCCGCCAGCGCCATCGGGCAGCATGATGCCTGCGTTGTTGATCAGCACGTTGAGCCCGGGATAATCGGCAATCAACCTGGCAGCGACCTTTGCGACATTCGCCGGATCGGTGATGTCGAGCGATACCGCCTGCATGCCGGGGTTCGCATCGATCGTCGCTTGCAGACGGTCCGCGCGTCGGCCGGAGATGATGACCTGGTTGCCAAGCTTGTGGAGCGCTTGCGCGAGACCGCGGCCAATGCCCGAACCGCCGCCGGTGATAAATACGGTGTTACCTGTGAGATTCATGATGCCTCCGATGGAGATGACGGTTGGAGTCAGCGCGGAAAGCTGTTCCCGAACATGGGCAGGCCGCTTCTCGATTCAGCCTCGGTTGCCTCATCCTGCAGCACGTCCCAATGCTCGGCGAGCACGCCATCGGCAAGCCGCAGGATGTCGGCGGCAATCCAGGCGACGGGACGGCCATTGCCGGAAAAGCGCCCGTGAATAATCACGTAATCGCCATCCGCCACGATCACACCGGGTTCGTATCGCAATGTTGGAGGCAGGGTCTTGATCAGGTTGAACAGACCGTCGCGGCCCGGTTCGATATGGGCGCTGTGCTGGATATAGTCGGGCGACCAGAATCGTTCGGCGGCGGCGTAGTCGCGTTGATTGAAGAGCGTGTCGAATGCTTCGAGCACGAGAGCCTTGTTGGCGGCTTCGGTGGTAGTGATCAAGTGACTCTCCTGAGGGGCGGGTGGCGTGGCTGCGCGTCATGCCCGCACAGCCTGAATGGCGGGATAGTCGGTACGTGCGGGCGGGCCGGTGCAAGTTCCGGATTCGCCGCACGCATGCGCGTCAGCGGCGCCATGGCGATGCGGTTTGGCAACTCCAGGCCCCCGAGCCGGATCGCCTTGAGCAAGCGTTGGTGACTTTCGATGTACATCGATATCTCCTACGAGACGGGCTCGCTCAAACACAATTGTGATTGACATTGAGTTTTGTTGACCGAGCCATAGAAGTCAAGGTCAATCACCATTGTCTTTCTCGAGGGCGGCTATACTTGAGGCGACAACCGCACAGAGGAGCATTGAGCGATGGGGGTCTCAAAACAGCAGGCGGCAGAGAACCGCAAAACCATCATCGCGGCATCAGAGAAGCTATTCCGCGAGCACGGAATCGATGGTGTCGGCCTGAGCGCGCTGATGAAGGCCGCAGGCTTTACCCAGGGTGGCTTCTACAACCACTTCGAATCGAAGGAGGCGCTAGCGGCCGAAGTCGTGGCGACTGCGATGGACAAAGCCAACCACGATCTGAAGGAAGCCATCGCAGCGCCAATTGCACCTGGCGGCAACCGTTTGAGGCGACAGGTCGACTTTTATCTGTCCAGCACGCATTGCAGTGATATCGAGCAGGGTTGCGCGGTAGCCGGTCTCACCGCGGACGTCCGCCGGCTAGGCCACGAGGCGCAAGCGCGCTTTGCGAATGGCTTGCAGGAGATGATCGAAACCTTGACGGGACTCGTCGCGGAGCAGCGTGCCGAAGGCAGAGACAGCCAGGAAGCGCGCCGGGAGGCAATCGCGTTCTACAGCGAGATGGTAGGCGCGCTCATCCTTTCGCGCGCGGTAGCCGGCGCCAATCCCAGGCTCGGGCAGGAAATACTGAACGCAAGCCGGCAAATGCTTCTCAGGGATTTCGCACTGGAGCTGACGGAGGGCAAGCGGTAGAAGATGCCATGCCTTGACCGGCTTGCGGGCGATGACGTCAGGCAGCGTAAGCGTCGGCCCGCGCGAAACGACGCCGACGCCCAATCGCACCGGCGGTTCGCCCGGCCCGGCCTGCGATCCGTTCCAGTACCTGCTCAAGCTCGCGGCGATCTGCCTCTCAGGCAAGGTGATCTGATAGGTCGGTTGCAGGCATCCGCCGGGCACCAGCGCGCGCTTGCACCGGCCCAGATCGACACCTTGGAGCGGCACATGCGACAGCCACACATGCCGATGGCGTTCGGCCAAGGCCAGGAACAAACGCTTGGCCTTGATACTGCGGCAATGGCGCAGCAGCATGCCGGCCCGTTACGGATGCAGCGTGGTCATCGCCTGCATCAAGGCATCGGCCTCGGCTTCCTCAACACCACCCTGCCGAGGCGTAGTGAAGTTTTTCCAAGGGAGAAAGCGCCACCCATTTCCCTCAAGCGGTTGAAGCGCCGCTTGCCCACCGAGCCAAGAATTCCGCAACCTTTTCTTCGATGTGGCTCTCTACGGTTTGCAATCGGAGCAAGGGGATTTCGCTTTTTCTCAGGATGCTGTCTTTCAACGCATCCCGCTCGGCCTGCGGTGCCTCGCCATGAGACCCACCATCGACCTCGATCACGCCCAGCGGCGTTTTCCCCACCTTGAAATACAGCACAAAATCGCAACTGGCACGGTTTCTCATGAAATCCCGCTCCCGCGACGTCATTGCCTCGTTGGCCGATGAGACCAACTGGATCAGGGCGATCTGGGCGTGGAACGTCATCGCCCGATAGGCCTCCTGGGACAACGCATCACGCAGTATCTGCGCCACGATCTGCTCGGACTTGTATCGCGAATCGCCTGAGCGCAACCTGGCATTGAGCCTTTCCAGAGATTGATCGTATTCCGTGTAGAGCAGGTCGAAGGCCGACACGACGGGGGCGCGATGGATCAGCTTTTCATCCGCGTAGTATTCGATGTAACGCACCAAGGCGGCAATATGCCCGTTGTTCGCGGCAAAGACGTCGTCGCCCGTCACCAGGGTGAATTTGCTCCTGGCCCGCGATACTGCCACATTGACCAAGTGGGGATCATCCACAAAGGTCAGGCCTCGCTGGCTACTGCGCTTCTTGTCCAGCACGGTGGAAAAGACAATCTCGTCGCACTCCCGGCCCTGAAACTTGTGCACTGTGTCCTTGACGAAATCAGGCGGCAAATGCGCGCGAGAAAGCGCGACCTGAGCGTTGTAAGGGGCAATGAATCCCCGGCCATTCTCGCTGTCCCAGTCGCTCTCTCCATCCCATTTGAGCGTCTCGAGCAGTGAATCCAGCTCTCTCCGATTCGAGTTATTTCGCGTGTGGTTTCCCTTGGCAGTGACGAGCAGCTTCAGCGACTTTTCGCCAGCGTCTTGCGTCATTGGAACGAGCCGGTTGTCGTAAAACTGCTGGTTGCAGAACTGGATGATTCTGGGGTGGCACCGGTAATGCTCTTTCAGCAGCGTCACCGGGATCGAGTCATTGAAAACGCCGACGCACGAATCGAGCAGGCTGTATTTGTCGCAATCGTAGAATTCAGCGGGCGGTGCGATGCCCAGATTCGCCGGAATGTGCGGGAGCTGCTTTCTGTCGCCAACGATGATCAGGTTTCTGGCGCAGCCCAGCGCCAGTATCCCCGGGACGATATCCTGCTGCGAAGCCTCGTCGATGATGACATAGTCGAGCATCGCACCGCGGCCGATCGAGTTGACGATGGAATGCGTACTGCTACCGATAATTGGAAAACGCTTCACAAACTCACCGAACTTCGCGCGGTAATTTTCCGAATCGAATTCTTCCTGACGCGGGACATACTGATGAAGATGGTGTTTAAGATGTGCCATCGACCCGGCGGCGAGATCATTCAGCAACGCCTTGAAGTTGCCACGCTCCAACGCCTCCCGATAAGCTGCCAATGCCGATTCCTTATCCCGCAGCGCATTCTCGTAGTAGTGAAGCTGCAAGGCATAGATCATGGATTTTCGCTTTTCCCAATCATCGAAGGGTTTCGTACGCAGGATCTTGAAATTCAACAACAAATCGATCCTGTCCTTGAGCCTGATGCGATTCGTGGCAAGATAGGCCAAATAAGCCATCAGGTCCGAGGATTTTCGTGGGGACAGACTGTACTTCGCCAGAGGGACTGGCGCCACCACCATGTTTTCGCGCTGCCATTGCAGCAGATAGCGCTGCTCTATGGTCAATTCATCGATCTCGGCCTGTAGCCGTGCCACCGCGTCCTGGGCATGAAGATGCTGCTTCAGCTTCTGCAGAACGGCTTGAATATGATCCATGGAGGGCGCAGGTGCCGGGGTTTCTGAGGGCACGGCCGGTACGTCTTTGAAGAAGTCCGCTCGAATCTGCTTACTGCCCAGCTTGGCGACCACATAGTCCAGCCCAACCTTGCCTAGTTTTTCATAAACGTTTCCCACAGCAGCATTGTTATTGGACAGGATAGCGACGGAGTTTCCCCGCAACACGATATTGGCGATAATGTTCAATATCGTTTGCGTCTTCCCCGTACCAGGGGGTCCTTCGATCAGACTGATTTGGGAGGTGAAGGCCTGCTCCACTGCGTTGAGCTGGCTTTCGTTGACGCCGAAAGGGTAAATAAAACTACCCGGCCGCTCCCGCGGTCGGTTCTGTCCTGTGCAGTAAGCGTGCAGCGCGGTGTCCTCGTGAGGAAGCACCATCTCCAGTTGAAGCCGCACATTCTTGGAAATGGGCTTGTCCTGCTGATTGGCCTGCTCTTCCCGGGCTTTTGCCACGACGCCGAAGTAGCGGAATATGGGCTCGTCCTTGATCGTCGTCTCCGGGCAGAACGCAATACGATCCGCGTTCATTACGTAGATTTTTTGCTTCCCGCGATACTGAACGGCGGCATACTTCCCGCCATAGATCACCGCCCTGTCGATGGCACTGAATACCGCGCCTCCTTTTTTTGACAGGAGCTTTCCTTGCACCACCTCGGTAGGTTCAATTTTGCAACTGCTGAGCGGACTGTCGTAAGACTTGCCGGAGGGAAAACGGCAAGTCAGCATCAACTCCCCCTGTTGAGAGTTCCACCATATCTTCCAGTCGCTGATTTGCCTGGTTTTGTCTTTACCGTTCACACAGATGGAAACCATATGCCCCTTATGCAAGAGTTACTCCAAGCATAAAAACATCAAATGTTTTCCATTCTAAACGCCACCCAACCCAAAAGACCCGCCGGCATGTACATCCCCACCTGCTAAGGCGAGCTAGTACACGCTTCATAAGACGAGCGGGCCTTGCCCGTAGGCGCCCCTCAAAGATACGACTGTAGATTGAGACCGGCGTACACGTAGCTTGCTGGAAGCTATCCTCTGCCACCGCGATCCAACGCCGGCCCCCTGCCTACAGGCACGTTTTTGCAACGTCAACTAGTACTTGAAACTAGCAAAGCCCTGGATTGTCAATGGCGCACTGCTGAAATGCCTGCAGGGCTAACGCGCCAGGCGGGGCGGCAGTGCGCCCGCCTCACCGCTTCCCGCACTCCCACCGCGCCACCACCGCAAACGCATCGTCTTCCACCTCCGGCAGCAAAGCCAGCACTGCCTGCGCGGTCTCGTCGCTGATCATCTTCGCCGCCTCATCATCGGGTTCCGGCAAGGCATCGGCAAGCACGCGCTCCAGTCCGGCCCGCATCGCCTCGGGCAGATACCCCCGCAAGGCCTCGATGTTCGCCGCCACGCACTGTACCGCCTCGGCGGGGCTGTAATCGTCGTCGAGCAGATGCGAGAAGTCCGCCGCGCTGCGCACCAGGGCCTCATAGACGAAGGCCGCGAATGAGACGGCTTCGATCCGGCTTGTGCCGCGGTCGTGCCAGACCAGCGCCACGCCGATGTCGCCGTTGGCTAGCGGCGTCAAGCAGTAGGCATCGCCCGCCCCGGTCTGCGCGAACGGCAGGAAGCGCCTGCCGTGCTGGAAGGCCGGATTCAGCCATTTGGCGATGAACTCCCCGGCCTGCTTCGCGTCGATCCACTCCAGATCATAGACGCAGGAAAGCACCGGTTGCGCAGCCAGCGTATGGGCCTTCCAGTCGGTGCGCCAGGCCTCGATGTCGGCGCTGTAGTCGGTGCGCCCTGTGTCAATCAGTTGCCTCAGGATAGCTGGCAAGGTGATGCCGCTGGCGTCCGCTAGTGCTGAAAAAGTGTCCATCCGTGATCTCTCCGTGGGATGCTGCCGGTCGATGCCAGATATCTGGATGCGCCCAGACGTAACTAAGCCCGCGGAATCGCGGGCTTAGCTCACTGACTGCCTCTTATTGCAAGGTGTTGCACTTCAGATTTGAGGCCGCCGGGAAAAAAAGATTGCCCTAGCCTTTATCCAGCCATGACGCATAACCCTAACTGGCTGAAGCCGCCGCATTGGCCCGCGCCTTATGCAGTTTTTTGTAACTGTCGATCAGGCGGTGGTGCCTATCGAGGCCCTCCAGTTTCATACTCGTTGGCGTCAACCCGAAGAAGCGCACGCTGCCGTCCACTGACCCCATTACGGCGTCCATCCGAGCGTCGCCAAACATCCGACGGAAATTGACCGCGTAGTCGTCTAGTTCCAGGTCGTCGTCGAGCAGCACCTCCAGCACCACATTCAAGGCCTGGTAGAACAATCCACGCTCGACCGTATTGTCGTTGTATTGCAGGAAGGCGCCCACCAGTTCTTGCGCCTCCTCAAATTGCCGCAAGGCGAGATGAATCAGCAGCTTCAACTCGAGAACTGTTAGCTTCCCCCAGTCCGTATTCTCGTCAAATTCGATGCCGATCAAAGTGGCAATATCGGAGTACTCATCCAGCTCACTGTTCTCCAGCCGCTCAAGCAGATCTGCCAGGCCGGCATCGTCCAGGCGATGCACATTCAGAATATCGGCGCGGAACAACAGTGCCTTGTTTGTGTTATCCCAGATCAAGTCCTCCACCGGGTAAACTTCCGAATAACCGGGCACTAAAATGCGGCAGGCCACGGCGCCCAACTGGTCATACACCGCCATGTATACCTCCTTGCCCATGTCTTCGAGAATGCCGAACAACGTGGCGGCTTCCTCGGCATTGGAGTTTTCACCTTGGCCAGAAAAATCCCACTCCACAAAGTCGAAATTCGCCTTGGCGCTGAAAAAGCGCCACGACACCACACCACTGGAGTCAATGAAGTGCTCAACAAAATTATTTGATTCAGTCACGGCGTTACTGACAAAGGTGGGCTGAGGTAAATCATTCAGGCCCTCAAAACTGCGCCCCTGCAGCAATTCCGTCAGACTCCGTTCCAGCGCCACCTCGAAGCTTGGGTGCGCGCCGAACGAGGCAAAGACACCGCCTGTCCGCGGGTTCATCAAGGTGACGCACATCACCGGATAGGTCCCACCCAGCGACGCGTCCTTTACCAGCACCGGAAAGCCCTGCTCTTCCAACCCCTGAATCCCGGCCAGAATGCCAGGGTATTTCGCCAGCACTTCGTGCGGCACATCAGGCAATGTGATTTCACCTTCCAGAATTTCGCGCTTTACCGCCCGTTCGAAAATTTCGGACAGGCATTGCACCTGCGCTTCAGCCAGCGTATTACCGGCACTCATGCCATTGCTGACGAACAGGTTTTCGACCAGGTTGGACGGAAAATACACCATTTCGCCGTCCGACTGCCGCACATACGGCAGCGAACAGATACCGCGCTGCACATTGCCGGAGTTAGTGTCGTACAGATGCGAGCCATACAACTCGCCATCGGGATTATAAATTTGCAGGCAGTACGCATCCAGAATTTCGGCCGGCAGCGCATCTTCAGGGCCAGGCTTGAACCAGCGCTCGTTCGGGTAGTGAACAAACGCCGCATTGGCGATGTCTTCACCCCAAAACGTACCACCATAGAAATGGTTGCAATTCAGGCGCTCGATAAACTCCCCCAACGCCGATGCCAGTGCGCTTTCCTTGGTCGCACCCTTGCCATTGGTAAAACACATCGGCGAGTGCGCATCGCGGATATGCAGCGACCACACATTGGGAACGATATTGCGCCATGAAGCGATTTCAATCTTCATGCCCAGATCCGCCAAAATGCCCGACATATTGGCGATGGTTTGCTCCAACGGCAGATCCTTGCCCGCAATATAGGTGCTGGCGTCAGATGCCGGCGTCAACATCAGCAACGACTGAGCATCGGCATCCAGGTTCTCTACTTCTTCGATGACAAACTCGGGGCCGGCTTGCACCACTTTTTTCACCGTACAACGCTCGATAGAGCGCAAAATACCTCGACGGTCCGCCTCCGAGATATCCGCCGGCAACTCAACCTGAATCTTGAAAATCTGTTGGTAACGATTTTCCGGATCAACAATATTATTCTGCGACAGGCGGATATTCTCGGTAGGAATATTGCGGGTTACGCAGTACAACTTCACGAAGTAAGCGGCACACAAGGCCGATGAGGCCAGAAAATAATCAAAAGGACCAGGCGCCGAGCCGTCGCCCTTATAACGGATAGGCTGGTCGGCCACTACGGTGAAGTCATCGAACTTAGCTTCAAGACGTAGCTTATCGAGAAAGTTGACTTTAATTTCCATGGGGGAATTCTGAAAATGGTGCACAAAATGACGTAGCCACTACTATCCGCCGCCACGCTGGTGCCGTGCAATGCATCGAAGCTTTCGCAAACGCTGCCGCATACGGATAATTTTTCAGGCGAACGCCATGGCGCAGGACATGGCTGGGATCGGCGAGCTTCCATGTGCCACGCCGACCTCCACGGCAGCGCCAAGTGCCGTTGTACCAAACTGAATCGCCACGAGTTCCTCCAACACTCTCCAGAATGCGAGAACTACCAGGCGACAATCCGAAATATAAAGCCCTGTGAAAACAGGGCTTTAATAGTCAATCAACTAGCGAATCATGTTTCCCAACGGGAATTCCACCCCCACTCCATCATCAACAGGCCGCCCAGACCCGCGTGGTTAGGGGATTGGCAGCGATTAGCATGGGACTTTATCGTCGCTTTTACCGTCGGCCGCGCTGAACTTTTGCTGGTGCGGGAGATGGAGCGATTTGCGGGGCGACGACGCTGGCCACGCCATTATAAATCAACCCAGAGGATACAAAAGGTGCCGTGCCCTGCCCGCCCTCCGCCGACCTGCTGGGCTACGCCAATCGGGGGACACAGATACGGTCTGATCACGATCGTGGTATCGACGGCACGCCAAGAGTGGCATCACCTATTTCCGGAGAAGGCGGCCCGAGTTTTGAAGACGAAGTCGCGGTGAGTGCCGAGGCCACAGGCCAAGTCGGCCTGCCCCGGGAAAGTCCGTGGATTCGTCGCCAAGTAGTCTCGCAGATGCGCTTCCATCACGAACAGGCTGGATCCGTATGGGTCCGGACTCGCATCCATGGCCTCTCCTTGAGTGGTAAATGTGGGGATCGAATTGACGGCTCGTCATATCCCCGTGCGTTTGCACTCAACCCTTGGGTATGTTTAGCCTGCCGCGTACGAGGCCAAGCCCTCAGCAAAACGCCCCATCTGCCTGTCCGGTAGAACTTTCCTACTACACCTGCACTACGACGTCCATTCTCCGAACTGGTCGACGGTGGTGGGAGCCTCCTCCTACCTCTTTGCAACAAGCCGAGATCCACCAATCAACGCACGAATCAACGTCGGAGGCAGCTTGCCTTCCGCCCACTCCCGACCCGGCGACTTACCGTCCATCATGAATGTCCATCACGACGAGTGATCGCTTGGAGCTCCACCTGCAAGCTCACGCGCCCCAACTTCACCGCACTTGCAAGACGATACTGGCAGAGCCGCGCTCTCATTGCAGCGGAGTGATCTTGCTAATCGCACAGTTGCCAGCATCGGCCACGTAGACGTTGCCGCCGGCGTCGATCGAAGTACCAAAAGAGGCTTTAAACGAAGCGGCGGTACCGGTACCATCGGCCGACCCAGATGTTGTCGAACCCTCCAGGGTCGTGACTATGCATTCGGATGTCCGGTCCGCAGCAGACACGCGACGGTTCGCCGGCCCGGCCGCCGTTATACTTCGGTTTGCGCAGCCGTTTCGAGCGCGTCGTCCACTTCGATACCAAGGTAGGCCTCGCTAACCGGCTCCGCGGCGAGTCACTGGGCATGCGCGATTTGGGCTGGGGCAAATCCCAATCGCGCCAGTCATCTTTGTGAAAAAGTGCTTCTTCGATAATTCGCGTATGGGAACCGAAGGGGCTATATGCACCTGACTTTCGATGTGGGCACCATTATTCTTCTGCACAACACCTCGTTGATTGCAGGCGCCGCGGCGATATTGCATAGCCGCAAGCGTTCGTCCCGGCCCACGGGTCTAGGGCGTCTCGCCGTTGCTTTGATTGCCTTGGCAATCGGTGCAGTGCTGGCTGCGTTTGGGGAGCGGGCCGCCTTACCGCTTTGGCTGTGGACGCATTTGAGTCTTCTTTTAGGGACGATCGCCTATCCGCTGCTCTGGGACGGCATACGGCGCCTAAGTGGTCGCCGCCGGAGCCATTACTGGATTGTCATACTCGTGCCGGCGGTGTGGTTCATATTTGGCATAGTGTCGGGATTCCCGCTTGTGAATTCTCAGCGGGCGAGCGTCTTTCACCTGACCGCGGTAATGTCCCTGGCGGCTTCGGCAGTCGAGATATGGCTGGACCGACATAGCGAGCCACTGCCTGCGCGTCGTCCGTTGGCTGCGTGCCTCCTGGTGAGTGCGCTGATCTATGCGGTTCGCCTCGTTTGCATCGTTCTCGATATTCCATCGGAATTTGACTTTTCGGCTGCCTTTTTTCTTCAGATATTCTTCAATTTCTGGATTGCGCTGCTGGTTGTGACGCTCGTCAGGGAGCGGCGCGAGGCGGGTCTTCAGCTTGCAGCGGACACCGATGCACTGACCGGCGTCGGTAACCGCCGCTGGTTCCTGGGGCGCCTTCCCCCAGCGCCGCTCGCAAACAGCGCTCTCGCAATCCTGGATGTGGACCACTTCAAGCAGATCAACGACAGATTCGGACATCCTGTGGGGGACCTCGTACTGGCGTCGGTGGCTACAGCTGTCCGAGATGGATTGCGGGAGGGAGACGTCCTTGCGCGATACGGGGGCGAGGAGTTCGCGCTCTTTCTTCCGAACGTCGACGAGCAAGATGCCAGAGCGGTCGCTGAACGGCTTCGCAAGCGAATCGAAGCAATGTCCATTGTGATCGACGGCGGGCGCGTTAGCGTTAGCGTTACCGCGAGCATCGGTGTGGCCTGGAGCGACCGGAATGGCGGGGCGTGGGAAGCCTGGATAAAGACAGCAGACAGTGCTTGTTATGCGGCGAAGGGCGGCGGGCGCAACCTCGTAAAGACGAGCGCCGTGTAGATCCAGCCACCCCAAGCCGAGGTCGGGAGCGGCATCGAGACGTCTTAACGACGCCACTCATCGCGAGATGCAATGCGCGATCTTGCCGTCCGGGTGCGTGATATCGACAATGTAGCCGAGTCCGATGAATGCAGTGTTTGTCATGGTCTGTGTCGAACCGTTGCGGTGAGGTGGCCAGCATGGTCTCTGGCCACCTGAGATGTCAAAGCGGCTCTTCTACGGCCAAAACCCAGGGACGCGCCTCACGCAGCGCCGCCTGGTACGCCTCGATCTCGGCCCGGCGCTTCAAAGTCAGGCCAATGGCATCGAGCCCTTCGAGCAGCAGGGTGCGTTCGCTCGGGGGTACGATGAACGGCAAGCAGCGGCCCTGCGGGTGCTGCACCGTGCAGGACTCAAGATCGACGGTCAGCTCCAGCACCTCCCGCTCGGCTTCGGCGGCCAGCACGGCAATTTCATTCGCGGGCAGCACCACCGGCAGCACGCCATTGCGGTAGCAGTTGCTCTGGAAGATCGCGCCGAACGACGGCGCGATGACGCAGCGAAGGCCAAACTGCCGCACCGCCCAGACGGCGGCCTCGCGCGAGGATCCGCTGCCGAAGTTCTCGCCGGTCAGCAGGATCGTCGCCCGGCGGTAGGGTTCGCGATTGAGCACAAAGTCGGGGCGCTCGACGCGCTGTCCGTTCCCGCTCCCGCTGGCTTCATAGCGCCAAGGCGCGAGCAGCTTCTCACCATAGCCATCTCGCCCGGGTGAGTTGATCTCGCGCGAGGGAATGAGAAGGTCGGTATCGATGTTGGCTCGCATCAGCGCAGCGGCGATTCCCTTCAGTTGGATGAACTGTTCCATGTGATGCTCCCTAGCGCAGCAGCGGGCGTGGATCGGCGATGCAGCCGGCGACGGCTGAGGCGGCCACCGTTGCCGGGCTAGCCAGGTGAGAGCGCACGCCCGGGCCCTGCCTGCCCTCGAAGTTGCGGTTGGTGCTGGTGATCACGCGGCGCCCCGGCTTGCCAGGCTGGTCGAAGTTATCGCCGCCGGCGAAGAAGCACAACGAGCAGCCGCTTTCGCGCCACTCGAAGCCAGCTTCCGTGAACACGCGATCCAGGCCCTCGCTTTCTGCGGCATGCTTCACACTGGTCGATCCGGGCACCACGATGGCCTTTACGCCAGGGCGCACGCGTCGTCCTCGCACCACCTGCGCGGCGGCGCGCAGGTCGGGCAGGCGGCTATTGGTGCAGGAGCCGATGAAAGCCGCATCGATGGGAGTCCCCAGCATCGGCTGCCCGGGGTGCAGCTCCATATAGCGCAGCGCGCGCTCGGCATCCGCGTCGGCGGGAGGCGGCACTGTGCCGGTGATGCCCACGACCTGGCCGGGATGGGTTCCCCAGCTCACCTGGGGAACGAGCTCCGCGCAGTCCAGCTCCAGTTCCTTGTCCCAGTGCGCGTCGTCGTCCGAGCGCAGCGCGAGCCAATCCGAAACCGCTGCATCCCAGGCGGCACCTGAAGGGGCGAAGGGTCGCCCCGCCAGCCATTCGACGGTACGCACGTCTGGCGCCACCAGACCAGTCCAGGCGCCGAACTCGACGGCCATATTACATAGGGTCAGCCGCCCCTCAACGTCCAGCGTCCGCACTGCCTCGCCCGAAAATTCGATGGCATGCCCGTCGCCACCGCTGACGCCGAACTTGCCGATCAAGGCCAGCACCATGTCCTTGGCCGACACCGCCGGCCCGAGGCTGCCGTGGAACGATACCCGCATCGTCCGTGGCTTGCTTCGCACCAGACACTGCGTGGCGACAGCGTGCTCGCCTTCGGTAGTGCCGATGCCCCATGCCAGCGCGCCAATGCCCCCAACAGTGCAGGTATGGCTGTCGCAGCAGACCAGGGTGGTGCCCGGCAAGGCGATGCCCAGTTCCGGAGAGATCACGTGCGCGATGCCCTGACGTGGAGTGCCCAGGTCGAACAGGCGGATGCCCGAGCGCCGCGTGGCGGCGCGAAAGGCCTCAATGAAGCTGCGCCCGCCCCGAACCAGCGTGTCGTCGCCCCGGCCCGGCTGAGTGTCGACGATGTGGTCCATGGTGCCGAACACAAGGCTCGGATGCGCCACGCGATGCCCCCCCTCCTCCAGGCCGGCCAGCACGCGCGGCCCGGCGCGGTCGTGCAGGAAGACCCGGTCGACATGTAGCAGCGCCTGCTCGCCCTCCAGCTGGCCCACAACGTGCTGGTCCCAGATCTTCTCGATGATGTTGCGCGGTGATGCATACATAATGCTCACCTCACCGTGCGGTGCCGGGATGCTGCAGCCCGGCCAAATAGCGCTGCTCCAGCGCGAACACCTCCTTGAAGCCGACCAGCTCGAGCTGCTCGCGAAAGTCCGCCAACCGCGCGCCGGGACCACCGGCGTAACCGTTGGCACGCAGCGCCGCCAGCGCGTCGCGCATGCCCTGGATGGCCGCCAGCATCAGCGTGGCGGGCAGGCTCACGCGCGCGATGCCGATGCCCTGCATCTCCTCGAACGTGAAGGCTTCGGGCGACTTGCCGCCTTCGACCACATTGATCGCCACTGGCCCGCGAATTCCCTGCACGGCCTGCCGCGCCAGCTCCTTGGACGTCATGCCGTCCACGAAGATCATGGTCGCCCCCGCCTCCAGGTAGGCATTGCCGCGACGGATCACTTCCTCGATGCCGCCTACGGCAAGCGCGTCCGTACGCGCGTTGATCACGAAATCCGGATCCGTGCGCGCCTCGGCGCAAGCGCGAATCTTCTGCACTGCTTCGTCCAGCGGCACGATGGATTTGCCCTCCAGGTGGCCGCAGCGCTTGGGCATGACCTGGTCCTCGATATTGACGCCCGCGCAGCCAATGCGCTCAAAGGCCTTGACCGCATACCAAGCGTTGACGGCATTGCCGAAGCCGGTATCGCCGTCGGCCATGACCGGCAGGTCGATGGCGTCGACTATCTGCTGCGTGGCCGCGACCATATCGGACAGCGAGAGGAAGCTGTAGTCCGGCAGTCCCAGCCGGCTCACGGAAATGCCGAAGCCGGAGCACTGCACCGCGGGAAAACCCGCCTCCTGCGCGATGCGGGCGGACAGGGGGTCAAAGGCACCGGGCATGACAAGGAGTTCCGGCGCGTGGATCAGTTTCTGGAGTAATGCAGTCTTTCGCATGATGAGTCTTGGTGGTCGTGGTTCGCACAGTATGTATGCATGTTTTTATATTTTCAAGAAATAAAGTAATCATGAAGCATTAATTACGATAACATGCATACATACAGAAGAAAGGAGACCTGCACATGCCAAGCCTGAAATCCCTACGCCGGACTCGCCCCGTCCTGCTGCTCACGCTCGTCGGCACCATCTGCCCCGCCTGCTGGGCGCACGCCGAAACGAGCGTTGCATGGCCCGCGCGACCGCTCTCGCTGGTCGTGCCATTCCCTGCCGGCGGGACCACCGACACGATCGCCCGCCTGCTGTCGAAGAACCTGTCCCGGCAGTTGGGCCAATCCGTGGTGGTGGAGAACAAGAGCGGCGCCAGCGGCACGCTGGGTGCCGCGCAGGTCTTGCGCGCGCCGGCGGACGGCTATTCCCTGCTGCTGGGGACGCCCGCCGAGCAGATCAACGCGCCCTTGCTGATGGCGCGCCCGCCCTACGATCCGGCGCGCGACTTCACGCCGGTCGGCTGCGTCAGCCGCGGCCCGAACGTGCTCGTCGTCAATGCGGCATCGAAGGCGAAGACCTTGGCGGACCTGCTGCGCATGGCACGGGCGCAGCCCGGGCAGATCAATTTCGGCAGCGCGGGCAATGGCAACACTTCACACCTGTCTGGCGAACTGTTCGCGCAGGCGGCCGGCGTCGTGCTCACGCACATCCCCTATCGCGGCAATGCTCCGGCCATCGCGGACACCATCGGCGGCCAGGTGCAGATGATGTTTTCCAATCCGGCCACCGTGCTGCCCCATATCCGCAGCGGCACGCTGCGGCCGCTCGCGGTGACGTCGCGCGCGCGGATCGCGTCGCTGCCGGACGTGCCCACGCTGACGGAGGCGGGCATCCCGGTGGAGATCTATAGCTGGACCTGCCTGTTCACGCGGGCCGAAACGCCGAAGGAGATCGTCGGCAAGCTGCATGGCGCTCTCGCGCAGGCGCTCGATGACGGGCAGCTCGCCCAGGCGATCGAGGCCAGCGGAGCAGAGAAATTCCCCTCGACACCCGAGCAGACCAGCCGGTTCCTTGCCGGCGAGCGGACAATGTGGGGTAATCTCATCCGCAGCCGACACATCCACACCGACTGAATCCTAAATCCAGAACGATGTCTTCACCCGAAACTTCCCGGACCCGCGCGCTATCAGTCGCGGATACCCTGCGCAACCGCATCTTCGACGGCGAGATTCCGCCCGGGTCCCACTTGATGGAGGTCACACTGGCCCAGGAGTTGGGCGTCTCCCGCACGCCGGTGCGCGATGCGCTGGCCCGGCTCGCCGACGAGGGCTTGCTGGTCTACCAGCCCAATCGCGGCTTCCTGGTCCGCCGCTTCCAGCCCAAGGACATCAAGGACGCCTTCACCGTGCGGGCCACGCTCGAGGGCTTGGGCTGCCGGCTGATCGGCGAGCGCGGCTTGCTGCATGCCGAACAGGAGCGCCTGGGCGGCCTCCTGGCGGCTCAGCGGCGGGTGCTGCACGAGCAAGAGTGGAACGACCAGCAGGCCCTGCAGTGGCAGAACATGAATCTCGACTTTCACTACGCGCTGCTGGAGTTGGCGGACAACAGCTGGCTGACCGACGCCGTGCGCCGCGCGCGGCAGTTGCCCATCATCTTCGACAGCAAATCGCATCCCCACGACCATGACGCCCTGATGCTGCTGTACCAGCGCGACCACAGTCGGCAGGCGCTCGCGGAGCACTACCGCATCGTGGACGCGCTGGCGCTGCGCGAGGTCGGCCGCGCCGAGGCACTGATGCGCGAGCACATCCTGACCAATCGTGACGTGCTGATCCGCGCCCTGGGGACGAACAGGCTGGGCGCAGCGGCGCAGGTGCCCGGCAGCGGCTCCGATCAAGCCGTGTGCGGCACATAGCACGCCAATCGCCGAAGGAACATTTGTCCGTCTATGTCGTTCACACTTATTCGACCGGGCATAAGGAATGGGCGGTATCCACAAGCGCGGAGTACGCTCCGGTTGGCGCCTCCTTTTCCGATGCATAGGCACCGCAGTCCCTCCTTCTCGCGTGCAGTAACGCGCGCCGCGGCGTGTTGACACCCCCGACGGCGCGCCGCCCGGTCTGCGTCGCACAGTAGTCCAGGGTCTGACGCAGCACCGTATCCACGCTGCGCAGCGAAATGCCATGGCGTGCAGCCACTTCCTCGCGGGTCAGTTCCTCCAGGCGCAAGCCCACCAGCACGCGCCGGTGGCGGCCCGGAACGTTCTCCAGCGCGCGATCGAGCGCCGCCAGATCCGAGCGCGCTTCCACGACGGCTTCCGGCCCCGGTCCTTGGTCGGCAAGATGCTCGAACACGGTGTCTGCATCGAGCGGCGATGGCCAAATGCGACGGTCACGCAACTGATCCGTCGCGAGGTTGCAAGCGACGCGATACACGTAAGCCTCGGCGCTACGTACCGCGTCAGGAAGTGTCGCGCTCCCCAGGCGCAGCCACGCCTCCTGCAGGCTGTCGCGCGCCGTATCGGGGCAACCAACATGGCGCGTCAGACGTCGACGGAGCTGGTCATAGTTCGATACCAGGAAGTCGCGCAGGACGACCCCGGACTCACCGGCATGGGAGGCCACACCGGCCGCGCCGCCAGTTGTCCCGAGCGCCTTGACGCAATGCGCAATGCTCGTATCCATGAGACGTCTATCTCCGTGTTCCACTACGAAGTCCTCAACCGCACAGGTGATTCCAGCGCGAACGCTCCCGCCTCGACGACGCAATGCCGAACGCTGAGAGGAGTTGGAGAAGGCGATGCCACGATAGACGCGCATGCCGCTCGATTGGCTGCTACCGGATCTGTTTCAGATTGCGGCGCTCGTCGTCGGTCAGTCGCTCCAGCTGGGCAGGATTGAACCGCCCGCCCAGGCCGACGAACTGCACTGGACTCGCCGGATCGTATGGCACGCTGGATTGGAGGCCGCCAGCAGGCACCTTCTTGCTCTCGCCGTCAGCGGGCGACGACGACTCCGTGCCAGCGTCGAGCATGCGCACCGTGAAGATCGAAGGCAGGTTTTGCCGCTGCGCCGCGCGATCCCGCGACATCGCATCCTGCGCAGCGGCGGCAGCTTGCGACGCCGTTGAACTGGCATTGGTCATCGCCCCCACATTCACGGTGGCGACCACCGGCAGCCCTGTCGATTTCCCCTGAACCTGCACGTTGGCCGCGTTTACCACCTGCAGCGCCGCGAAGTTGACATTGCCCGAGACCCGGATGCCCGCCTCACCGGCATCGATGGTGCCCAGCGGCGCCACCAGGTCCACGTCGCCGGGCGGCACCTCAGGAATCGGGCTCAGCGTGGCGATGCCGGCGCCCGAGGACGGCACGTTCGGCGACACCGTGACATTGCCCAGCGCGTCGTAGACCCGCTTGGGCGGGGTGTACACCACCGTGGTCTTGGAGCCCCGGCCGGCGTTGATGTCGCCTTCCGACGACCAGCCCTGGATGCTGCCGCCAAAGGTCGTCATGATGCGCGACAGGCCCAGCAGGATGCTGCCCTTCGCGTAGAGCGCGATGTCCCCCGCACCCTGCGTCAGCAGGCCGGCGCCGGCTCCCGCCGGCACGCCCTCCACGCCGACCAGCGTCTTGCCGCCCGGGTTGAGCATCTGGATGTCGCCGCCGAAGTTGGTATGCACGCCGGCGTCGGTAATGACTGGCACCGTCTGCCCGTTGACGGTGGTGGAACCCGTGATACTGCTGAACATGGTGATGTCGCCCTGGTAGGCGATCGCCTTGCCGCGCGCATCCGTGGCCGGGAACAGCGCCGCGATCGCCTCGCGCCCGCGCAGGTAGCTGCCATAGCGCGAACTCGCCGGATCGTTGTACTCGCGCCCGCCGAGCAGCAGTTCCTGGAAGTAGGCCTGCCGCGCGAAGACGCCCTGCTGCTCGCCGGGCAGCGCCAGGAAGTACGCCAGCGCATCGGCCGCCGCGCCCTTGTAGCCGAAACGCTGCCGCAGCCAGGCCAGCAGCTCTGCGTCGTAGGCATGCGCCACCTTGCCGCTGCCCGCCAGCGGCGTGCCTGCGTTCAGCTGGTTCGCCGCGTCGAAGTAGAGCCTGGCGAAGCCCGCGTAGTCGGGGCCGTTCGCGCCGGCACCGGCCAGCACCGTGATGCCGGCCCCGCCCGACTTGTTCGACGGGTTGACGATGTCGCCCACACTCGTCAGCGCGCCGTAGTAGCTCTGATTGAGGTTGCGTCCGGCCTGGGCCTGCAGCAGGCCGGGGCCGGCGACATTGACCGACTGATAGAAGATGTCGCGGCCCGCCTGCATCACGGTGATGTCGTTCGCCCCCACGTTGAGGAACACGCTCGGCGTCGGGCCCGTCCCCACGATGTCGCGGCCCGCGAGCACTTCGAACGGCTTGGCCGCGACATACCACGTGCGGTGCGTCGGCATGAACTGGCTCGAGGGCGACCAGTTCCGTGACAGCGCTTGTCCGATCTGCAGGTCATCGATATCGATGCCCGCATAGACCAGGGCCGGGCGCGGATCCTGGGCATGCAGGTTGCTCGTGGGGTTGTCTTCGCCGAAGGCGATCGGGTTGGATGCGTTCACGCGCACCGCGCCATCGGCGGCCGCATTGCTGGGGCCGCCCGGGCCCGAGGTGGTTTGAAAGAGCGGTCGCGCGGGGGTCGCCAGGCTGGCCATGTCGGCGCCCGACATCGACACGGTAGAGCCCGAGCCATAGATCGACCCTGCCGCCAGCAGCTCCAGCTGGCCGGTGGGCGACGGAATCAGCTCGATGACACCTGGCAGGGCACCCGCGGAGTCCGTGTCGCGTAGCCGGATGTCACCGTTGGCCGCGGCAACGGACAGGCTGCCGGGAAAGAAGCCATTGCCGTTCTGACTGCCGCTGCCCGACAAGGCGCCGTTCAACGGCGCGACATCGCCGCCCGCGGCAAGCAGGCGGATCGCCGTCGAAGGCCGCCACAAGGTGAACTGCGCATTGGCGCCCTTGACGATCGCGCCAGGCACCGTGTAGTACATCCCGGCGCTGTCCGCGAGCGCCGTCATCCCGGCATCGCCGGCGCCGCCCAGCACCAGGTCGCCGCGCGTGGACACCATCACGATGCCGTCGCCCGGCACGACCGTCGGACCGGGCGTCTGCATCGAGCGCTTGATCGTCGAGACATCCAGCACGCGGGGATCGTACGACGTCCAGTACGACGGTCCCGTATTCTGCGCGATCACGCCCACCGCCCCGGCATCGATGGCGATGTCGCCCCTCAGCGCGGTCACCGAGCCGAAATAGTCCGTGGAATAGCCGTTGGAACCCTGGGCCTGGCGGCCATTGAGGACGCCCCCCACCTTGACGGTCAGGTCACCGCCGCCGGTCTGCACCAGGGTGCCATCCGCCATGACCCGGCCGGTGGAGGCGACGGCGAGATCGAGACCGGTCGAGCTGAAGCTGGCGCCGTCCGTCGTCACGCCGGCATGGCGTCCCGCGACCACCGTCAGGTTGCCGCCACCCAGTGTCCCGATGCCCTGGAAGCCGATCAGCCCCAAGGCGGAACTGTTGGCATTGGTCTTCGCCATGGATCCGAAGTTGATCCACCATGCGGCAGGATCGGGGCTGACCCCTCCGCCGCCCTGGCGCCACAGCCAGTTGCTGGTCAGGTTGCTGTCGACGAAGCGCAACGTGCCGTCGGCGAGCTGGATGTTGCCGGTCACGTCCTGTTGCGCCGTCAGCAGCAGGTCGCCGCCGTGCTCGGGGTACCACGCCTGGGACACGCCGCCGGTGACGGTCGCTGCAAGATCGTAGGGGTTGCGGCCGTCGGCCGTCCTGAGCGGCGCCGACTGCGTACCGGCGGTATAGACGCCGTAAGGCGTGGCCTCGCTGAAGCTGCCGCCGGCCAGCAGGTCGAGGCTGCCGGTGCCTGTGCGCAGCACGCTGAAGAAGGTTCCCGTCAGGTCGGCGTTGTAGGCCGGGTCGTTGAGCGTGAGGTTGCCGCTGCCGCCGAGCGCTTGCGTCGCCTGCAGTGCGCGCTGGTCAGCCGCTGTGGTATCCGCGCCAGCGACCAGGCGCAGCGACGCCGACAGCGAACCGGCCGCCAGCATGTTCGCCCGCGCCGAGGTCGCGGCAGCCGCGGGGCTGCCCGGATCCGTCTGCAGCGACAAGCCCGTGACCTTGCTCTCCAGGCCGACCGCAATATAGAGGCGCTTGAGTTGCGTGCCATTCGGGATGACGGTTCCCGAAGCATAGGTGGTACCGTCGAGCGCTTGCGGCCGGAAAGACATCGGCAGGCCCGCGCCGGTGGCGAGCGTGGGCACGGTCCAGCCCCCTGCCGCGGTCACCGCCACGGTGTTACCGGCGACCAGGCGCCACAGCAGGGCGCCCTGCGCGGCGAAGTGGACCTTATCCGTGGACAGGGAAGACGGCAGGATGGCGGCAAAAGTGGGCGCGATGGATGCGCCGGCCTGGAATCCGTCCGAGATGCTGCCGCCGATGGTCAGGTTGCCGCCCGCGCGGACCACGAGGGCCATCGGTTCACCGGCGCCGTAGGTCGGCGATGCCGGGCCGCGATCCGCGCCCTGTCCGTAGCGATACCCGGCCAGGTCGATATCCCCCGAGGTCGAAAGATCGCCGCTGGAAGCGATCTCGATGCCCGGCCGCAGGTGGAAGGCGCCGCCAAGGGCCGACAGGCCCGCCATGCGTGAAGCGAGTGCGGCATTGCCGAGCGCGGTGTGGATGAAGTCCGTGCTGGCCGCGTCGTAGCCGTCGAGCGTTGCCTGCGAAATGGTACTGCCGCCCGGCAGGTTGTAGGTCCAGAAGGCATTGAGCGCGAGGCTGTTCGCGCCCTTGATGGCGAGCGGACCGCCCGCGCTGATGGCAATGTCGCCCGAGGTCTCGCCGGCGCGCCGCGCATTCAGCACGATATCGCCATGGGCCACGCCATCCGGAGTGGACAGGTCGATGGTGGCGCCCGGCTGCAGCGTCAGGGTACCTCCGGCGGCGGTGAGTTCGACATGCCCGCGGTTCTTCGCCTCGATCGGCTGGCCGTAGCTGTCGACCTGCAGCACGGTGCCGTGCGCATCGAGCACGGCGCTCGATGCCAGCGTCAGCCCGTGGGCGGCCGACAGCCGGATCGTGCCCGGCGCCGCGCCCGATGCGTCGATGGTGCCGCTCACGGTCAGCTGCCCGCCGTCCGTTGCGATCGACACCTGGTGCGCCTTCACACCGTCGCCGACCACCAGGTCCCCCTGCCTGGCGGTGAAGCTGCGGGCATCGAAGAAGCCGCCCCGGGTCAGCGCAGCGTTGAGCCCGGCAAAGTCGGCGAACGCTCCTGCCCGGGCACTGAAGTCGCCGCTGGCCTGGCCGTCGGTCGCGCCACCGTTCAGCGTACCGTTCAGCGCGACCTGCCCGTTGCCGGCATCGATCGTGATCTCGCCGGCGTTCGCATGGATCGCCGAGACGTCGATCAGCGAGCCGCCAGCCTGCACCACGCCGCCCTGCGCGCTGTGGAAGCTGGCCGTGCCGCCGAAGCCATAAACCGTAGCCCGCTGGATGGTCGACGGCTGGCCGCTCAGGTCAATGCGGCTGCCCGCGTCCAGCGCGATGTCGTGGGTGGCGTTCACCACCAGCTTGCCACTCGGCAGCAGGATGGTGCTGCCGATGGCGACGCTGTCGCCGCCCAGGTCGATCTGCGCGCCTGCGATGGTCGAGCTAGCCTGGCTCGGCGCCTGGCCTTGCGGCGCCACCACGTTCAGCGCCCCACCCGCCGTATAGGCCATGATCGACTTCTGCATGCCGGTCAGCAGCGGCGTTGCCAGTGTCAGGTTGCCACCCGTGCCGCTCCGGCCGAACACGGCCGCCGGATCCGCGCTGGGCGCCTGATAGACAAAGAGCGAGCCGTTTCCGGCCGACACGATCTTCTCGCTGGCCGTCAGGTTGACGTTGCCGAAGCCATAGACCGTGCGGCTGGCCTTGCTATTGTCCAGCGACAAGAACTGGCCGAGGTCGATCTCCCTGGCCACCAGGTCCAGCGTGCCCGTGCCGGTGCCCGGGCCGCCCGCGCCCAAGGCCGCCGGCGAGGTGCCTGGCACCACGCTCCAGGCGATCCTGTCCGCGGCGAAGGTCGCGCGGTCGCCGGCGTTGCCATAGCCGTAGATAGCGGGCGTCGCCAACTGCAGGTCGACACCGGAACCTGTGGCATCCAGCCCCGTGGTACCGAAGGTGTTGATGGCGTTGGCCGCGCTCAGGGTGAAGCGCTGCAGCGCGGGCGCGCCATGGTCCGGGTCGCCGTGCAGCAGCGTGTTGAACAGCGCCTGGTCGATCAGCAGGCCTGCGCCCGCGCCCGCCGCCGCGACGGCGCTGCCGGCGCCCACATTGAGCGTGCCCACAGCCAGCGTGATGTTGCGCGCGCCGAAATGGGCGCTCGGATCGAGGCTCGACTGCCCGTTGGTGGCAAAGGCCAGGGTGCCTTCGGCGTACAGCGACGATCCGGCGCCGACCGCGATCGAGCCGTTGCTGTTGGCGGAGCCGACCAGGTTCACGTTTCCGTTCGACAGGGCGAGCACGGTCACCGGGTCTGCCAGGTAGCGCAGTCCCGTCGAATCGGAGTCGAACGGCACTGCACCCCGGCCGACCGTCGACAGCGTGACCCCGCTGCCGACCGCGATGTTCCCGCCCACCAGGAACATCTCGCCCGCCTTGAGGGTCACGCCGTCGCGGATGAAGAGATCTGCGCCATTGTTGCCGAAGAACTGCAGCGAGCCGTTGGCCGGCGCCAGGAAGGCGTTAACGGTCAGGCGCGGCGCGCCGATGGCGTTGATGCTGCCGGCGCTCACCGAAATGCCGGAGAACCCGGCGGTCGGTGCCTCGTTGAACACCTCGCCGACATTGCGCAGGGCCACCTGGCCGCTGACGCCGCCTTGCGAGGGGGCAAACAGCACCGTCCCGCCGAAGTTCAGCGCGGACGGCGCCGGCGTGGGCGACGGCATCGGCATGTCGCTGGCCGCATTGAACTGCACGTCCAGGACCTTGCCATCGATGGGCAACAGCGGGCGCAGGCTGCCGGAGAGCGCGGCTTGCGCCGTCAGGAAGTCGCTGTAGCCCTGTTCGCTGTAGTGGGAATACGAGCGCACGGCCGTGCCCGGGGTCACCAGCACGGTGGTGGGCAGCTGGCTGCGGATGCCGGTGTTGGCGATCCCCGTGACGCCGGAGGTGAGATAGCTGCCGCCGCCGATGGCCGTCGCGCCGCCCGCCACCTTGGCGCCCCTCGCGCCGAGTTCAACGCGGTAGGCGCCGGGCAGCAGCGCGTAGTTGGAGGGCAGCAGCGTATAGGTGCCCGCGGGCAGGCCGGGCACGCCGGCCGCCAGCGTGATCTGCTGGCCGATGTCCGGGTCGCCCGCGCCGTTCTCGGGCGCCACCGGCGCGTAGCCGGAGGCATAGCCCGGCAGGATGGCGTAGACCTTGTCGCCCGCCTTGCTGAACCGGTTGGCCGGGTTGGCATTGATCAGCGGCGTGCCGAGGATGTTGACCGAGCCGCCCCGCCCGG
The DNA here is from genome assembly GCF_059421605.1 of Cupriavidus sp. GW821-FHT02F09. Taxonomy (NCBI): domain Bacteria; kingdom Pseudomonadati; phylum Pseudomonadota; class Betaproteobacteria; order Burkholderiales; family Burkholderiaceae; genus Cupriavidus; species Cupriavidus sp. GW821-FHT02F09. Next base: position 163,332 of record NZ_JBWKVH010000002.1, read on the forward strand.
AGACGAAGCCTGCGCCGGTCAGCGTGCCGCCGCCGGACAGGTCGATGAGCGCGCCGTCCCGGACATTCACGTTCTGGCTTTGAAGCTGTACGCCGGACTGGATGCCGTTCATGTTATACCCGGTCAGACTCGAGCCCAGGACCGCGTTGCCGTTGTAGTTGTATGTGACGCCGTCGATCGTCCCGCCGTAGGGAATCGTCAATCCGGCCATCGATACCGACGTCACACTGCCGGGCAGCAGATCGACCGTCTGCGCGAGGATCGAGTACGGATTCCCTCCGATATCGATACGCCCGAACGGAGCACGGACGATCCCGCCTTGTTCGATGATGGGGGCAACCAGGCTGAGATGACCGAAGACCGACAGCGGAGCGTCCGGCACCGTGGCCGTGGTGCGGCCGATCCTCAGCGTGGCGGCATAGCCGTTATTGCTCTGGCCGGCGATGACGCTGGCGACCGCATTGGTGGCCGGATAGACCTGAGCCGCTTCCAGGTCCAGGTCCCATGCCGATGCCAGCGTCGTGCCCTGCTGGACCGTGGTGGGCAGGAAACGGATATCGCCCTGGCTGACCAGCTTCGCCGAACGGAAACCGGGGGCCGGAGAGTTGAGATAAGTATTCTGCGCGGGATCGTAGTAGCTGTTGCGGGCCGAGAAGACGACCAGGCCCTGGACATCGATCTGGTTCGCGTCCACCGCCAGGGTCGCCGTGGTCGGCGAAGGAGCGGCCCCCGGGTTGTAGATGGTGCCGCTCCGGCTGCCGTCGCGGACGACGACCGGCGTGCCACTGAGCATGACATACGGCGCCGCCAGGCGGACGGCGCCACTGCCTGGCGTCAGCGCCGGGTCGGTGCCCGGAACCCGCGGTCCGGAGGTGAACGCTCCGGCATTGAGCTTGAGACTCCTGTCCAAGGATAGGGCGACGTCGCCGGAAAAGACGATGTAGTCGCCGGAGGACAGGGACAGGGCGCTGAAGCCGCCCTGCTTGACCATGTCGGCGCTCACCGTCGCCTGCCCGAACGGCAGCGTGGCCACCGGGGCGCCCGGCTCGGACAAAGCTGCCGCAGCCACACGCGCTTGCGTTACCGTCATCACGCTGGGCACCAGCACGCTGAACGGGATCTGCGCCAGCAGATCGGGGAAGGCGGGCGTGATCAGCGCAACGGACAGCTCCCCGCCCGCGACCCCCTTTCCGCCCGCTGCGGCATGCAAGTTGCCGCCCAGGTCCAGGCCGCTCATCGAGGACAGCGCGATGCCGCCCCCATTGCCCGCCAGCGTGATCGTGCCGGCGCTGGATTGGCCCGGAACGGTCGAGGCATCGACGGTCACGGCGCGGCCATCCGCGTTCAGCTCGGCGCCAGGACGGATCACCACAAAGGCCGTGCCGCCGCCCAGCTTGATGGTGCCGCCATCCGTGACCGCGCCATAGCTGCGGCCCAGGGCATCCACCGCCGTGTAGGCCTGGCCCGAGACATCGAGCCTGCCGTGCGGACCGACCCAGACCGACACGCCGCGGTTCGCCCCGGCCGCATCGAAGTTGCGCGCCAGATCCGTGCTGCCGTCCGTTTCATTGGTCAGGCTGATGCTGCCGCCGCGCGCGGTCAGACTGCCATCGACCGTCACCTGGCCGAAGGCATCGAGCCGGATGCTCTGCCCCGCATCGACGGCGATGCTGGCATTGCTGCCGATCACGATGGCGCCGCCCGAGGGGTCCCCGCTCGCGGACTTGGCCAGCGAGCGCAGCGCCAGGCTGGCACCCCCGCGCTGGCTCAGCGTTGCGCTTTGCGGGTGTTCGGCGAATAGCGGCGGGAGCCACGAGGACATCGCCGAAGAGGGATTGCTGCCCGCGCGTACATTGAGGCTGTCGGACGTGAACCGGTACACGGGCATGGCCGGCGCGATGGCCGCCCCATCCGTCATCAGCACGCCGCGGCCGCCGTTGATATCGTAGTTGGAGAAGCCGGCGCGGAAGAAGGCGCCATCGAGCGAGGGCAGCGGCACGACCGACACGGTCTGGCCCAAGGCCACGCCGACCGGGATCACGGTACCGGCCTGGTAGGTCATGTCCCGGCTCTGGACCGAGCCCGCAGCATAGACGAGATGGTAAGGGTTGATGGCAATGCCATTCGGGAAGACGCTCGAGGGGATAACGGTGCCGGCCGGGATATGGTCGGGGCCACCAACGATGCGCGTCCCGGCCGGCACCACGTCACCGGGACTGTAGTAGACCAGCAGGCCATCGATCCCTTTGGAGGACAGGTCCACACCGTCCGGGACGACCCAGTCCGCGGCGGTCGGCGCACTGGGCCAGTTCACCAGGGAGATGACGGTGGGAGCAGGGACATCCAGCGTCAGCTTGGCAAACGTCTGCGTCTGCGTGAAAGGCAACGGTTGCCCCGCCCGGATCGTCAGCGGCTGGCTCAGCCTCAGCGGCGTCGAAGCCGGCGTGCCGCTTGCCAGCACGCCACCGCTGAGCATCGCGTTCTCGCCGATCAGGACACTGTCCGGCGATGAGACGGTCAGCGTGCCGCCGCCGTTGACACCGTAGGCGCGGATTTCGCCCTTGATCGCCAGCGTCCCGTCGCTGCTTTGGTTGATCGAGTCGCCGGCGATCAGGGTGACGTTGCCGCCCTTGCCGCCCATGGTCTTGCCGCTGGCGAGGATCGCGCCACCGGACGACACGTCGATCAGGCTGCCATCGCCCAGCATGAGGTCGCCCGACGAATCGAAGGTGACGTTGCCACCGTTAAGATAGGCGAGGCCCGTGAGCGTATCCGGATCGGTGCGCGCGTTGACCCACACCCCGCGCGCATCGATCGTCGCCCCCGGCGCCAAGGCAAGTGCGGAGGAACCGTCGGCCGCCGTCAGCGTGATCGGGGTCTTCGCTCCGGCCTGCAGGAACAGGTTCGACACGTTCACCGTGCCGCCGTGCGCCGTGATATTGGCATTGACGTCGACATTGGGCGCCACCAGGCTCAGCTGGCCGCCATCGGCGAGCACCAGCGGCTGGCTCACCACGATGCGCCCGCCGCTGGCCAGGTCCAGCGCGCCGAGCTGGAAACCGTTCAACATGCCTGCGTCCAGCCACACCGTGTTCTGCCGCTGCGGGTCGAGCGCGTCCGCCGCCCCCATGCCCGGCGTCACGCCCACCTCCGTGCCGATCTTCACCTCGCTGGTGAACACCCCCGTGCGCCCCGGCCCCGTGTACTGCCCCAGTGCCAGCCCGCCCGCCTGTGCCACGGCGTACTGCCCCTGCTTGTAGCCGTCGGCGAGACCGGCCGCGCGCGCCTGCGTCTGCTGCGCCCCGTTGAAGACCCGGGCTACCACCTCGCCTTCGAGTACCGCCGTCGGTGCGCTCACCTGCAGGCGACCCGCGTCGCGGCCCACCGTGTAGCCGTTCTGCAGCACCTGCTGCGGCGCGATCAGCGGGCTCGCATACGACTGCGTCGCCGTCTTGCCCCAGCGCGGGTGCTCGTCGTCGAAGCCGGTGTAGACCCCCGTGTACAACACCCCCGCCTGCGCGTTATTGGCGTTGCTCAGCGTCCCGTCCGCCCCCTTGAACCACGTCTGCCTCAGGTATCCCGTCTGCACGTCCAGGCTGCCGCCCGACAGGTTGATCGACGAGCCCGCCTGCGTCACCACCTCCTTGCCGCCCAGCGTCACCGTGCCGCCCTGCGCCGCCCACTCGCCGATCCGGTGTCCCTGGTTGCCCAGGTAGCCGCCCACCTCCAGCAGCCCGCCCCCCGTGTACCAGCGCTCGGTCGCGTAGCCGCCCACGCCCGCCGGCACGTACACCAGCCGGCGCCGGTCGATCCACACGTTCGCATTGAGCAGGTTCCCGCTGTCGCGGTTGCCCGGCGCATCGCGCTGTTCGTTGCCCTGCACATTGACCCTCACGTTGTTCGTGTCCATCGCCAGCGCCACGCCCACCGCCCCCGACACATCCAGCTGCGCCCGGTTGGCCACGAAGCTACGCCCCGTCGCGCTCACCGCGATCTGCCCGCCCGTGGCCAGCGTCAGTGAATCGCCCTGGAACAGCACGTCGCCCCCGCTGACGATCTCCACCCGCGACTGGTCGCGCCGGTCCGACAGCCTCGACAGGTTGTCGAACAGCCCCGATGCCGCCCCCCCGCGCAGCAGGTCCTGCGCCGCCGAGTCCTGGATCAGCGCGTCACGCTGGCTGTCCAGCGCCGTGGTCTTGCCGTCATCGTCGATCAGCACCGCCGTCACCGCGCCCGGCCCCAGCGTCACCCGCCCCTGCGTGTCCGCCGCCGAGTTCAGCAGGTGCACCGTGCCGCGCGTGTTGACCGTAGTGGTCGCCACCGCCACCCCGAGCTGCTGCACGTCGCGCCCGGCCAGCGTCACGTCGCCCTCCGTGGCCAGGATCAGCCCGCTGTTGGCCACCTTGCCCGCCCTGCCTGCACTACTAGCGCCGGCCGCGAACCGCGGCGAGATCTCGTTGCCGCGCGTGGTCGACGCGGTGTTGCCGTCGGTGCCCACCCCCCGCCGGATCACAAAGCTGTCGCCCGCGGCCAGCGCCGCCTGCCCGCGCGGCGTGGCGATCGTGCCCGCATTGCCGACCTCCGCGCCCAGCAGCAGCACATAGCCCCCGCCCTGCGTCACCGTGGCCGGCGTGCGCGTAGCAATCCGCGCGCCGGCCTGCACCTCCACCTTGCCCAGGGCATCGGTGAAGCTTGGCGTCGTGCCATTGAGCCCGTAGATGCCGTTGCTCGTGAACTGGCTGTCGCTGATGCGCGCGGCGGCCGCCACCAGGTTGCGCGTGTCGACCTGGCTGGTGCCGCTGAAGATGACGCCATTGCGGTTGACGATCATCACCGTGCCATCACCCCGGATCTGCCCCTGGATCTGGCTCGGCCGTGCCTGCGGGTCGTTGACGCGGTTCAGCACCGCCCAGTCCGCCTGCTGCTTGAAATCCACCGTGGTGTTGCGCCCGACGTTGAAGGTCTCCCAGTTCAGCACCGCGCGGTCCGCGGTCTGCTGGATGGCCACCGTCGTCTTGCCGTCGGCCACCGTCTGCGCCGGCGCGTTGGCGTTGACCCAGCCCTGCGTAAGGCTGTTGGTGTCGATCTTCAGGCCGCCCTCGGCCAGCCCGTCCGGCACCGTGGCGTTCGCCGCCGCGGCGGCCGCGCGCGCGCTGGCCTGCGCCGCCTGCATCGCCGCGATGCCCTGTGCGGCCGTGCCCAGGTTGGCCAGCGAGCGCTGCAGCTCGGCGTTGGCCTGTTGCTGCTGCGCCGAGGGGCTGGCCAGCGCCGACACCGGCATGCCGTTGGGCAGGCGCCCGGTCTGCTGCGCCGCGCTCTGCGCCGCGCCCTTGGACGCAAACCATGCACTGCTGAACGCCTGCTGCGCCTGCGCCGTGCCCCAAACCCCGCCAGTGGCAAGCAGCATGGCAACGGCCCGGGTCAGCGGCGCCGTGCGCAATGGCCATGCCGCCGGTGCCAGGTGTCGTGATTTCGCTATTGCGCACTTGCGCCCGCGTGTGCTCATCTGAAGTCCTGCCCAATAGTTGAGTCGATTCCGCTACGGCAGCCCGCCCGGTGCCGGGCTGCCACGTCCTTCGAGTTTTGTTTGGTTCCGCTTCGCAGTAAGCGGCAACAGGAACTCGCTGAGACAAGACGAATGGCTACCGCCAGATCCCTCAACTATTTTTTGACTTTGCACTTTCTCGCCGGGCTACAGCGGCGAACCTCGTGAGGCGGTGGGCATTCCACACCCGATGCACTTTGCGCAGTGCGAAGGCCAGCCCTCGTGCCGGAAAGATCAACTCAGGACCAGCAGTCCTCCTGGCAAGGACGTGGCTTCAAGCTTGTAGGTACGCTCGATTTGCCATAACACCGCGTCGAGAGACGTAACCAGGAATCGACCGCTCACCAGATGGGCGCGAACAGCGGCGTTCACCAGCACGACACGGCCGGGGCGATAGCGGTTGATTTCTTCGACCACCTCGGCAAGCGGCGTATTGCGGAATACCATTTCTCCGGTGCGCCAAGCCGACACTTCCTGCGGATCAGCGCCGGCGACGGGGCTGACGATACGATCGTCGTAGATTGCTTGCTGCCGAGCCAGGAGTGCGCGAATCCCCGAGGGATGCTCCACGCGTGCGGCGCCCTCAAGACAGGTGACACAGACCTTGCCGTTGAGAGACTTTACGTCGAGGCGTCCCGATTCGGCTACGCTTCGGCCGGCTCCCGCCGTCACGACGAAGCGCTGGCCGTCCCGGGACAGGTCGACGGCGGCCTGTCCATTGATAAGTTCCAGGCCGACCATTTCGCCATGGTCCATCTGTCGTCGAACGCTGGTCCGCGTGTTGAGCGTAACCAGAACACTGCCGGCACGCCCGATTTCCTGCCGCTCGCCGGCGGCGGTACGGTAGTCCGCCCCCCACTCCGTGATTGCTGGCCAGGCCCCGAGGGGTGGGTACACCGCGGCAACGGCCGCTACGGCCGCAGCACTCACCGCCGCGCCCATGAATGCACGACGGCCCGACTGCATGGGGCGTCGTGCATGGCTGTGTGCGGCGGCGATCCCCGGATTGGCACGCAGCAATTCCCCTGCCGCCGGCTTCATCGCAGTCCAGAGCCGCCTGGCTTCGTTGAACGCTTCCTTATTGGCCGGGCTGCTCTGCAGCCAGCGTTGAAATCCTTGCGCATCCCATGCATTGACTTCGCGCGAGGTGAGCAAGCGCACCCAGGCCCGCGCTTCCTCCTGGAGCACGTCGTTGGAGACGGCATGTAGGTCGATGGGTTTCTTCACGATATCGAATCAAGCCACCATGACGACACGCGCTGGATAGAGTCGGCGAGCGGCGCGCAGCTTCGGCGCGGATTGCGTTTCACGAGTAAAGACGAATGACAATGCTCAAATCCCTCAACTATTTTTGTCTGCTCGACATTTGGGCACAGAAATCGTGCGCGCGCTTCAATTCATTCTCGACCGTGCGTATCGAAACCCCCAGTCGCTCGGCCACTTCCTTTTGCGGCAATCCTTCCCAGCGGACCAGCAGCAAAATTTGCCGCCGGCGCTCTGGCAAGCGCGCCATGATTCTGCTCAAGGCCTCAAGCTCGGCACGGTCTTCAACCACCTGCGCCGGACCGGGTGCGGGATCGGACAGCGCCATGAGAGCGTCAACGTCGTCTGTCGACAAGTTGCGGCTCTGCCTGCGCTGGATATCGACGGCGATATTGACCGCCATGCGCAGCAGATAGGCACTCGGGCTCAGGATCGGCCCGCGGCTCTCCTGGCGCTGCAACCTCAGATAGGTATCGTGCAAAGCATCGCCGGCCAGATCATCGCTGCCCAGCACCCGCACGAGACTGCGCTTAAGTTTGGCGTAGCGATTGGCCAAATGGTCCAACAAGGCCGGCTGCACGTCGTCGGACATAGCTAGGATGCCCCCCTGCCGCAGCGAAGCGTGCCATTCTGATCCCCGGGGACTATCAACATAATTAACGGTTGTTGCACCATATCCAGCGGCGGCGGAGGGACCTGAATCGTTCTCAAGGTCTCCATCAGCGCCACGTCACGTTGGGGCTCCCCCGTCGAACCCAGCAAGCGCACCCCTTGGATGCGGCCATCGGCGCTCAATTGAAAGCGCATCAGCGCGCGGTAAGTCCCGGGGGCGGTCCGTGGGGTGCTACAGAGCGCCTGCCAGATGCGGGATTGAACCTGGCCAGGATACCGTCGATCACTGACCAGATTGTCGATCCCGGCATAGGGTGCCGGTGCAGCGTGCTCATCGGCTTGCATCAAGACAAAGGCACTGCCGCCTCCCCCTGCATCGTCTCGTTCTGCGACGAGGCCGGTGCCCTTGAGTAGCTGGTTCAGCGCGACTTCGGGCAAGAAGCGCCCCTGCACAGCTGACGACATGCGCCCGGTCACGAGTTCGCTTCGAAAAAGCACCGGCCGTCTGGACTGCGCCGCATAGCGGTCAAGTGCGGAATCCAAGGGTAGCGCGGGTATGTCGAAATCGAAAAACCTTTCATTTCTCCCCGCCGCGAGGCTGATGGCCGGCGCATCCGCCAACGGCAATGTGGCAGCGGTGGCCTGTCCATGCAGAGGCATGTCCGACCGTGATGGCCCGCCCGACGTACCCGTCGACTGCGCACGCACCATCCCAGTCGCAATCAGGAGCCCCAAGCCACTCAAGAATCCTGTCAGCGCAAGCACGCTGACCGATGCCGAGTTGCCTGTCATTTCAAACGCATGAGTCGCCGGAGTTTTTGGAAATAGCGGGGTGGATGCTTCGCCAGCAATGTCGTCGAATTTTGTGAATATTTCATGACGAACGCCTATTTTTCCGTGCGGCTTCCATCTACACAGAAAGGAAGTGCGCCCTGCTGGACGCAAAAAAAACTATGCCGAACGGCCGGGCCAAGAATCCCGGTTAGGTTAGCAATAGCACCGGCGGTTCACCCGGCCCGGCCTGCGATTCGCTCCAGTGTCTGCTCAAGCTCGCGGCGATCTGCCTCGCGCTTGGCCGCGGCACGCTGGGCCAGGTTATGCAACTTCCGCCGAACACCCGGCAACTGACTCGCATGAGAAAGCCCGAGAATGCCGAAGTCTGGCTTCTCGTCTTCTACTGACCGAAGAAATGCGCACGAAGGCTTGTCCAGCCACCCTGCCCCGCGTGCCAGCAATCGCTCACGGCTCTCCCGCAAGGCCTCCGCGCTGATTGGCTCGGCCGTCAACCGTGGCAGATCGTGTTCGATCAGGTTGATCGCCCTCTCACCATGCAGGCTGGCGACGGCATAGACCTGTTTCACGATGTCGCGGACATGCACCGCGGTGGCGGGCGCACCGCGCACCTTCACCTTACCGCACAGGGCGCGCAGGTCATCAGCGGTGATTTCATTGAGCATCCGGTTCTGGAAGGCCGGCAGAATGTCCCGATCGACGATGCTCTTGCACATCGCCTCGGTGCTGTCGGCAATCCGGGCATCCACCAGCCACTTGTCGGTCACGTCGCCAAAGGTCTTGGCGGCGGTCAGTCGGCGCTTTTCGCGCTGCTTCTCGTGGGCTGGGGACTTGCCTTGGGCGACGGCCTTCTTGGCGTCGAGCAGCTCTTCTCGAACCATCGCCAGCGAGATGCCGGACGGCCCGTGGCGGCCAATGGTCAGCGTCTCGCGCCGGCCATTGAGACGGTAAACCTAGCGGAAGGTGACGGTACCGGTGGGCGATACCGTCACATACATGCCATCGCGGTCGGAAGCCTTGTATGTCTTGGATTTAGGCTTGAGATTGCGCAGTGCGGTGTCGGTAAGCATCGAGGTTTTTCCTCCTGTTCATGACGGCTTTTACCGTCAGGGGCCAGGAGACCTGCTGATGCCGGGAAAACCGCATAAAGCCAGCTTTCCCGAAGAGACTTTTACCGTCAAAGACCGATTTGGTCTGGATAGTAAGCGGGAGGGCCTTAATCCGGCCTCCTGGTTCTACTGCCACTTCTACCGCCAACCAGTTCCGCTGGCCGGCGATGGTGACCGATAGCCGTCGCAACCCATTTCTTTTTAAATCAATACGTTACGACGATTTTTCGATAGCTGGCGATAGTCCCCGAAGGACCCGATTTCACTCCCACTCGATCGTTGCCGGCGGCTTGCCCGACACGTCATACACCACGCGATTCAACCCCCGAACCTCATTGATGATGCGGTTCGAGCAGCGGCCCAGCAGCGCGTACGGCAAATGCGCCCAATGCGCCGTCATGAAATCGGTGGTCTGCACCGCGCGCAGCGCGACCACGTAGTCATAGGTTCGGCCGTCGCCCATCACGCCAACCGACTTGACCGGCAAGAACACCGCAAAGGCCTGGCTGGTCAGGTCGTACCAGCTCTTGCCCACTTGCGAAGGCTCGCACATGCCCGCAGCGGCATCCTGCTCGGTAGCAACCGTGCCACGCAGCTCTTCGATGAAGATCGCGTCGGCGCGGCGCAGCAGCTCGGCGTAGTCACGCTTGACTTCGCCCAGGATACGCACGCCCAGGCCCGGGCCGGGGAACGGGTGGCGGTAGACCATCTCCGGCGGCAGGCCGAGCGCCACGCCGAGTTCGCGGACTTCGTCCTTGAACAGGTCGCGCAGCGGCTCGAGCAGCTTCAGGCCGAGCGTCTCCGGCAGGCCGCCCACATTGTGGTGGCTCTTGATGGTGGTGGCCTTCTTGGTCTTGGTGCCACCGGACTCCACCACGTCGGGGTAGATCGTGCCTTGGGCCAGCCACTTCGCGTTGGTCAGCTTCTTGGCCTCGGCCTGGAACACTTCGACGAACTCGCGGCCGATGATCTTGCGCTTTTGCTCGGGATCGGTCACGCCAGCCAGGTGGCCGAGGAACTGCTCGGACGCGTCGATGGCGATGACCTTGGCGTGCAGGCGGCCGGCGAACATGTCCATCACCATCTTGCCTTCGTTCAGGCGCAGCAGGCCGTGGTCGACGAACACGCAGGTGAGCTGGTCGCCGATGGCGCGGTGGATCAGGGCTGCGGCCACCGAGGAATCGACGCCGCCGGACAGGCCGAGGATCACTTCTTCGTCGCCGACCTGTTCGCGGATCTTGGCGACGGCTTCGGTGATGTGGTCATGCATGACCCAGTCAGGCTTGGCGCCCGCGATCTTCAGCACGAAGCGCTCCAGGATGTCGCGGCCCTTGGCGGTATGCGTGACTTCCGGGTGGAACTGCACGGCGTAGTAGCCGCGCGCTTCGTCGGCCATGGCGGCGATCGGGCAGCTCGGCGTGGAGGCCATCAGCTTGAAGCCCGGCGGCAGCTCGGCGACCTTGTCGCCGTGGCTCATCCAGACCTTGAGCATGCCGTGGCCTTCGGGCGTGGAGAAATCTTCCAGGTCCTTGAGCAGCGCGGTGTGGCCATGCGCACGCATCTCGGCGTAGCCAAACTCGCGATGGTCGCTCCACTCCACCTTGCCGCCCAGTTGCACGGCCATGGTCTGCATGCCGTAGCAGATGCCCAGCACCGGCACGCCGAGGTCCCACACGGCCTGCGGCGCGCGCAGCTGGTGGTCTTCGTAGGTGCTGGCGTGGCTGCCGGACAGGATGATGCCCTTGGGCGCGAACTCGCGCACGAATTCGTCCGTGACGTCGTTCGGGTGGATTTCGCAGTAGACGTGCGCTTCGCGCACGCGGCGGGCGATCAGCTGCGTAACTTGCGAGCCGAAATCAAGGATGAGGACTTTGTCGTGCATGATGGGCGGATGGCGTTTCGTCCGGTGCGGGCTCGGTCATCACTTCGGTGCCCGGACCATAGCCGGGCGGCGGCGTGACACCCGGCTCGCGCCGGTATTCGGGTGATTGCGGCCGGCGTGCCACGGGGGCGGTGCCGGCATCCTTGTTTTGCGTCTCTTTTTGCAGCTCGCGTTGTTCACGCTGCTCGCGTTCGCGCACGCGTACGCGCTTGGCGGCCGGGATCTGCACCGCGGCGAAGAAGGCCAGGACCGCGGCCAGCACCGGCAGCCAGATCTTGCCGGCGCCCTGCACCGGCAGCTCGAACATAAGCATCCACGCCACGATCAGCACCGCGCTGGTGAGATTGACCTGCCCGACTGTTCGCGCCACCGCCACCGTAAGCTGCCCGTTGACGGTTGCCTGCCACAGCAGCAAGGCCAGGCCGACCAGGGCCACGCCGAGCAACTGCCCGTACATCGCGGGCTGCGGCTGCGGCAGTTGCAGCGCGCTATAAAGGGTCGTGAAAGGCGACAGCAGCATGACGATGCCGAGCAGCAGATTCAGCAACGCGTCCAGGAACAGCACGGCACGCAGCAATACTTTCATGAGAACTCCTCCGGCCAGGCGCAGTGCCTGGCTTGCGGGCGGCGCCGGGCGGCGCAGCCGGCGCGCGGCTGGCGGGACATCCAGGTCCCGCACAGCCGCCAGTTCATAAAGACCTGCCTGGTCGACTCACTGACACCGACTTAGTCGATGTAGTAGTTCGGCGCTTCCTTGGTGATCTGCACGTCGTGCACATGCGACTCGCGCATGCCCGCGGCGGTGATCTGCACGAACTCGGACGTCTCGTGCCAGTCGGCGATCGAGCTGCTGCCGCAGTAACCCATGGAAGCGCGCACGCCGCCGCACATCTGGTGGATGATGGCGGTGACCGAGCCCTTGTAGGCCACGCGGCCTTCAATGCCTTCGGGAACCAGCTTGTCGACGTTGGCGGTGTTGTCTTCCTGGAAGTAGCGATCTGCCGCGCCGTCCTTCATCGCGCCGACCGAACCCATGCCGCGGTAGCTCTTGAAGGAGCGGCCCTGGTACAGGAACACTTCGCCCGGTGCCTCTTCGGTACCGGAGAACATGCCGCCCATCATGACCACATGCGCGCCGGCAGCCAGTGCCTTGGCGATGTCGCCCGAGTAGCGGATGCCGCCGTCGGCCACCAGCGGCACGCCGGTGCCCTTGAGGGCTTCGGCCACGTTGGAGACCGCAGTGATCTGTGGCACGCCCACGCCAGCAACGATACGGGTGGTGCAGATCGAGCCCGGGCCGATGCCGACCTTGACGCCGTCGGCGCCATGATCGACCAGCGCGCGCGCGGCAGCACCGGTGGCGATGTTGCCGCCGATCACCTGCACTTGCGGGTAGTTCTGCTTGACCCAGCGCACGCGGTCCAGCACGCCCTGGCTGTGGCCGTGGGCGGTATCGACCACGATCACGTCCACGCCAGCCTTGACCAGCAGGTCGACGCGTTCGTCGTTATCAGGGCCCACGCCGACTGCGGCGCCGACCCGCAGCTGGCCGCGGTCATCCTTGCTGGCCAGCGGATGTTCCACTGCCTTTTGGATGTCCTTGACGGTGATCAGGCCGTTGAGCTCGAAGTCCTTGTTGACCACCAGCACACGCTCGAGGCGGTGGCGGTTCATCAGGCGCTTGGCGTCTTCCAGCGATGCGTCTTCGCCCACCGTGACGAGCTTCTCGCGCGGCGTCATCTTGGCGCGCGCGGGCGCGTCCAGTTCTTCCTCGAAACGCAGGTCGCGGTTGGTGATGATGCCGACCACGGTCTTGCCTTCCACCACCGGGAAACCGGAGATGCCGTATTGATGTGATAGTGCAATCACATCGCGGATCTTCATGTCGGGGGGAATGGTGATCGGGTCACGCAGCACGCCGGATTCGTAGCGCTTCACGCGCGCCACTTCCCGGGCCTGGTCGGCCGGCTTCAGGTTCTTGTGGACGATGCCGATACCACCGGCCTGCGCCATGGCAATTGCCAGGCGGGCTTCCGTGACGGTATCCATGGCGGCGGATACCAGCGGAATGTTCAATTCGATCGAACGGGTCAGGCGGGTACGGAGCGAAACATCCCGGGGCAGTACCGACGAATAGGCCGGCACGAGGAGCACGTCATCGAATGTGAGTGCTTTCTGGACAAGACGCATAGCAATTCCTCTAGGCGCAAAACCGAATTATACAGGAATGGCACGTTTCTTGACGCGCCTGCGAGTGCCCTTGTTCAAGTCTGCTATGCTCTTTGTCTTTTTTTCAGGGATAGGCAAGCCACAATGGGTATTGGCGTACTGTGCGGCCTGCTGGCCGGCGCCTTCTGGGGCATGGTGTTTATCGCCCCCAAGCTGCTGCCCGTCTTCTCCCCCTGGGAACTCGCGATCGGCCGCTACCTGGCCTATGGGCTGGTCGCCTTCATCGCCGCGCTGCCGCTGATGAAGCGCATTGCGCGCAAGCTCACGCGCGCAGACTGCCTTGCGCTGCTGCGCCAGGCCTTCACCGGCAACCTGTTGTACTACGTGCTGCTGGCGTTCGGCGTGCAGCTGGCCGGCGTGGGCCCCACCTCGCTGATCATCGGCACCCTGCCCATCTCCGTGACCATCATGGGCCGGCGCGACCATGGCGCCGTGCCGCTGTCGCGCCTGATCTGGCCGCTGCTGGTGGTGGCCGCCGGCATCGCCTGCATCAATATCGACCTGTTCGCCGGCGGCGGACATGCGCACGGCGCTGCCGCGGGCGAGGCGGTGCGCACGGTCTGGCAACGGCTGGCCGGCGTGATGTGCGCGGCCGGCGCGCTGGTGTGCTGGACGCTCTACGCGGTCGACAACGCACGCTACCTGCAGCGCAACCCGCAGTACAGCGGCAATGAATGGTCCGCGCTGTATGGCATCTCCACCGGCGTGGTATCGGTGGTGCTTGCGCTGCTGGCACTGCTGGGCTGGCTGGTCGCCGGCGACAGCCTGGATGCGGCCAGCGGCGGCCGCGACTGGCAGTGGTTCTGGATGGTCAACGCGGCCGTGGCGCTTGGTGCGTCACTGATCGGCAACAACCTCTGGAATATCTCCAGCCGCCGCCTGCCACTTACGCTCTCGGGGCAAATGATCGTATTCGAGACGCTGTTCGCGCTGGCGTACGGCTTTGTCTTCGACCATCGCCTGCCGCGCCCGCTGGAGATCGCGGCCATCGCGTTGCTCATGATTGGCGTGGCCTGGTCGGTTCGCTTGCACGCTGTCGACAAGTCTGCCTAAACTAGCGGCCAATCCCGTCAGCCAAGGGCGCACGAGTCACTCGCAAAGCGGGGTTCCAGCCCTATGCGCCCTGCTGCCGCACGCACTCTCACCGCAGGCTGCCCCAACACGCTAAGCCATGAAACGATCGACCGCGCACATCAAGCTCGCCACGCTGGCCGCCCTCGCCTGCCTGTGCCAGGCAGCCACCGCCCAGGCGGATTCACAATGGCAGTGGCGCGACGGCAGCGGCCGCATGGTCTACAGCGACGTGCCGCCGCCGCCCTCGGTGCCTGCCGCCAGCGTGATCAAGGCACCTGGACGCTTTGCCGGCAGCTTGCGCCCGGTCGAGCCGCCAGCCGCTGCAACCAGCCCTGCAGGCGTTGCCGCCGCCACCCAGGCTGCGCCGGCGCCGGGCGCAAAGGGCAATGGCAGTGTGAAAGCCGAGTCCATGGCAAGTGCCGAGGAAGCCTTCGAGAAACGCCGCGCCGCGCAGGCAAAGGCCGAAGCGGACCAGGCCGCCAAGGACCTGGCCGCGCAGGAGCGCCAGGTGCGCTGCGCGCAATCGCGCAACTATGCGACGTCCCTGCAGCAGAACCGCCGCATTGCCGTGTCAGCGCCAGATGGCTCGCCGCAGCAACTGAACGATGACGAGCGGCAAGCCGAATTGCAACGCGTCAACGCCGCGCTCGCACAAAACTGCGTCTGAGCGCGTGCGCAGCTCCGCGCCGGGGCCTGTCAGCCGCCACGCAGCCATTTCTGCCCTTCGCGCGTGCCGCCCTTGCGGGTCTTTTGCACGCGCCGGTTGCGGGCCGACTGGGGATCGGCCACCAGCGGGCGATAGACCTCGACGCGGTCGCCGGCCCGCACCAGGGTATCCGGCGTCTTGAGCTTGCTGAAGATGCCGACCCGCATGGTGGCGGGATCCACCTCAGGACAAGCCTGCAGCAGGCCCGAGGCCGCGATCGCGGCGACAATGCTGGTGCCGAAGGGCACCTCGACCTCCTTCAGGAAGGCGTCGCCTGGGCGGGCATAGCAAACCGAGATGCGCACCGGAGCCGCGGTGCCGGCGTCGTGCTCAGCCATTGCCGTAGACCATTTCGGCACGCTTGACGAACGCATCGACAAACGTATTGGCGATCATGCTGAACACCGGCCCGATGATTTTCTCCAGCAGGAAGCTGGAAAACTCGTAATGCAGGTGAAATTCGATCTTGCAGGCATCCTCGCGCAACGGCGTGAAGCGCCAGGAACCGCTGAAGGTCTTGAAGGGGCCATCCTCGAACACCATATCGATCTTGGTGGGCCGCTCCTGCGTATTGCGGGTGTGGAAATACTGCTTGATGCCGTTGAAGTGGATGTAGATCTTGGCGTCGAGCATCGTCTCGGTCTGCTCGAACACCTCCACGCCACCGCACCAGGGGAGGAACTTGGGATAGTCCTCGACTTGCGTGACCAGGTTGTACATCTGCTCGGCGGAATGGCCGAGCAGCACGGATTTATGGACGTCTGCCATGTAGTGGGGAATCATGGCCCGCGCAGGCGCCGCCAGCGCCATGACGCACTGCGGAATCCACCGGAGCGGGCCGGTTTGCTAGAATCCCGATTTTAGCCCACGCGCGCGCCGACGGCACCCCGGGCGCGCACGATAGCGCCCAAACCGCGGCCTGACGGCCTTGCACGGCCCTGCAGCGTCTTTCCCCTACGTTTTTTGGTGCTTGTTTTACTTATCTCCATTTCCACTATCCGGACCGCATGACCATCGCAGACAACAAGAAAGCCTTTTTCGACTACTTCATCGAAGAGCGATATGAGGCGGGGATCGTGCTCGAGGGCTGGGAAGTCAAGGCGATCCGCGCGGGACGCGTGCAGATCAAGGAAGGCTACGTGGTCATTCGCGACGCCGAGCTGTTCCTGATCGGCGCCCATATCAGCGCGCTGAACAGCGCATCCACCCACATCTCGCCCGACGCGGTGCGCACCCGCAAGCTGCTGCTCAAGGCAGAAGAGATCAAGCGCCTGATCGGCAAGGTGGAGCAGCGCGGCTTCACGATCGTGCCGCTCAACCTGCATTACACGCGCGGACGCGTCAAATGCGAGATCGGGCTGGCCAAGGGCAAGAAGATGTTCGACAAGCGCGAAACCGAGAAGGACCGCGACTGGCAGCGGGAGAAGGCACGCATCATGAAGGGTGCGGGCAAGGAGTAAAAGACCAAGGCAGCCCGGCGGCACGCCGCATGACTGCCTGCTCTGTGCAAGCCTTCTCCTTCAAGCCCCCTCGCTTCAAGCCCCCTTCTGCTGGCCTTTGACGATCTGCAGCGCCGACGCAATCATGGTGCTCATGTCGCCAAGGTTGCCCGGCACGATCAGCGTGTTGCCCTGCTTGGCCAGATTGCCGAAGGCGCTCACGTACTCCTCGGCCACCTTCAGGTTCACCGCCTCCATGCCACCGTCCGTGCGGATGGCATGCCCGATCTTCTCGATGGCCTGCGCGTTGGCCTCCGCCACCGCCAGGATCGCCGAAGCCTCGCCCTGTGCCCGGTTGATGGCCGCCTGCCGCTCGCCTTCGGACTTCTGGATGGCGGCCTCGCGCGCGCCCGTGGCCAGGTTGATCTGCTCCTGGCGCTTGCCTTCCGACGCGGCGATCAGCGCGCGCTTTTCACGCTCGGCGGTAATCTGCGCCTGCATCGCATGCAGGATTTCCTTGGGTGGCGTGAGATCCTTGATCTCGTAGCGCAGCACCTTCACGCCCCAGCTCGCGGCGGCCTCGTCCAGCGCATTGACCACGCTGTGGTTGATGTACTCGCGCTCCTCGAAGGTCTTGTCCAGCTCCAGCTTGCCGATCACCGAGCGCAGCGTGGTCTGCGACAACTGGGTGATAGCCACCACGAAATTGCTGGACCCGTAGGATGCCTTCATCGGATCGGTTACCTGGAAATACAACACGCCGTCCACCTGCAATTGCGTGTTGTCCCTGGTGATGCAGATCTGGCTCGGCACATCGAGCGGGATTTCCTTCAGGACATGCTTGTAGGCCACGCGATCGATGAAGGGCAGCACGACAGTCAGCCCCGGCGTCAGCGTGGCGCGGTACTTGCCGAGGCGTTCCAGCACCCAGGCATGTTGCTGCGGCACGATCTTGAAGCTTTGCGCCACCAGCACGATGACGGCGACCAGGATCAGCAGGGGCAGCAGGCTGCCGAAGAATTCGAACATGGGACCTCCGTGACGGGGTTGAGAAAAACGAACTGCAAAAAACGGGGAAAACCGAGGCCACGCCCTGCCTCGCCCTACCTTGCTCTATCGCGGGCTGACGAAGAGCGTGTTGCCGCGCACCTCGACGATGCGAAAACGCCCGGGCGCTGCCGGGCCAGCCGCCTGGAGTTCCACGTCCCAGTCGGTGCCGCGGTAGCGCACGCGTGCCCGCCCGGCGTCGCCCCAGGCCGGCACTTCTAGCTCCTGGCCGATGTCCGGGTTGACGTTGGGATCGCGCTCCGCCGCATCGCGCCTCACGCGCCCATAGCGGGAGCGCCGCAGCGCGACAAAGCCCGCTAGCGCCACCAGCGCCGCCAGCAGGGTCTGGGCGGCTGCACCAAGCCCGGCCAGCGCACCCAGGCCACCCGCCGCGGCGCCCAGCGCCACCATCAGCAAATACAAGGTGCCGAGGCCCAGTTCCGCGATCACCAGCACCGCGGCCAGCGCAAACCAGATGTAGTACGGCGCCATCTTTGCCTCCTTGCTTAACTGCTTACTTGCTTACGTGCTTACCTACGTTTGTCCTGGCCACGGCCAAAACAAAAAACCCCCGCAGCGCCAGGGCGCCTGCGGGGGTTCGGAACACCTGGCGCAGGGCCGGTGTACCGCTATTGTGACGTCAAATGCCTCAGGAAGCCAGTTGCTTCCAGGTATCGACCACCGAATCCGGATTCAGCGAGATCGACTTGATGCCTTCCTTGGCCAGCCACAGCGCAAAGTCCGGGTGGTCCGAGGGGCCTTGGCCGCAAATGCCAACGTACTTGTCCAGGCGCAGCGCGGTAGAGATAGCGCGCGACAGCATGAACTTGACGGCCGGGTCGCGTTCGTCGAAGTCCTTGGCCAGCAGCTCCATGCCGGAGTCCCGGTCCAGGCCCAGCGTGAGCTGGGTCAAGTCGTTCGAGCCGATCGAGAAGCCATCGAAGTACTGCAGGAACTCTTCAGCCAGGATGGCGTTGGACGGCACTTCGCACATCATGATGACGCGCAGGCCGTTCTCGCCGCGCTTCAGTCCGTGCTTGGCCAGCAGGCCGATGACCTTCTCGGCCTGGCCGAGCGTGCGCACGAACGGCACCATGATCTCGACGTTGGTCAGGCCCATGTCGTCGCGCACGCGCTTCATGGCCTTGCATTCCATCTCGAAGGCTTCGGCAAAGTCTTCGGAGATGTAGCGCGAGGCGCCACGGAAACCCAGCATGGGGTTTTCTTCGTCCGGCTCGTAGCGCGAGCCGCCGATCAGCTTCTTGTACTCGTTGGACTTGAAATCCGACAGGCGCACGATGACGGGCTTCGGGTAGAACGCCGCGCCGATGGTGGCGATGCCTTCAGCCAGCTTGTCCACGTAGAACGCACGCGGGCTGGCATGGCCACGGGCCACGCTTTCCACGGCCTTCTTCAGGTCGGCATCGACTTGCGGGTAGTCGAGGATGGCCTTCGGGTGGACACCGATGTTGTTGTTGATGATGAACTCGAGGCGGGCCAGGCCAACACCCTGGTTCGGGATCTGGCAGAAGTCGAAGGCCAGTTGCGGGTTGCCGACGTTCATCATGATCTTGACGTCGATCTCCGGCATTTCGCCGCGCTGCACTTCGGTGACCTCGGTTTCCAGCAAGCCGTCGTAGATGCGGCCTTCATCGCCCTCGGCGCACGACACCGTCACCAGCGTGCCGTCCTTGAGCAGGTCGGTGGCGTCGCCGCAGCCGACCACGGCGGGCACGCCCAGCTCGCGCGCGATGATGGCCGCGTGGCAGGTACGGCCGCCGCGGTTGGTCACGATGGCGGCGGCGCGCTTCATCACCGGCTCCCAGTTGGGATCGGTCATGTCGGCAACCAGCACGTCGCCGGGCTGCACGCGCTCCATTTCGGACGGGTCATTGATCACACGGACACGGCCGGTGCCGATCTTCTGGCCGATGGCGCGGCCGCTGGTCAGCACGGGCGCGGTGCCCTTGAGCTTGAAGCGCTGCTCTGCCTTGCCGGCGGACTGGCTCTTCACCGTTTCCGGGCGGGCCTGCAGGATGTAGATCTTGCCGTCGCGGCCGTCCTTGCCCCACTCGATGTCCATCGGGCGGCCGTAGTGCTTCTCGATGATCATCGCGTACTTGGCCAGCTCCGACACATCGGCGTCGGTGATGGAGTAGCGGTTGCGCAGTTCGATGGGCACGTCGACGGTCTTGACGCGGCCGGCTTCGCCCGGCGCGGTGAATTCCATCTTGATCAGCTTGGAGCCGATCGAGCGGCGGATGATGGGGTACTTGCCCGCTTGCAGCGTGGGCTTGAAGACGTAGAACTCGTCCGGGTTGACCGCGCCCTGCACCACCGTTTCGCCCAGGCCGTAGCTGGAGGTGATGAAGACGACATCGGGGAAGCCGGATTCGGTGTCGATGGTGAACATCACGCCTGCGGCGCCCACATCCGAGCGCACCATGCGCTGCACGCCGGCGGACAGCGCGACGATGTCGTGCGCGAAGCCCTTGTGCACGCGATAGGAAATGGCGCGGTCGTTGTACAGCGAGGCGAACACGTGGCGGATCTTGTCCAGCACATCGTCAATGCCGCTGACGTTGAGGTACGACTCCTGCTGGCCGGCGAACGATGCATCCGGCAGGTCTTCGGCGGTCGCCGACGAACGCACGGCGAACGAAGCCTCGGCGCCTTCGCGCTCCTCGGCACGCGCGTAGAACTCGCGGATTTCCTTTTCCAGGCGGGGCTGGAACGGCGCTTCGACGACCCAGCTGCGGATCTCGGCACCGGCTTCGGCCAGGGCCTTGACGTCGTCGACGTTGAGGGCCTTCAGGCGATCGGAGATGCGTTGGGTCAGGTTGCTATGAGCGAGGAAGTCGCGGAAAGCCAGCGAAGTGGTGGCAAAGCCGCCGGGCACACGCACGCCAGCTTCCGCCAGCTGCGAGATCATCTCGCCGAGCGACGAGTTCTTGCCGCCCACGGTTTCCACATCTTCCTTGCGCAACTGCTCGAACGGCAGCAGGTATGCGCCGTCAATTGCCGGGTTGTTCATAAAAGCCTCAAAACAAAGTAAGAAACCTGTTGCTGACGCCCGGAATATTGTTGGAGTTCTGCTACCGGACGGATCGCTTGGCTAAACAGCCCCAGCGGCTCACAATCGGTGTGCGATCGTGATTGCTGCAGCGCACATTGTTGACAATTCGTGGCCGAATCGTTGTGCCAACAGCGCTGGCGGAATTGCTTAGCGAAAAGATCGCCGCTATTCTACCGTGCCGCACCGCACTTTCGCGGAACGCGGATTCAAAAATAATTGTCCATACATGTCCCTCCCCGACGCTCCCCAGCCCGACGCTCCCGCCGCGCCCCTTGCGCCGCAGCACCCCCAGGAACCGCGTAAGGAGGAGGAGCGCCCCGCCATCCGCACGGTCTTTATCGTCTCCGATGGCACCGGCATTACCGCCGAGACCTTCAGCCACTCGATCCTGGCCCAGTTCGAGATGCGTTTCCGCAAGGTGCGCATGCCGTTCGTCGACACGCCCGAAAAAGCGCACATCGCGGTGGGCAAGATCAACGAGGCCTTCTACGCGGAAGGCGTGCAGCCCATCGTCTTCACCACCCTGGTCAACCAGGAGTCGAACAAGGCGATCCGCCGCGCCAAGGCCATGATCCTGGACATGTTCCAGACCTTTATCGAGCCGCTGGAAAAGGAACTCGGGCTGAAGTCCACCCATGCGATCGGACGTTTTCACCAGAACGCGGACACCGAGGCCTACCAGAACCGCATCGAGGCGATCAACTTCTCGCTCGCGCATGACGATGGCCAGTCGCACAAGAACCTGGCCGAGGCCGACATCATCCTGGTGGGCGTGTCGCGCAGCGGCAAGACCCCGACCAGCCTTTACCTGGCCATGCAGTACGGGCTGAAGGCGGCCAATTACCCGTTGATTCCCGACGACTTCGAGCGCGGCAAGCTGCCTACCGCACTCTACGCGTTCAAGAGCAAGATCTTCGGGTTGTCGATCAACCCGCAGCGCCTGGCCGAGATCCGCAACGAGCGGCGCCCGGGCAGCAAGTACGCCGCGCCGGAAAACTGCCGCTACGAGGTCAACGAGGCCGAGGCCATGATGCGCCGCGAGGGCATCAAGTGGCTGTCGTCCACCCACAAGTCGATCGAAGAGATCGCCACCACGATCCTGCAGGAGATCAAGGTGGACCGCGACAGCAACTATTGAGTCAGGCTGACGCCGCGCGGCGGGCGCGCAGGCCCGTCAGTGCGGCGAAGTGGTGGCAGGCTTAACCAGGGCGGCGCTGCCGCACCGCTTCGAACAGGCAGATCGCCGTCGCGGCCGCCACATTCAGCGATTCCAGCCCGCCCGGCTGGGGAATGCCCACCGTGCGGCTGACCTTGGCCATCCATTCCGGGCTCACGCCCGCGCCTTCATTGCCGACCACCCAGCCTACAGGTGCGCGCAGATCGGTGTCGAACACGGCTGCCTGCGCGTGCGAGGACGTGGCCAGCAGCGGCACCGCCAGGCGCGGCGCCAGCATGTCGAGCGTGCAGTGCTCGACAATGTTCAGGTGGAAATTGGCGCCCATGGCGGCCCGCAGGGTCTTGGTGGACCAGGCGAAGGCGCTGCCCGTGACGAGGAAGGCGTGCTGGATGCCTGCGGCCGCGGCGCTGCGCAGGATAGAGCCGACGTTGCCGGCATCCTGGACGCCGTCCAGGATGATGCAATCGGTGTCGATATGCGACGGCAAGTGGCCGGAGGGCGTATCGATGACCAGCATCAGGTCGATGCCGTTGACCACGCCGGCGATCAGATCGAACAAGGCATCCGCCAGCAGGACCACGCGCTCGGGCTCGATCTGCCTGAGCAGCTGCGCCACCTCGGCATGATCGTAGTGCCGCTCCGACACCACGCACTGCACCGGCTGACCCAGCGCGTCCAGGTAGGCTTGCGCCAGGTGCACGCCATCCAGCACCGACTGCCCCGCCTTGCGGCGTGCATGCGTGGAACCAGTCAGTGCCTTGAGGTGCTTGAACAGCGCGTTTTCGCGCGACGTGACGTGTTTCACTGTAGCGGCTCCGGGAATGCTGGCGCCGGGATGGCGGCCACGGGCGCGATCCGCCCCATCGCGATGGCTTCGCGCACGGGCGCAAACGAGCGCCGGTGGTGCGGCGTGGCGCCGAACTCGGTGAGCGCGGCCAGGTGCTGCGGCGTGCCGTAACCGGCGTGGGCATCGAAGCCGTACTGCGGGTATGCGGCATGCAGCACCAGCAACTCGCGGTCTCGCGCCACCTTGGCGAGGATGGAAGCCGCCGAGATGGCCTGCACCTTGGCATCGCCTTTCACGATGGCCTCGACCGCAAAGCGCACCTGCGGGCAGCGGTTGCCGTCGACCTGCACCAGGTCCGGCTCCAGGCCGGAATCAGCCAGGCCATGCACGGCACGCTGCATGGCCAGCATGGTGGCATGCAGGATGTTGATCGTGTCGATTTCTTCCACCGAAGCCTGGGCGATATGCCAGCCCAGGGCGCGCTCGCGAATCTCGTCGAACAGCGCCTCGCGGCGGCGCGCGGTCAGCACCTTGGAGTCCGCCAGGCCCTGGATCGGGCGGGCCGGATCCAGCACCACGGCGGCGGCATAGACCGGGCCGGCCAGCGGGCCCCTGCCCGCTTCGTCCACGCCGCACAAGTGGCGTGCCTGCGCGGCGGCGCCGGCCAGGTCAAAGCCGAGCTGGGCCGCATCGCCCTTCGCGGTGGCTGTGGGTCGGCGCGCCATTACACGCCCCTCCGCTGCCGGATCAGGTCGGCGACCACGGCCGAAGCGATCTCGGCGGTATTGCGTTTAAGCGTCTGGTGCATCTGGGTGAAATGGTCCCGCAGGAACGCGGTATTGCCTTCGTCGTTCAACTGCAGCAGCGTCTCGCGCGCCAATGCCTCGGGTGTGGCGTCATCCTGCAACAACTCGGGCACGACAAAACGCCCGGACAGGATGTTGGGCAGGCCCACATACGGCAGATAACCCTGCCGCTTCATGATCTGCGCGGTCAGCCAGGGCACCTTGTACGAAATCACCATGGGCTTCTTGTACAGCGCGGCCTCCAGCGTGGCGGTACCGCTAGCCAGCAGGATCACGTCGGCGGCTTCCATGGCCAAGTGAGACTGCCCGTCGACAACGGTCAGCGGGATCTGCGGATACTGCTGGTGCAGGCCCGCGACAATCTCTCGCAGCGGCGCGCTGGCAACCGGCAGCACAAAGGCGAGATTGCCGTCCATGCTGTGCATGCGCGCCATGGCCGCGAAGAACGTCGCGCCCAGGTTGCGCACCTCGGACTGCCGGCTACCGGGCAGCACGGCCACCACGCGCGGCCCGGCCGGCAGGCCAAGCTTCTCGCGGGCGCCCTGCGTGTCCGGCACCATCGGGATCACGTCGGCCAGCGGATGGCCCACATAGGTGGCGGGAATCCCGGCGCGGGCGTAGATCTCCGGCTCGAACGGAAACAGGCACAGGATGTGGTCGACCGCGCGCGCGATGGTGCGGATGCGCCCGCCGCGCCAGGCCCAGATCGACGGGCTGACGAAGTGCACCACCGGAATGCCGGCACGGCGCAGCGGCACCTCGAGCCCGAAGTTGAAATCCGGCGCGTCCACGCCGATGAAGCACAGCGGCGGCTGCGCCAGCAGCTTTTCCTTGATGGCGCGGCGCGTGGCGAGAATCTCGCGCAGCGAGCCCAGCACCTCCACGTAGCCGTTGACCGAGAGGGTGTCCATCGGCCATTGCGACTCGAACCCCTGCGCCATCATGCGGGGGCCGCCGATGCCGGCGTAGCTCACTTCACCGAGGCGGGCCTTGAGCCCGCCCATCAGCAGGGAGGCAAGCAGGTCGCCGGAGTTCTCGCCAGCCACCATGGCAATGGTGCCGCGATTGCCCGCACCCGCCGCAACCGGCGTGGCCTCCATGGCCGGTAGGACACCATCGACCATGGCTGTATCCGGCTTCAGCGCACAATGCCGCGCTGCGTGGCGGCAATGAAGTCGAGGAAATCCTGCAACGCAGCCGTGGCGGTGCCTTCGGCCTGCGCAATCAGTTGCGCGATCTCGTTGCGGGCGGCTTCAAAGCTCAGGTCGGACTTGTACAGTACCTTGTAAGCCTGGCGCAGGGCCGCGATCTGCGCGGCGTCAAAGCCACGGCGGCGCATGCCTTCCACGTTGATGCCGTGCGGCGTAGCCTTATTGCCGCCCTTGTCGCCAGCGGCGATCACGAACGGCGGCAGGTCCTGCACCAGGGCAGAGGCGCCGCCCAGCATGGCGTGCGCGCCGATGCGCACGAACTGGTGCACCCCGCTCATCCCGCCAAGAATGGCCCAGTCGCCCACCTGCACGTGGCCGGCGATCTGCGCGTTGCTGGAGAACACCGTGTGATTGCCCACCTGGCAATCGTGCGCGATGTGCACGTAGGCCATGATCCAGTTGTCGTCGCCGATGCTGGTCACGCCCTGGTCCTGCACCGTGCCGGTGTGGATGGTGGTGAATTCGCGAATGGTATTGCGATCACCGATCACAAGCCGGGTCGGCTCGTTGCGGTACTTCATGTCCTGCGGCGTGCCGCCCACCGAAGCGTAAGGCCCGATGCGGTTATCCGCGCCAACGGTGGTATGCCCTTCGATGGTGGTATGCGCGCCCACCTGGGTACCGCTGCCAAGGCGCACGTTGGGACCCACGATGGAAAACGGCCCGACGGTCACGTCGGCTGCAAGCTCGGCCTTCGGGTCAACCAGTGCGCTGGGATGGATTTGCGTCATGCGTCCTGTCCTATGGTCTGAGATGAAAAGATTGAACGGTCAACACAGTGAGCCAAATACGTCCAAGACCTGCCCAGGGCGTAGCCCCGAAGGCAGGTTTCTTAGTCGGCTTGTTTGACGGTGCACATCAACTCAGCTTCACAAGCCACCTTGTCGTCGACGGTGGCAAATGCCTTGAACTTCCAGATGCCGCGGATATAGCGCTCGACAGATACCGTCATGTGCAGCTGGTCGCCCGGCGTCACGACCTGCTTGAAGCGCGCGCCGTCGATGCCGACCAAGTAATACAGCGAGTCTTCCTTGCGCTCTACGTCTTCGCCGAAGGTCAGCAAGCCGGCCGACTGCGCCAGCGCTTCGAGGATCATCACACCCGGCATTACGGGGTGACCCGGGAAATGGCCCTGGAAGTACGGCTCGTTCATGGTGACGTTCTTCAGCGTTTTGATACGCTTTTGCGGCTCCAGTTCAAGCACGCGGTCTACCATCAGGAACGGGTAACGATGCGGCAGCAGCTTGAGGATCTTGCGGATGTCGATATCGACGGCGTTCATGGTTTTTTCTCTTCGGTATGCTGGATAGATTTGCCGGCGTCCTGCCCTTGCAAGCGCTTCTCGAGCTGGATCACGCGATCGCGCAATTTGCTCAGGCCTCGCAAGGTGGCTGCGGTGCGTTCCCACTCGCCATGCGGCTGGACCGGGAACACGCTGGTGAAATGCCCGCCGGGCTTGGAAATGGATTTAGTGATCGAAGTGCCACCGGACACCGTGGTGCGGTCGGCAATGTTCAGGTGGCCGGCAAAGTTGGCAGACCCCCCGATCACGCAGAAGCGCCCGACCTTGGTACTGCCGGCAATCGCTGCGCATCCCGCGATCACAGTATGCGCGCCCACCCGCACGTTATGCGCGATCTGTACCTGGTTGTCGAGCTTGCAGCCGTCCTCGATGACCGTGTCGGCCATGGCGCCGCGGTCGATGGCGGTATTGGCGCCGACCTCGACGTCATTGCCCAGCACAGCGCGGCCGGTCTGGGGAATCTTGACGTACTCGACGCCAGCCGGGCCAATGTCCGGGGCAAAGCCGAAGCCATCCGCCCCCAGCACCACACCGCTGTGCAGTATGCACCTCATGCCCACCACGCATTGGTGATAGACCGAGACATTGGCGTAGATCAGCGTGTCATCGCCAATCTGCGCCCCGGCGCCGACAAAGCCGTTGGCCAGGATACGCACCCGCTCGCCTAGCCGGGCCCCACTCTCGATCACCACGTTGGGGCCAATAAAGCAGGACGCCGGCACCACGGCATCGGGCGCCACGCTGGCGCGCGGGTCGATGCCGGTACGGTGGTCGGTATTGGCGCGGCGATCGAACCCCTGCGCGATTCGCGCAAAGCACACGTAGGGATTGCGTGCCACCAGCCAGTTGCGGCCGTCGGCCTGCCCTTCGGCGCGAATGCGCTCCAGGTCGGTCGCCGACACAATCACGGCGCCGGCGCCGGAGGCCAGCGCCTGCGGCAGGTACAGGGGATTCGAGAGAAACGAGAGCTGGTCGGGACCGGCCTGGTCGAGCGGCGCGAGGCCGCGCACGGCGAGGTCGGGATCACCCACAACCTGCGCGCCGGTATCGGTGGCGAGCTGACCCAGTGTGGGTGTTTGCATGGCAGTACTTCCTTGGACGGCGAAAACTGGCAGCTTACTTGCTGCCGGCGTTCAACGCTTTCATCACATCGTCGGTAATGTCGATGCGAGGATTGACGTACACGGCCTCTTGCACGATCAGGTCGTACTTGCGCTGCTCCGCAAGCTGACGGATCACGCGGTTGGCGCGCTCGAGCACCTGGGCCAGTTCCTCGTTGCGGCGCTGGTTCAGGTCCTCGCGGAATTCACGTTGCTTGCGCTGGAATTCGCGATCGAGATCGGCCACTTCGCGTTGACGGCGCTGGCGGTCGGCATCGGCCAGCACGGCGGTGTCCTTGTCGAGCTTGTCGGCCATGCCCTTGATCTTCTGGGCCATGTCCTGCAACTCGCGGTCGCGCTTGGAGAACTCCTGTTCCAGCTTGACCTGGGCCTGCTTGGCAGGCACCGAATCACGCAGGATACGCTCGGAATTGACCGCGGCGATGCGCGCTTCCTGCGCCGTGGCGGGCGCGGCTGCCAGCAGCGCACCAACCGTCAGCGCAGCCGCCGTCAGGCTTTTGATCAGTGGGAATGTTGTTTTCATGAATCCGTTCCTCAATCTTCTATCTTCTATGCCCGATCAGAACGCAGTACCGATCTGGAACTGGAAGCGCTGCACCTTGTCGGTCTCGTCCTTCTTCAGCGGGAAGCCCACGCTGATCTTGAGCGGACCGATCGGCGAGAGCCAGGACATGCCCAGGCCCGTCGAATACTTGAGCTGGCTGAACAGTATCGGGGCCCCTTCCTCGTACACGTTACCAAAGTCGAAGAAGGTGAACAGGCGCAGGGTCCGGTCCACGCCAGAGCCCGGCAGCGGGAAGATGAATTCGACGTTGCCGATCATCTTGGAAGCGCCACCAATCGGGTTGCCGTTCTGGTCCTTCTTGCCCAGCGTACTGGTCTGGTAGCCGCGAACCGAACCGATACCACCGGCGTAGAAGTTCTTGAACACCGGGAACGGCGTGTTGCCATAGCCGTGACCGTAAGCCACTTCACCGTTGAAGGCCAGCGTGAAGGCCTTGGACAGCGGATAGAAATATTGCTGCTGGGCACTGGCGCGATAGTACTGCGTATCGCCGCCGGGCACGCCCACTTCAAGGTTGACCTGCGTGTAGGGTCCCTTGGTGGGGACCAGCGCGCTGTCGCGGCGATCGCGGGCCCAGCCGATCGTGAACGGGAAGTTGTTGATCGGATCGCCGCTCGACTTGCCGATCTTGTTCAGCCACTGGCCGTACTGGATCGGCGTGTTCGGCGAAATGGTCACCTGGGTGCGCTCGTAGCCGATACCGAAGAACACGGTATCGGTTTCCGTAAACGGCACGCCGAACTTGACGTTGCCGCCTTCCGATACGATCTTGTAGTCCTGGTCACCGGTGTAGTACAGCGGCCGCGACGTACGGTAGTAGATATCGGTTGAGCGGCTGATGCCGTCCACCGTGAAATACGGGTCGTACTGCGTCAGCGAGATCGTGCGGAAGGACTTCGCGGTGTTCACGTCCAGGCCCAGGCTGGTACCCGACCCGAACACGTTGTCCTGGCGCAGGCCGGCTTGCAGCACCAGCTTGTCCGTGGAGGAGAAGCCCAGGCCCAGGCTGATCTGCCCGGTCGGCTTCTCGGTCACGTTGACGTTGACATCGACCTGGTCGGGCGCGCCGGGCACGTCCTCGGTGGTGATGTTTGTGTCGGTGAAGTAGCCGGTACGGTTGATACGGGCCTGCGATTGCGTCAGCTTTTCGCTGTCGAACCACGAGCTTTCCATCTGGCGCATTTCGCGGCGCACCACTTCGTCGCGCGTCTTGCTGTTGCCCACCACGTTGACGCGGCGCACATAGACGCGACGGCCAGGATCGACCATCAGGGTCAGCGCGACTTCACGCTTTTCCTTGTCGATCTGCGGCTGCGGGTTGATGGTGGTGAACGCGTAGCCGTAGGTGCCCAGCAGGTCGGTAATGGCCTTGGTGCTCTGGGTCAGCTTCTCGGACGAGAAGACCTCGCCCTTCTGCAGCTTGAGCAGCTTTTCCATCTCGGCCTGCTTGCCGAGCAGCTCGCCCGCCAGGCGGATATCCGACACCTTGTACTGGTCGCCTTCCTTGATGTTCAGCGTCAGGAAGATGTCCTTCTTGTCCGGCGTGATCGACACCTGCGTCGATTCGATGGCGAACTCGAGGTAGCCACGGTTCAGATAGTACGAACGCAGTGCTTCCAGGTCGGCGGTGAGCTTCTGCTTGGAATACAGGTCGTTCTTGGTGTACCAGGACAGCCAGTTCGGAGTCGACAGCTGCATTTCATCGCGCAGCGTGCTTTCCTTGAAGGCCTTGTTGCCGACGATATTGATCTGGCGGATCTTGGCCACCGGACCTTCGTCGACATTGAACACCACCGACACGCGGTTGCGGTCGACCGGGGTGATCGTGGTCTGGACGTCGGCGGCATAGTAGCCACGCGCCACGTACTGACGCTTGAGCTCCTGCTCTGCCTTGTCGATCAGGGCCTTGTCGTAGTACCGGGCCTCGGCCACGCCCACCGCGCGCAACGAGCGGCGCAGGGTGTCCTTGTCGAATTCCTTGATGCCGACGAATTCGAGCTGGGAAATGGCGGGACGTTCTTCCACCTGGACCACCAGCACGCCGTCCTCGGAACGGATCTGGACGTCCTTGAAGAACCCGGTGTTATACAGGGCACGAATGGCGTCCGCGCCCTTGTCGTCGCTGAAGGTTTCGCCGACCTTGACCGGCAGGTAGCCGAACACCGTACCCGGCTCGACCCGCTGCAGGCCCTCGACACGAATGTCCTTGACGACGAATGGCTCCGCGGCCCAACTCACTGGGGTCCAGGCTGCGATGATGGCACTCGCCAGCACGCCCAGCGAGATGCGCTTATGTCTGATCAATCTTGATCCCCTCTTTGATTCCATGCAGGATTGGGCTCCGATGCTTCACGGGGCTGCGCCTTGGCTCGGCAGGCGCGGGGTGTCAGTGACACCCGCACGCCGCAGCCGGCAACCTATGTCTAGCCGCGCGCTAAAAACAGCCGGCTGACATCGTTGAACAAGGCGAGCGAAGTCAGGAGCAAGACGCAGGCGATGCCGACCTTCTGCAGCACAGCCTGCCAGTGGTCTGGTACGGGCCTGCCAGTCAAAAATTCAACGCAATAATACAGCAAATGCCCCCCATCCAATACCGGAATAGGTAACAAATTCAATACACCGAGGCTAACACTGACCAACGCCAGGAAGCCGACAAAGGGCTGCCAGCCGAGGTGGGCGGCGCGCCCCGCGTAGTCCGCCACGGTCAGCGGGCCGCTCAGGTTCTGCAGCGAAGCCTGCCCCACCAGCATCTTTCCGAGCAGCTTGAGCGAGAGCGCGCTGGTGCTCCAGACCTGCCCGACCGCGCGGCTCAGCGCCTCGACCGGCTGGTAGCGCACAGTTTCCATCTCGACCGCCTGGCTCAGCGCGGCGCCCAGCTTGCCAGTGGCGGCGGCTGCCGCGCTGGCGCCCTGCGCCGCGGGAACCGTATCGAGCTTCACGGGCACATCCAGGCGCCGGCCCTCCCGCTCGATGCCAAGCGTGACCTCGGCGCCGGGCTGCGCCCTGACCCCGCGGATCAGTTCGCCAGCCTGGGTCAGCGGGTGTCCTTGCCAGGCCACCACGCGATCGCCCTGGCGCAGGCCGGCGCGTTGCGCAGCGGAGTCCGGCAGGACTTCAGTGATCGTCACCGGCCCGCCCTTGAGGGCCAGCCCCAGGGTGGCAAGCGGGTCTTGTTCGGGATTGCCGCCGGTATTCGGCAACCGCGGCAGCTTCACATCGCGCTCGGCGCCATCGGCGGCGCGCACGTGCAGCACCGCGCTGGCGCCGCCAAAGCCCTGGGCGAACACGGCCATGCGCAGGTCGTTCCAGGAACGCACCTGCTCGGTCTCGCCATTGGCCTGCAGCGCCAGCACGCGGTCGCCCTCGCGCAAGCCCGCCGCAGCCGCGGGGGTGCCGGCAGGCGGCGCCGCGACGATGGGCGCGGCCTCGCGCATGCCGCCGGCAAACAGCACGAAATACAGCACGATGGCCAGCGCAAAGTTGGCCAGCGGACCAGCCGCCACAATCGCGAAGCGCTTGGCCACCGGTTGCCGGTTGAAGGCGCGTGGCAGGTCCGCGGGATCGAGCGGCGCGTCATGGCCCGGATCGCTCTCCCGCTCATCGAGCATCTTGACGTAGCCGCCGAGCGGAATCGCGGCGATGGTCCACTCGGTACGGTCCCGCCCCTTGGACACCCAGCGCACCAGCGGCCGCCCGAAGCCGATCGAGAAGCGCAGCACCTTGACCCCGCACAGGCGCGCGGCCAGGTAGTGACCCATTTCATGGAAATAGATCAGGATGCAAAGGGCGGCGACGAAAGCAATTACGGTTTGCATGGCAGGCAGCTTGTCGTCAGGGGCTGGAACGCCCCGATGGCACAAAGTAGACGCCGGGCACGAGGCCCGGCAACCGGTGCGCCAGCATCGGCCGGTGCGCCGCTATTGTCGCCGATCCCGGCCGCACCGCCTCCGGCGTCAGCACGAACGCGCGCTTTCCAGCAAGGCGCCAGCGCGGCGGCGCGCATCCTGGTCGATGTCCATCACGCCTTCCAGCGTGTCGACACTGCCCAGCGAGGCCTGCGCCAGCACCTGCGCCACGATGCGCGCGATGTCGGTAAAACGGATCCGGCCTTGCAGGAACGCCTCGACGGCAACCTCGTTGGCGGCGTTCAGGATGGCCGGGGCCACCCCGCCCGCCCGCAAGGCGTCGAACGCCAGGCCCAGGCAGGGAAAACGCGCCAGATCCGGGGTTTCGAAGGTCAGCGCGCCGGCACGGGTAAGGTCCAGCGGGGAAACGCCCGCGTGCATGCGCTCGGGATAGGCGAGCCCGTAGGCGATCGGCGTACGCATGTCCGGGTTGCCGAGCTGGGCCAGCACCGAGCCGTCCGCGTAGGACACCATCGAATGCACGATGCTCTGCGGGTGGATCAGCACCTCGATGCGGTCCGCCGGCGCGGCGAACAGCCAGTGCGCCTCGATCACCTCCAGCCCCTTGTTCATCATGGTGGCGGAGTCGACCGAGATCTTGCGGCCCATCACCCAGTTCGGGTGGGCGCAGGCCTCGTCCGGCGAGATATCGTGCAAGGTGGCCGGGTCCCGAGTCCGGAACGGGCCGCCGGAAGCCGTCAGCAGGATCTTGGAGACGCCCGCGCTCAGGCGCGGATCGTCCGCCGGCAGGCACTGGAAGATGGCATTGTGCTCGCTGTCGATCGGCAGCAGCGTGGCGCCGTGCTCGCGCACGGCATCCATGAAGAGCCGGCCCGACATCACCAGCGCTTCCTTGTTGGCCAGCAGCACGCGCTTGCCCGCCCGCGCCGCGGCCAGCGTGGGACGCAACCCGGCGGCGCCGACGATGGCGGCCATCACCGAATCGGCCGCGGGATCGACCGCCACCGCTTCCAGGGCCGCTTCGCCATAGCCCACCTCGGTTTTGATGCCGTCGGCACGCAGCAGCGCCTGCAACTCGCTTGCGGCCTGGGCGGTGCCTACCACAGCGTGCGCCGGGCGGAACTCGCGGCACTGCGCCGCCAGTTTGTCGACCTGCCGGTGCGCCGTCAGCGCATGGACGGCATAGCGCTCGGGGTGGCGCTTGACCACATCAAGCGTACTTTCCCCGATCGAGCCGGTGGCACCCAGGACGGTAATACGACGCATATCAGATCAACTCAAAGATAGATGGCCAGCAAGGCGGCCAGCGGAAACACGGGCAACAGCGCGTCGATCCGGTCGAGCACGCCACCATGGCCGGGCAACAGCCGGCTACTGTCTTTCATGCCAACCTGGCGCTTGAGCAACGACTCGAAAAGATCGCCGACCACGCTGGCGACCACCAGCAGGGTCGACAGCAGCGCCACGACGGCCAGGCCCTTATGGTCGGCCATGCGAGAGAACCAGGTCGGGGAAAAAGCTTGGGTAGCGGCCAGCCCGAGTGCGATCAGCAGCACCACCAGCCAGCCGCCGATGGCGCCTTCCCAGGACTTGCCCGGGCTGATGGTGGGGGCAAGCTTGCGCCGCCCGATGGCCTTGCCGACGAAATAGGCGCCGATATCGGCCGCCCAGACCAGCACCGCTACTGACAGCAGCACCCCGATGCCCAGCTCTCGCAGGATCAGGGTGGCGTGGCCGAACGCGGGCAGCATGAACAGGCCGAGAATGGCGCCCAGCAAGGTAAAGGACGGGCTCGCCTGGCGCACGCCGCGCGCCAGCAGCACCACGGCGACGCCCCAGCAGGCCACGCCGATCTGCAGCAGGCGCGTCAGCGCCTGGCGGTCGGCGGCGTCATGCCAGCCGATCAGGGCAACCAGGCAGGCCACCGCATAGACATAGGGCCAGAAGCCGCGCAGCCCGATCAGGCGGCCGAATTCCCAGCCCGCCAGGACGACGATCACCGCCACCAGGCCGGCCAGCGCCGACGGAGGTGCCAGAAACAGGATCGGCAGGATCAGCAGCAACAGGCATACGGCGGTGATGACACGGGTAAGAAGCATGCGCTGCGGGATTCCGGTGAAAAAATGGAAAACGGGCTTCAGGCGGTGCCGGAAAGGCCGGGTGGTGCCACCACTTGCGCGCTGGTACGACCGAAGCGGCGCTCGCGCTGCCGGTACGAGGCAAACGCCTTGTCGAGCTCGGCGGGGCTGAAATCCGGCCAGAACACGTCGGTGAAATAGAGTTCGGAGTAGGCCAGCTGCCACAGCAGGAAATTGCTGATGCGCTGCTCGCCACCGGTGCGGATGAACAGGTCCGGCTCGGGCGCGTAGGCCATGGCCAGGTGCGGCGCGAGCATGGATTCGTCAACGGACTCCGGATCGAGCATGGGCGAGCGCGCCAGCATCTTGCGCATGGCCTGGAGCAGATCCCAGCGGCCGCCGTAATTGGCGGCGATCGTCACCGTCAGGCCGGTGTTGTTGTCCGTGCGGGCCTCGGCGTCGGCGATCAGCTGCTGGATACGCGGGCTGAAGCGACTCAGGTCGCCGACCACCCTCACCCGGATATTGTTGGCGTGCATCTTGACCACCTCGCGGCGCAACGCGGTCATGAACAGCCGCATGAGGAACGAGACTTCGTCCGCCGGGCGGCGCCAGTTCTCGGAACTGAACGCGAACAGGGTCAGGTACTGCACGCCACGCGCGGCGCAGGCCTCCACCACGGCCCGGACGGCATCCAGGCCACGGCTGTGGCCGGCTACGCGTGGCAGGTGCCGCTTGGTCGCCCAGCGGCCGTTGCCATCCATGATGATGGCGACGTGGCGGGGCACATAGGTAGAGTCGGGGACGCTGAGCGTGGAACTGATGTGATGCATGATGGGAAACGGTACCGGACACAGCGGCGGCTGGCAAGCCGCCGCATCAAGCGTCACACCGTCATGATCTCCTTGTCCTTCTCGGCGACCATCCTGTCGATCTCGGCAACGAACTTGTCGGTCAGCTTCTGGACATCGTCCTGGCCGCGGCGCTCGTCGTCCTCGGAAATGGCTTTGTCCTTGACCAGCTTCTTGAACTGCTCGTTGGCATCCCGGCGCAGGTTGCGCACGGCGATCTTGGCGCCCTCGGCCTCGCCCTTGACGACCTTGGCGAGTTCCTTGCGGCGCTCTTCGGTCAGCATGGGCATGGGCACGCGGATGGTCTCGCCCATGGTCGACGGGTTCAGGCCCAGGTCCGCGTCGCGGATGGCCTTCTCGATGGCGCTGACCATCTTCTTTTCCCAAGGCTGCACGCTGATGGTGCGCGAATCGGCCAGGCCGACGTTGGCCACCTGGCTGATCGGCACCGGGGAGCCGTAGTAATCCACTTGCACGTGGTCGAGCAGACCGGTGTGTGCACGACCAGTGCGAATCTTGGCCAGGTCGGCCTTGAACGCTTCAATGGTCTTTTGCATTTTCTGCTCGACGCTCTTCTTGGTGTCGGCGACGCTCATCTTTACCTCCGAAAACGGGTAACCATGATCCCGGACGGCGGGATCGAAAATGAATCATTCTACTCTTTGCCGGCACGCGCGCCACCTTCGGCGGCAGCGCGCCAGCGCCTGGTGCAGCACTTATACGTGCACCAGAGTACCTTCGTCTTCGCCCAGGATTACGCGTTTGAGCGCACCCGGCTTGACGATGGAGAACACCTTGATCGGCAGCTTCTGGTCGCGGCACAGGGCGAATGCCGTGGCATCCATCACCTGCAGGTTGCGCGAGATCGCCTCGTCAAAGGAGATGGTGGTATAACGCGTGGCGCTGGGGTCCTTCTTGGGGTCGGCGGTGTAGACGCCGTCCACCTTGGTCGCCTTGAGCACGATCTCCGCGCCGATTTCCGCGCCGCGCAGGGCCGCCGCGGTATCGGTGGTGAAGAACGGGTTGCCGGTGCCGGCGGCGAAGATCACCACCTTACCCTCCTCCAGCTGGCGGATGGCGCGCGGCCGAATGTAAGGCTCGACCACCTGGTCCATGCGCAGGGCCGACTGCACGCGCCCCACGATGTCGGCGTGGCGCATGGCATCCTGCAGGGCCAGCGCATTCATCATGGTGGCCAGCATGCCCATGTAGTCGGCCGTGGCGCGGTCCATGCCCGCCGCCCCGCCGGCCACGCCGCGGAAAATATTGCCGCCACCGATCACCACCGCGACCTGGACGCCCAGCCTCACGATCTCAGCGATGTCATTGACCATGCTTTCGATGGTGGAGCGGTTGATGCCGAAGGCATCATCGCCCATCAGGGCTTCGCCGGACAATTTCAGTAGGACGCGCTTATAGGCTGGCATATTGATCCCCGGAGCTGGTTCGGCTCGTTCTGTTGAGCCGGAAATTTGAAGGCAGGCGGCACGGATCGGCGTGCCGCCGCTATAAAAGCCGGTTTTCGGGGTGGCCTGGCTCCGGCACGGCAACAGCGCGATAACACACGAAAAACTCGCGTTCAAAGCGCCCCTGGGGCACGGCAGGTCAGACGACTGCGGAAACGGGCTACCAAGCCCGCGCCGCACGGGTAAGCGCGGCGCGGTCATTTGTGCCGAGGGGCACCTTGCGGTGCCCCTCGGCATTATACGGCGACCGGTGGGGCACCCTACCGGGCACCCTGGCCGCCAGGACTTCAGGCCTTTTGGGCAGCTGCCACTTGGGCGGCCACTTCAGCGGCGAAGTCGTCCTGCTTCTTCTCGATGCCTTCACCGACCACGTACAGGGTGAAACCCTTGACCGTGGT
This sequence comes from Cupriavidus sp. GW821-FHT02F09, assembly GCF_059421605.1. Lineage (NCBI taxonomy): Bacteria > Pseudomonadati > Pseudomonadota > Betaproteobacteria > Burkholderiales > Burkholderiaceae > Cupriavidus > Cupriavidus sp. GW821-FHT02F09. Next base: position 199,735 of record NZ_JBWKVH010000002.1, read on the forward strand.
GTTGGCGGCCTTGAGCATCTGCTCGACGGTCTGCTTGTCGTTCTTCACGAAGGTCTGGTTGAACAACGACACTTCCTTCAGGTACTTCTGCACCGAGCCCTCGACCATCTTGGCGACGATTTCGGCCGGCTTGCCCGATTCGGCAGCCTTTTGCTCGGCGATGCTGCGTTCCTTGGCAATCAGGTCGGCGGGCACGTCGGCGGACGACAGCGACACCGGCTTCATCGCGGCAACGTGCATGGCCACGTCCTTGGCGGCGGTTTCGTCGCCGTCGAACTCGACCATCACGCCGATGCGGGTGCCGTGCAGGTAAGCAGCCAGCTTGCCGCCATTGGCATAGCGGGCAAAACGGCGGATCGCCAGGTTTTCGCCGATCTTGCCGATCAGGGCGGTACGGGTGGCTTCCACGGTCACGCCGTCGATTTCCAGCGCCGACAGCGCAGCCACGTCGGCCGGGTTCTGCTTGGCGACCAGCTCGGCGACCTTGTTCGAGAACGCCATGAAGTCGTCGTTCTTCGACACGAAGTCGGTTTCGCAGTTCAGTTCCACCAGCGCGCCGGTGGTACCTTCGATGAAGGACACGACCACGCCTTCGGCGGTCACGCGCGAAGCGGCCTTGCTGGCCTTGTTGCCCAGCTTGACGCGCAGCAGCTCTTCAGCCTTTTCCAGGTTGCCTTCGGCCTCGGTCAGGGCCTTCTTGCATTCCATCATCGGCGCGTCGGTCTTCGCGCGCAGTTCTGCCACCATGCTTGCGGTAATTGCCGCCATTTGTCACTCCTTGAATGGTTCGCCCCGCCCTACCCCGCCGTCGATGTGGCGCGATCCGGGACCGGAGGTAAGTTCAACTTCACCCGCGCCAGATCATGCCAGGGGCGGATGACAACAATTCGAAAAAAGGGGGCGTAAGATTCGCCCCCTCGGTTGCCGGAAAACCCCCGGCTGCGCGCAGCGCCCCGGCCCAGGGGCCGGTTGGCTAGCGATGATGTGTCAGCTTGCGATGCGCGCGGTACGGGGTCCTCTCGGCAGCAAGCCTTTAGGCTTCTTCGACTTCGACGAAATCGTCGCCGCCGCGTGCGGCTTCAACCACGTCCTGCACGGCGTTTGCACGGCCTTCCAGGATCGCGTCGGCCACGCCGCGCACGTACAGGGCAACTGCCTTGCTCGAGTCGTCGTTGCCCGGGATCACGTAGTCGATGCCTTCCGGCGAGTGGTTGGTATCGACCACGCCGATGACGGGCACGCCCAGCTTCTTGGCTTCGGTCACGGCAATCTTGTGGTAGCCGACGTCGACCACGAAGATGGCGTCAGGCACGCCGCCCATGTCCTTGATGCCGCCGATGGACTTTTGCAGCTTGTCCATTTCGCGCTCGAACATCAGCGCTTCCTTCTTGCTCATGGTTTCCAGCGCGCCAGCTTCCTTGGCGGCTTCCATGTCCTTCAGGCGCTTGATCGAGATCTTGACGGTCTTGAAGTTGGTCATCATGCCGCCGAGCCAACGGGCATCGACGTAAGGCATGCCAGCGCGGCCTGCTTCTTCAGCCAGGATCTCGCGCGATTGACGCTTGGTGCCCACGAACAGCACGGTGCCGCGGTTTGCTGCCAGTTGACGCACGTACTTCAGCGCGTCCTGGAACATCGGCAACGTCTTTTCGAGGTTGATAATATGGATCTTGTTGCGATGGCCGAAGATGTACGGAGCCATCTTGGGGTTCCAGAAGCGGGTTTGGTGGCCGAAGTGGCAACCGGCTTCCAGCATTTCGCGCATGGTAACGGACATGAAAAATCTCCAAAAGGGTTAGGTCTGAAGTCCGCCCCGACATTCCTGAAAAGGAACACCCCGGATGGACGGACTCGCAATTTCAATAACTTTGTATTTAATAAGCGCAAGGCGCCTGCCAAATACCGTAGCACTACCGCAGCACAATAGTGACTGCCCAGCCCGCCAGCCGCTGCCCGCAAGGTCCAAGGTCACATCGACCTGCCAGGTAGCCGCAAGAAGGCTAGCCAGTGATTGTAGCAACAAAATAGGACTTCGCTCAAGGGGCCACTTGCCATGGAAAGCAGGCGACTGTAGCCGGCGAAGCCCGTTTTCGGCTGCGGTTGGTGCCCGATGGTGCGATAATCCCACTTTCAGATTCAATTTGAGGCGCAGCCCGTGGCTTCGCCGCCACTTTTGCGAGCAGCATGAGCATCCATATCAAGAACGCCGACGATATCGCCCAAATGCGGGTAGCCTGCCGGCTGGCCTCCGAGGTCCTCGACTACATCACGCCCTTCGTCAAGCCGGGGGTCACCACCGGCGAACTCGACCGGCTGTGCCACGCCTATATGCGCGATGTGCAGGGCACGGTACCCGCGCCACTGAATTATGCGCCGCCCGGCTACCCCCCCTTCCCCGGCGCCATCTGCACGTCGGTCAACGACGTGATTTGCCATGGCATCCCGGGCGAGCGCGTGCTGAAGTCCGGCGACGCGGTGAACCTCGACATCACCGTGATCACCAAGGAAGGCTACTACGGCGACACCAGCCGCATGTTCATTGCCGGTGAGGGCTCGATCCTGGCCAAGCGCCTGGCGCAGATCACTTTCGAATGCATGTGGAAGGGCATCGCCCAGGTGCGCCCCGGCGCCCGCCTCGGCGATATCGGCCATGTGATCCAGGTCCATGCGGAAGCGGCCGGCTATACCGTGGTACGCGAGTACTGCGGCCATGGCATCGGCAAGAACTTCCACGAGGACCCGCAGATCCTGCACTACGGCCGCCCCGGCACCGGCATGGAAATCCAGGCCGGCATGATCTTCACGATCGAGCCGATGGTCAACGCCGGCAAGCGCGATATCCGCACCATGCCCGACCACTGGACCGTCAAGACGCGTGACCGCAGCCTGTCCGCGCAGTGGGAGCACACCATCCTGGTGACCGAGACCGGCTACGACGTGCTCACCGTCTCCGCGGGCACGCAGGCGCCGCCGTCGTTCGTCACTGATTCTGTTGCAGCCTGACGCTACGGGCGCCAAAGTTGGCGCCCTTCTTGTTTCAGCTGTCCCTTCGATGCCCCAAGCCCTAGCCATGGACGCCACGCCGGAAATCATCCTCGCCACCCGTGTTCGCGATCAGCTGAAAGCCGACAAGCAAGCCGTGTTCGCGGACTTCAACGCGCACGGCCATGTCGGCCACCTGCTGACGCGCCTGCGGCGCGCGGTCGATGCCGCGCTGGTCGAGGCCTGGCGCGGCCTGGGCCTGCCGGACGACAGCGCGCTGGTGGCGGTGGGCGGCTACGGGCGCGGCGAGCTGTTCCCGTTTTCCGATGTGGATGTGCTGCTGTTGCTGCCATCGGAACCCGACGAGGACACCACCTCCAGGCTGGAGAAATTCATTGGCCTGTGCTGGGACCTGGGCCTTGAAATCGGCTCCGCCGTGCGCACCGTGGACGACTGCATCCGCGAATCGCGCCAGGACGTGACGATCCAGACGTCCTTGCTGGAAGCGCGCCTGCTGACGGGCAACCGCAAGCTGTTTGCCGAGCTGCAGACGCGCTACCAGGCCGACCTGGACCCGCGCGCCTTCTTCCAGGCCAAGCTGCTGGAAATGCGCCAGCGCCACGCCAAGTACCAGGACACGCCCTACTCGCTCGAGCCCAACAGCAAGGAAAGCCCCGGCGGCCTGCGCGACCTGCAGGTGATCCTGTGGATGACCAAGGCCGCGGGGCTGGGCGACAGCTGGAAGGAACTGTTCGAGCGCGGGCTGCTGAGCGAGCGCGAAGCGCAGGAACTCGCCCGCAACGAGCGCCTGCTCAAAACCATCCGCGCGCGGCTGCACCTGGTGGCCGGGCGCCGCCAGGACGTGCTGGTGTTCGACCTGCAGACCGCGCTGGCCGAGGCCTTCGGCTACCGCCAGAACAATAACAAGCGCGCCAGCGAGCAGCTGATGCGCCGTTACTACTGGGCAGCCAAGGCGGTCACGCAGCTCAATATCGTGCTGCTGCTCAATATCGAGGCCATGCTGTTCCCCAGCGAATCCAAGGTGACGCGCGTCATCAACGAGCGCTTCGTGGAACGCCAGGGCATGCTCGAGATCACCAGCGACGATCTCTACGAGCGCGAGCCCCACGCCATTCTGGAAACCTTCCTGGTGTACGAGCGCACGCCGGGCGTCAAGGGCTTGTCGCCACGCACGCTGCGCGGCCTGTACAACGCCCGCACGGTGATGGACGCGAGCTGGCGCAACGATCCGGTGAACCGCCGCCTGTTCCTCGCCATCGTGCAGGAGCCGCAGGGCATCACCCACGCGCTGCGCCTGATGAACCAGACCAGCGTGCTGGGCCGCTACCTGATCAACTTCCGCCGTATCGTCGGGCAGATGCAGCACGACCTGTTCCACGTCTACACGGTGGACCAGCACATCCTGATGGTGGTGCGCAACATGCGCCGCTTCGCCATCGTCGAGCACACGCACGAGTTCCCCTTCTGCAGCCAGTTGATGGCGACCTTCGACCGCCCCTGGGTGCTGTGGGTGGCGGCGCTGTTCCACGACATCGCCAAGGGCCGCGGTGGCGATCACTCCAAGCTCGGCACGGCGGATGCGCGGCGCTTTTGCAAGCAGCACGGCATCGAGCGCGAAGATGCCGACCTGATCGCCTGGCTGGTCGAGCATCACCTGACCATGAGCCATGTCGCGCAGAAGCAAGACCTGACCGATGCGGACGTGATCCATGCCTTCGCCCGCGTGGTCGGCACCGAACGCTACCTGACCGCGCTCTACCTGCTGACCGTGGCCGATATCCGCGGCACCAGCCCCAAGGTGTGGAACGCGTGGAAGGGCAAGCTGCTGGAAGACCTCTACCGCATCACGCTGCGCGTGCTGGGCGGCGCGCGCGTGGACCCGCACTCGCTGTGGGCGCAGCGCAAGGACGACACCATTGCGCAGCTGCGGCTCAAGGCGTTTGACCCGGAACTGGGCAAGCCATTGTGGGCCCAGCTCGACGTGGCCTTCTTCCTGCGCCACGATGCGCGCGACATCGCCTGGCTCACGCGGCACCTGTACAACAAGGTGGACAGCCCGGTGCCGGTGGTCAAGGCGCGCCTGTCGCCCGCGGGCGAAGGCCTGCAGGTGGCAGTCTACGTCAAGGACCAGCCCGACGTGTTCGCGCGCATCTGCGGCTACTTCGAGCGCAAGAGCTTCTCCATCCAGGAAGCCAAGATCCACACCACGCGCCACGGCTATGCGCTGGATACGTTCCAGGTGACCGACCCGGGCATCAGCAGCGATGCCAGCGGCAACTACCGCGACATCATCGCGCTGGTGGAGCACGAACTGGCCGAGCGCCTGCAGCAGCAAAGCACGCTGCCGGAACCCGCCCAGGGGCGGCTGTCACGCCAGTCGCGCAGCTTCCCGATCAAGCCGCGCGTGGACCTGCGCCCCGACGAACGCGGCCAGTACTACCTGCTTTCCTTGTCGGCCAACGACCGCACCGGCCTGCTGTACGCGATCTCCCGCGTACTGGCCAAACATCGCACCTCGGTGCATACCGCCCGCATCAATACGCTCGGCGAGCGGGTGGAAGACGTTTTCCTGGTCGATGGCAGCCGCCTCGCCTCGGATAACAAACTGCAGTTACAGCTTGAACAGGACCTGCTGGCGGCGCTGGCCATCTAGGCCGGACGCCCCACATAGAAGATATGACCGATAGCAATTCGCCCAAGCGCAAGACGCTGGGCATCAAGACCGCCGCGCCCGAGGGCAATGCCCGCAAACCCGCCGCCACCCGGCCGGTGCGGGTGTCCGACCTGAACCGCGGACGCGTGCGCGCCGTGGTCGACGGCATCAAGCAGGCACAGGAACGCGCCGGCGGCCGCAAGAAAGCGCAAGACGCTGGCCAGCGCCCGCCGCGCGGCCCGCGCACGGGCGAAGGCCAGGATCGTCCGCGACGCTTTGGCCCGGGTGAAGGCCAGGATCGGCCCCGCCGCTTTGGCGGCGACAGCAGCGACCGCCCGCGCAATTTCGGCTCCGGCGAAGGCCAGGACCG
>NZ_JBWKVH010000002.1:205860-395570 GCF_059421605.1 Cupriavidus sp. GW821-FHT02F09
TCCGCGCCGTTTCACCCCGGGCGAAGGCCAGGATCGGCCTCGCCGCTTTGCTGGCGAAGGCAACGACCGCCCGCGCAATTTCGGCTCCGGCGAAGGCCAGGACCGTCCGCGCCGTTTCACCCCGGGTGAAGGCCAGGATCGCCCCCGCCGCTTTGCTGGCGAAGGCAATGACCGCCCGCGCAATTTCGGCTCCGGCGAAGGCCAGGACCGTCCGCGCCGTTTCACCCCGGGCGAAGGCCAGGATCGGCCTCGCCGCTTTGCTGGCGAAGGCAACGACCGCCCGCGCAGTTTCGGCTCCGGCGAAGGCCAGGACCGTCCGCGCCGTTTCACCCCTGGCGAAGGCCAGGATCGCCCCCGCCGCTTTGCTGGCGAAGGCAATGACCGTCCGCGGCGTTTCGCCCCAGGCGAAGGCCAGGACCGTCCCCGCCGCTTTGCCGGTGAAGGCAATGATCGTCCACGCAATTTCGGCCCAGGCGAAGGCAACGATCGTCCACGCCGCTTCAGCCCCGGCGAAGGCCAGGACCGTCCGCGCCGCTTTGCGGGCCAGGGCGACGACCGCCCTCGCCGTCCCGCTCACGGTGGCGACAATGACCGTCCGCGCCGCGCCGGCGATGCCGGCCAGCGTGACTACCAGGGCGCCCGTGCGGAACGTACGGAACGTGGCGCACCCGTACAGAACGCGCCCCAGCCCAGCTCGGATGGCCTGGTACGCCTGTCCAAGCGGATGTCGGAACTCGGCCTGTGCTCGCGCCGCGAAGCCGATGAATGGATTCCGCGCGGCTGGGTACTGGTCGACGGGCAGCCCGTCACCGAACTGGGCTCGCGCATCAGCCCGGACGCCAATATCGAGATCCACCAGGCTGCACGCTCCGAGCAAGGCGAACGCGTGACCGTGCTGCTGCACAAGCCGGTCGGTTACGTGTCGGGCCAGGCCGAAGATGGCTATGAGCCCGCCGCCGTGCTGTTCGCGCCGGAAAACCAGTGGGAGCTGGACCCCACCCGCAAGCGCTTTGCCCCGTGGCAGCGCAAGAGCCTGGCACCTGCCGGCCGGCTCGACATCGACTCCACCGGCCTGCTGGTGCTGACCCAGGACGGCCGCGTTGCGCGCCACCTGATCGGCGAGGATTCGACCGTCGAGAAGGAATACCTGGTGCGGGTGAGCTGGGATTCGCCGGAAGGCCTGGTCGAGCGCGACATCTCGCACGTGTTCCCGGTGGAACTGATCGAGAAGCTGCGCCACGGCCTGTCGCTGGATGGCGAAGCGCTCAAGCCGGCCAAGGTGAGCTGGCAGAACGAGGAGCAATTGCGCTTCGTCCTGCGCGAAGGCAAGAAGCGCCAGATCCGCCGCATGTGCGAACAGGTTGGCCTGCGGGTCGTGGGACTGAAGCGCGTGCGCATGGGCCGCATCGTGCTGGGCGACCTGCCGGTGGGCCAGTGGCGCTTCCTCGGCGCCTTCGAGAAGTTCTGAGCGCCAGGCGAAAAAGCAAGCTGGCGGCCGCCATGGCCACCAGCGCGCATCTGCCGAGCCGCATACTCACCGGCTCGATCGCATGATGCCACGCGCCGTGCCATTGCCAGGCACGTGGCACTCGACACCCTAGCATCGCTTGCCCGGTCTGGCCGCCGGGACAAACCCAGCGGCCTCGCATAGCCAATGCCTCAAGCCATGCCTCAAGCGGGCGCCCTGCCCTGCGCCAATCGCTTCACAGCCGCGGCGCACGGCAAGCCGCGCCGTCCGCATTGGCCGTCTCCGCCAGCCCGAACACTGCCTTGGCGCCGCATTGCGAGCCAAGCATCCGGTGCTGGTTGTGCCCGACGCCTACCACCTCGAACGCCTGGTGGCGCACCGGCGGGCGCTGGCTGCCCATCGGCGCAGCAAGGTACTGCGCGTAGCGCAGGTAGCCGCGCGCGCGCTCCAGCCGGGTCGGGCCTTCGGCCTCGGCGCCGCAGGCCTTGTCGAGCACGCGGTGGTTGGGGTCGTTATCTTCCGAGCCCACAAGGTAGGTCACCTGGCGCTGGAGATAGCGGCGGAACAGCGCATCGCCGGTCGCACCGCGCGCATAGGGCACCATGTCGCGCATGCCGTAGCGGTATTTGTCGTAGTCCGCGCAAATGGCCGTGTCATAGGGCGCAAAGCCCTTGCCGCGTGGGCGCTCCGGCGTGAAATACAGATACGACGAAGGATTCGCCACTACGTAGCGCAGATCGATGCCGCCCGCGCGGATACGCTCGTCGACATTGTTCAGCACCGCATAGCGATGCACCAGTTGCGCGCCACCGGAGTGGCCGGCCACCGTCACGCGGGTCACCGCCGGAAAACGGGCCTTGTTGGTCACCATGCCGACGAGATCGTCCAGCACCTGCAGCGAGCTGACCGAGAACGGCGGGTTGACCGCATCCTCCCCGCTCATCCAGCCCTGCACGCTCCATATCGGCATGCCGTCGAAATGCTTGCCCTTGGCCGCATCCGGCGTGCCGGGGAAGTTCGGCGCGATGAGCAGCACCTCGTCGGGATTGCGCCCGGTTTGCTTGAGCAGCGCCGCGCCGGCCGCGAAGTAGTCGTCGCCGTTACGCTGCAGCCCGTGCTGGACGAAGATCACCTCGCGGATGCCGCGCAGGTCCGCGTCCAGCGGATGGTTGGCGTAGACCGGAAAATCGTAGGCGCCAGCGCCCGCGCCGAGCCTGACCCGCTGCCATTGGGGCGCGGCAGCTTGCGCCGCCGTGCCGGGCGCCGGCGCGGCCTGCTTCGCGCTCGCGGCACTGTCCACGCCCGGGGCGGCGCAGCCAAACTGGGCCGCCCCGGCTAGCGCAATCAGTGCAATCGATGCGCAATGCGCAAGGCGAAGTGTTTTCATGTCCTGTCTCCCGGTGCTCGATGCGGCGCGCCGCCTGGCGCGCGCCCGTGTTTTCGTTCGTAAAGCCGTGTCATCCTAGGCTCCCGCGACCTGGATGTAAAATATATGCCACAGTGGAAATACATATCGAAAAGATATGCCTTCTACAGCGCCCGGCCCGCAAAGACACCATGGAACTGAGACACCTTCGCTACTTTCTCGCGGTAGCCGAAACCGGCCACATCACGCGCGCCGCCGAGCAGCTCGGCATCCAGCAACCTCCGCTGTCGCAACAGTTGAAGGCGCTCGAGACGGAGCTAGGCGTGATCCTGTTCGAGCGCCAGCCGCGCGGTGTGGCGCTCACCGCCGCCGGGCACGCGCTGCGTACCGACGCGCTAGACATCTTCGCGCGCCTGGACCAGATGCGCCAGCGCATGCAACGCATGGCGCGCGGCGAGCAAGGCATGCTATCGGTCGGATTCACCAGCTCGGCAGCCGCGCATAAGCTGACGCCCGAGGTACTGCGCGCCTGCCGCCGCCGCTTTCCCGGCATCGCGCTCAAGCTCAGCGAGAACAACGCCGCCGAGGTCATCGAGCAACTCACCGCGGGCACGCTCGATGTCGCACTGCTGCGCGCGCCGGTGGGACGCCCCGAAGGCCTGCGTTTCGAGTTGCTGCTGGAAGAGGAAATGGTGATCGCGCTGCCGCTGGACCATCCGCTGCTGCGCAAGCGCGGCGCGCCGGCCCACGCTGCAGCCCAGGAAGCCATCTCGCTGCGCGCGCTGGCAGACGATGCGTTCATCCTGGTGCGGCGCCCGGGCGCGCCGGGCATGTATGGCGATCTGCTGAAGGTGTGCGAGCGGCTGGGCTTCACGCCGCGCGTGGGCGCTGAAGTCGAGCGCATGCTGAGCAACCTGAACCTGGTAGCCGCCGGCGCCGGCGTGACCGTGGTGCCAGCCTCGATGGCCGGGCTCAACCCGCACGGCGTGGCTTATCGCCGCATGGAAGAAGCCGACCAGCTGCGCGCGCCGCTGACGCTGGCTTACCGGGAGCGCGACGACAATCCCGCCTGCGCGGCACTGGTCGCCCTGACCCACCGCATCGCGGCACGCCATCGCCGCCAGGGCAATCGCTGATCAGTCGTCGCGGGTCAGTCGTCGCCAGTCAGTCATCGCTATTCGGAGGCAGGTCGGGGAACAGCACATCGGTAAATCCGAAGCGCGTGAAGTCCGTCACCCGCATGGGATAGAGGATGCCCTGCAGGTGGTCGCATTCATGCTGCACCACGCGCGCGTGGAAATCCTCGGCCACGCGCTCGATGCGCCCGCCCATCAAGTCAAAGCCGGTGTACTTCAGGCGCGTGAAACGCGGCACCACCCCGCGCAGCCCCGGCACCGACAGGCAGCCTTCCCAGGCTTCATCCTGCTCCTCGCCAAGCGGCGTCAGCTCGGGATTGATCAGTACGGTCTTGGGCACGGTGGGGGCGTCGGGATAGCGCGGATTGCGGTCGAAGCCGAAGATCACCACCTGCAGGTCCACGCCGATCTGCGGCGCGGCCAGGCCAGCACCATTGGCGTGATCCATGGTGTCGAACATATCGTCGATCAGGATGCGCAACTCGGGCGTGTTGAAGCGCGTGACAGGGCGCGCTACCTGCAGCAGGCGCGGGTCGCCCATCTTGAGAATGTCACGGATCATGCTTGATCTCCGGTATTAAGCTCGGCCAGCAAAGCCAGCAAGGCGGCCTCGTCCAGCACGGGCACGCCGAGCGCCTCGGCCTTTTCCAGTTTGCTGCCGGCTTCCGCGCCAGCCACCACATAGTCGGTCTTCTTCGACACCGAGCCGGCCACCTTGGCGCCGGCCGCTTCCAGCTTTTCCTTGGCGTCTTCGCGCGACAGCGTGGGCAGCGTGCCAGTCAGCACGAACGTCTTGCCGGCCAGCGGCGCGGGCGCGGCGCGCTCCGCCGGCTCGCTTTCCGGCCAGTGCACGCCGGCTGCACGCAGTTGCTCGATGACTTCCACATTGTGCGGCTCGGCCAGGAAGTTGGCGATGGACTGCGCCACCACCGGCCCCACGTCGTTGACCTCCAGCAAGGCGGCCTCGTCGGCTGCCAGCAGCCCATCGAGCTTGCCGAAATGCTTGGCCAGGTCCTTGGCCGTCGCTTCGCCCACATGGCGGATGCCAAGCGAGAAGATAAAGCGGTTGAACGTGGTCTCGCGCGACGCCTCGATGGCTGCCACCAGGTTGGTGGCCGACTTGTCGGCCATCCGGTCCAGCGCGGCCAGCTTGGCGACGCCGAGCTTGTAGAGATCGGCCGGCGTGTGCACGATAGCCATGTCGACCAGTTGCTCGACCACCTTGTCGCCCAGGCCTTCGATATCCATGGCGCGGCGCTGCGCGAAATGCAGCAGCGCCTGCTTGCGCTGAGCCGCGCAGATCAGCCCACCAGTGCAGCGCGCGATCACCTCGCCTTCCAGCTTCTCGATGTGCGATCCGCACACCGGGCATGCGGTGGGCATGACGAAGGCGCGTGCGTCGGCGGGCCGGCGCTCCGGCACCACCGCCACCACTTCGGGAATCACGTCGCCCGCGCGCCGCACAATCACGGTATCGCCGATATGCACGTCCTTGCGGCGGATTTCGTCCTCGTTGTGCAACGTGGCATTGGTCACCGTCACGCCGCCCACGAACACCGGCGCCAACCGCGCTACCGGCGTGATGGCGCCGGTGCGGCCAACCTGCACCTCGATGTCTTCAACCACCGTGGTCATTTCCTGGGCCGGGAACTTGTGCGCCAGCGCGAAGCGCGGCGCGCGCGACACGAAGCCAAGGCGCTCCTGCTCGGCCAGCGCATTGACCTTGTACACCACGCCGTCGATGTCGTAGGGCAACGCCGCGCGCCGCTCGCCCACGCCGCGATAAAAGCTCAGCAAGCCGTCCGCGCCCCGCACGACTTCGCGCTCCGTGCAGACCGGCATGCCAAACCCGGCGAACCAGTCGAGCATGGCGCTGTGCGTCTCGGGACGCGGCGCGCCTTGCAGCTCGCCCAGCCCGTAGGCAAAGAACGACAACGGACGCTTGGCGGTGATGCGTGGATCCAGCTGGCGCAGGCTGCCGGCGGCGGCATTACGCGGATTGACGAAGGTCTTTTCCCCGGCCTCGGCCTGCCGCGCATTGAGCTTGTCGAATTCGCGGCGATACATGAAGACTTCCCCGCGCACTTCCAGCACCGCCGGCAAGGCCTCAGCTTCCCCGCGCAAGCGCAGCGGAATCGCCTTGATGGTGCGCACGTTGACGGTCACGTCCTCGCCGGTTTCGCCGTCGCCGCGGGTGGCGGCCTGCACCAGCCGGCCGGCCTCGTAGCGCAAGGACATGGCCAGGCCATCGAACTTCAGCTCGCAGGCATACTCCACCGCCTCGGCGGCGCTGAACAGGTCGGCCGCGCCCTCGGCTGGGGCGGCACGCCCCAGCCCCTGCGCGCAACGACGGTCGAAGGCCAGCACATCCTCATCCTCGAAGCCGTTGTTGAGCGACAGCATCGGGATGGCGTGGCGCACCGTATCGAAGGCTGACAGCGGCTGGCCGCCCACGCGCTGCGTGGGCGACTCAGGTGTCAGCAATTCGGGATGCCTGGTCTCGATGTCCTGCAATTCGCGGAACAGCGCGTCGTACTCGGCATCGGGCACCGACGGCGCATCGAGGACGTAGTACTGGTAATTGTGGCGCTCCAGCTCGGCGCGCAGCCAGTCGGCGCGCGCGGCGGGAGAATCGCTGACAGGCGCGGGGGCTTGCGCCGCCGCACCTTCTGGTTTGGTGCTCATGCTGAAGGGCTGAATCCGTTGTCGTCGTTATCGTCGATGCCGAACTGGCGTATCAGAGACTGAACAAACGTAGCGTCACCGGCGAGCCCGCGGGCATGCCGCGGGCTTCCAGCTTGTCGTAGAGTGTTTGAAGCTGGCCGAAGATGGCGACGAAGGACGATTCGCTCAACGGCCGCATATTGTCGTCGACCAGTTGCGCGCCCATGCGCTGCGCCAGGCTGTAGCCGTACTCGCACACGGTCTTGAACGGCTTGGTCGCCTGCGCCGCGGACGGCACATCGAGCAGCAGCGTGATCTGGCGGCCGGCCTTGGCCGTGAGGTCATCGCGCAGGAAGTTGGTATCGCCGAACTGCAGCGTAAACAGCGCCCGCTGCACGCCCTCGGCGTTGGCCTGATAGCGCGTGAAGCGAGTGCCGTCCCGCGACAGGACCAGCCCGTCCTGGGTCGCCACCGTCTGCACATAAGCGGCCGACCACGGCGCGCCGTCGGAGATCACGTTGACGCCAAGCTGCACATCGCAACTGGCGGCAAACGCATCCAGCTCGCGGCCGTTGGCGACCGTCTCGGTCATGTCGGGCAGATCGGCCGAGGCGTCGAGCGCTTCTGCCAGCGCTTCCACCGCATTGACGAACTCCGAAAACTCGAGCGCATTGAGCGCGCCGCCGCGGTTGGCAAGCTGCACCGCTACCTGCAGGTCTTCGTACTGATGGCCGGCGGTGACCGGCTCCCAGGCATTGGCTTCGCTGCGTAGGCCTTCGATGTGCACCTGCTTGGTCCCCGCACGGCGCAGGCGGCCGGTGAGCGGCAGGATGCGATCGCCCGAGCTTTTGCGCTCCAGGTGCAGCGGCACGATGCAGTCGATCAGCGGATCGATGACGGCCGGTGTGGGCTGGCCATCGAGCGCAACGGCCTCCAGCTGCGCTGCCTTGGCAGGCGCGGCCTCTTGCTTGGGCTTTATCTGTTCGGTTCGTTCCGCGTGCTCCGCATGTTCTGCGTATTCTTCATGGTCTGCAACGTCATGCGATTCGGCGGGCCCGGCAGACTCTCCCGCCTCCTCGGCATGCACGGGCTTGCCGGCAGCCGCATGGGGCGCATGGACCGACGACGGCGCCGCGGCAACGGCGACTTCATCCGCCAGGGCTTCGTCGGCATCGGCTGAGCTGGCGGCCATGCCAGCCGCCACGGCGGCGGCGTCCAGCGGCGAAGCCGACAACGTGGGCTCGCGCCGCTCGACCTGATGCTCGGGCAATGGCTCGTGCAGCTTGGCGCTGACTTCCGGCTTGACCACCGGGCTTACCACCGGCTCGCGCATCGGCGGCAGGTCGTCTTCGGGCTGCAGCGCGCGCGGGCGGCGCGCCTTGCGGATCTGCCACTGGTTGTAGGCGACTACCAGCAGCAGCAGGACAATGCCTGCAACGATCAGGGCGGTCTGGAGCGTCATGCTGCCTCCGCCATCGAGAGCGCTGCGTCCATATCCACGGCGACGATACGCGATACACCTTGCTCTTGCATCGTCACGCCAATCAACTGGTGTGCCATTTCCATTGCGATTTTATTGTGGGAAATGAAGACGAACTGGGTCTTGTCCGACATGCGCGCCACCATATTGGCGTAGCGCTCCGTATTGGCATCGTCCAGCGGCGCGTCCACCTCGTCGAGCAGGCAGAACGGCGCCGGGTTGAGCTGGAACATGGCGAACACCAGCGCGATGGCCGTCAGGGCCTTCTCACCGCCCGACAGCAGGTGGATGGTCGAGTTCTTCTTGCCTGGCGGCTGCGCCATCACCTGCACGCCGGCGTCGAGGATTTCGTCGCCGGTCATGATCAGCTTGGCTTGCCCGCCACCGAAGAGCGACGGGAACAGCTCGCCGAAGTGATGGTTGACCTGGTCGAAGGTCCCTTGCAGCATCGCGCGGGTTTCCTGGTCGATCTTGTGGATCGCGTCTTCCAGCGTGGTGATGGCGTCGATCAGGTCGGCCGACTGCGCATCGAGGAAAGTCTTGCGCTCGCGCGCCGCCGCCAGTTCGTCCAGCGCGGCCATGTTCACCGGCCCGAGCGCGTTGATGGCGTTGTTCAGGCGCGTGACCTCACCCTGCAGGTAGGAGGGCTTGAGATCGGGCGTGAGCTTCTCGGCCAGCACTGCCTCGTCCACCTCGGCGGTCGTCAGTTGCTCGCTGAACTGCTCCTGGTTCAGGCGCGCGGCCTGTTCCTTCAACTGGTACTCGGTGATGCGGTCGCGCAGCGGCTGCAGGCTACGCTCGGCGGCCAGGCGCTGGTCGTCGTACTGGCGCAACTGCGCCGACAGCGCATCGAGCTCGGTGCGGGCGAGCTGGAGTTTTTCTTCCTTCTCGGCACGGCGCTCCAGCGCATCCTGCAGGCCAGTGTGGGCGGTCTGCTCATTGATGGTTTCCAGCTCGACGCGGGCATCTTCCAGCGACTGGGCAAGACGCTCCGACTGGTCGCCCGCGGTCTGGATATTGCGGCGCAGCTCGTCGATGCGGTTAGCCAGGTTGCGCTCGGCGAACAGCGCTTCCTGCGCCGCGCGCTCGAAGTCGCGCAGCTGGTGCCGCGCCGATGACAGCTTGCTGTCCAGCGCCTCGAAGGCCATCTGGTGGTCTTCGTGCGTGGACTGCATCTCCGCCAGCGCGGCGTCGTGCTGCTCGAAGCTGGCTTCGGACTCGGCGCGGATGGCGCGCTGCTCTTCGATCTGCGCGGCGATTTCGGCCAGTTCCTCACGGATCTGGCCGCTGCGCGCGGCGTAGCGCTCCATGGCCTGCGACAGCTTGAGCACATCCATCTGCAGCGCGTGCACGCGGCGTGTGGCCTGCTCGCTGCGTCCGCGGGCCTCGGTGAGCGCGGCGCTGGCCTGGGTGTAGGCAGCCTCGGCGCGAACCGCCTGGCTCTTGGCTTCGTCGGACAGCAGCAGCTGGGCGCGCGCCTGCTTCTGCAGGTTTTCGATTTCCTGCTCGCGGGCCAGCATGCCGGCCTGTTCGGAATCGGCCGCATAGAGGTGGACCGAGCTGCGGCCCACCAGATGGCCCTCGGCCACGACGAACGACGCGCCTTCGGGCAGCGTGGCACGCTGGGCCAGCGCCGACGCCATGTCGGTGGCGATGTAGATATCGGCCAGCCAGTCCTGCATCACGGCCCGGATGCCGGGCTCGGTGATCTGCACCAGCGCCATCAGCGGACGCATGCCGGCGGGGATTTCCTGCGGGCGCGCGGCCGGCGGCGGCGAGTAGAAGGCCAGCTTGGCGGGCGGCGCGTCGGACAGGAAGGACTTGATCCAGTCCAGGTTGGAGACTTCGAGCGCGCCGAGCTTTTCGCGCAGCACGGATTCCAGCGCGCTTTCCCAGCCCGGCTCGATATGGAGCTTCTTCCACAGGCGCGGCAGTTCGGCCAGGCCGTGCTTGGCCAGCCAGGGCTGCACCTTGCCTTCGGTCTGCACGTTTTCCTGCAACTGCTTTAGCGCGGCCAGGCGCGCTTCCAGCGATCCGATCGCGGCGGCCTCGCGCTGCACGCGTTCCTGCGCGCTGCGGCGCTCGCCGTCCAGGCGCGGCACGCTGTCGGCGGAGTCAGCCAGGATGGCCTGCGCCTCTTCCAGCACGGCTTCCTGTTCGGCCAGCTCGGCGCGTTGCTCTTCCAGGCGGGTTTCATCGGGGCGGTCCAGCCCCTTTTCTTCCCCGGACAAGCGCTCGCGGCGTTGCTCCAGCTGCTGCAGCATCTGGTCGGCGCTGCGCTGCTGCGCGGCCTCCAGCTTGAGCGCCTGCTCAGCCTGCATGATGCTGGCGCGCTGCTCGTTGGACAGCACCTGGGCATCGCGCCACTGGGCTTCCAGCGTGGGCAGCTCATCGGTCTTGTGCGCCACGGCCTCCTGGGCTTCGATGGTGCGGCCTTCGGCCACCGCCAGCTCTTCCTCGGCCTGCGCCAGGGCATCGGTAGCCTGCTCGGCCTTGCCTTGCCACTGCTCGCGCTGCGCCGTCAGTGCGGCGATCTGCGCCTGCACACGGTTGCGCGACTCCACCACATAGCGGATCTCGGCCTCGAGCTTGCTGACCTCGGCATTGGCCTCGTACAAGCCGCCCTGCGCGGTGTGCATATTGTCAGAGGCGGCGTAATGCGCTGCGCGCATGGTCTCGAGCTCGGCCTCGACGTGACGCAGTTGCGCGGTTTGCGCTTCCAGGTCGATCTGTGCCTGCTCGATGGCACGCGTGTGCCGCTCCTGCTCGGCCTGGGCCTCGCGCTTGCGCAGCAGCCACAGCAGGTGCTGCTTTTCCTCGCCGTCGGACTGCAAGGTCTTGAAGCGCTGGGCCACTTCGGCCTGCCCTTCGAGCTTGTCCAGGTTGGTGCCGAGCTCGCGCAGGATGTCTTCCACGCGGGTCAGGTTCTCGCGCGTGTCGGACAGGCGGTTTTCGGTTTCGCGGCGGCGTTCCTTGTACTTGGACACTCCTGCGGCTTCTTCCAGGAAGATCCGCATGTCATCGGGCTTGGCCTCGATGATGCGCGAGATCATGCCCTGCCCGATGATGGCGTAGGCGCGCGGCCCCAGGCCGGTGCCCAGGAAGATGTCCTGGATATCGCGGCGGCGCACGGCTTGGTTATTGATGTAGTAGGAGGACGTGCCGTCGCGGGTCAGCACCCGCTTGACGGCGATTTCGGCGTATTGGCTCCATTGCCCGCCGGCGCGCCCCTCAGGGTTGTCGAACACCAGTTCGACGCTGGCGCGGCCAGCCTGTTTGCGCGCGGTGGAGCCATTGAAGATCACGTCCTGCATGGACTCGCCGCGCAGCTCGGAGGCGCGCGACTCGCCCAGCACCCAGCGCACCGCATCGATGATGTTCGATTTGCCGCAGCCGTTGGGACCGACGATGCCGACCAGTTGGCCGGGCACTTGAAAATTGGTGGGATCGACGAAGGACTTGAAGCCCGCCAGCTTGATCGAGGACAGTCGCACGGTTGGTCGTGGGGTATCTAGCGTAATGCAGCGTTCAGGAGAGCCGGGCCCCAACGAGAAGCGGGGCCGACGCGTGCCGGTTGCGCCCCATGCCTTCTCTCTTGTGCCCGATAGATGGCGCTAATCATACCATCGCGCCTTCGGCGTCCGGGCGCTTTCCGGGCTAAGCGCAAGCCATTTCCCCAAGGGAGTTTGGGCCGCTTCCGATACACCCCGTGCGGTTCACGCCCCACACTTGCGGCGATGCTGCCATGCGGCTAAAGACCACCACCCTGCGCTTAACGTCGTCGCACTTCTTGGCACCGGCGGGAAACTTCCAAGGGTTAGTGCTAGTCTCTTATTGTCAGCGTGATCCTTGAGGCCCATTGCACCTGCCGCCCCGTTCCCGGCGCAATGGCTGCCTCCGGCCAACACGGAACCCGGCTTCGCGACCCTTCTGGGAGTGTCCAGCATGACCGCCTTCTTACCGGCGATATCCGACAGCAGCTTGCCCGGCCAAGATGCCGTGAATGTGCCCAAAACGCCACAATGGTCCTTGAGCGACATCGATTTCCAGGCCATCGACACCGCCCTTGTCCGGCCCGATCGGGAGTTGTTCTACCTGCTGGTGTCGGCGTCCTTTGTCGAAAGCGGCTCGGACACGTACGCCGGCAACCTAGCCAACTACTACGCCGCCAATCCCGAGGCCTCCGGCTGGCTGTCCGAACACTGGGAGGCGGAGGAGCTGCAGCACGGCCTGGCCCTGCGGCGCTACGTGGAACATGTCTGGCCCGAGTTCGACTGGGAGCGCGGCTATGCGCGGTTCTTCGACGAATACCGCCATACCTGCTCGATCGACAATTTCGAACCCACGAAAGCCCTTGAGATGGCAGCGCGCTGCGTGGTCGAGACGGGCACCGCAGCCCTCTACCGCTCTCTGGAGCAAGCCAGCGACGAGCCGGTGCTGCGCAACCTGACGCGGCGCATCGCTGACGACGAGGTGCGCCACTACAAGCACTTCTACCGCTACTTCAACACCTTCAACGGCGTGGAACGGCTCGGCCGCCTGCGCGTACTGGGCGCCTTGGTGCGCCGCTTGCTGGAAATCAAGAACGAAGACGCGGAGATCGCGCTGCGCAATGTGCTGCGCATCGAGCGCGGCACCGAGGATATCCCGCAACGGGACGTGCGCAAGCTCAACTCCCGGGTGAGCGCCGTGATCCGGCGCAACCTGCCGATCGAGATGACGGTCAAGATGCTGCTCCGCCCGCTGCACCTGCATGCCGGCGTGGAACGCGCCATCCGCAAGCCGCTGGTGGCGGTGGTGTCGCGGGCGATGCTTTATTGAGGCGCGGCGCCAGCTATTGCGGCTGTAGCGCCTGGTCCGCCGCACCGGCGGCATCGTTGCCGCGACGCGCCTTGGTGCGGTGCACCAGCCCCGACAAGGCGCCAGCCGCCACGATGCACAGGCCGCCGGCGGCCTCCTTCCAGCTCAGCGTCTCGGTCGCCAGCCACCACGACGACACCGCCGCGATCACGATCTCGAACAGCATCAGCAGCGATACCCGGTTGGCCGGCAGGCGCTGCAGTCCGTACTGGACCACCGAATTGCTCAGCACCAGCGTGGCGGCGAGGCCCAGCATCAGCGCCACGCCGCCCCAGCCGATCACCGGCGCCAGCGCCACACCGCCCGGCTCCAGCAACAGCGCGCACGGCAGGCCGACCGCGGTGCAGCCCACGTAGACCATCACGGTGCGCAGGCGCGCATCCATCTCCGGGTAAAGCTGCCCGGCCCGGCGCGACAGCACATTGTTGACGGCAAAACCCATGCCGCCGATCAGGCCGGACCATTCCGCCGCGTGCGTTGGCAGCGGCAGGCCCACTTCCGGCGTCCACAGCATCAGCCCCGCGCCAAACAGCGCCAGCACCACCAGCAGCAAGCCGGATGCCGACAGTTTCTCGCCCAGGAAGACGCGGGCAAACAAGGCCGTCCATACCGGCGTCAGGTAGAACAGCAGCAACACCCGCATCACATGGCCGTTGACGCTGCCCCATACAAAGCCGGCGTTGGTCACACCCGCCGCCAGCCCGATCGCCACGAACAGCCACGACCAGCGCAGGCCGCCCAGGTGGCGGGCGAAGGCCACCAGGGCGATCAGCGCGGCCATGGCGCTCACCAGCGCGGCTGCCGTCATGCCACCCAGCCCCCAGCCGGCGAGCAGCCGGTAGGGGAACCAGGCGATGCCCCAGACCGAGGCGCCCAGCAGGATGGACAAGGTGGATTTGAAGGCATGCGGGTCGGCCGGGGCCGAAGCGGTGGAAGTGACGGGCAGATTGCTCATGGGAAAACGGTTAAGGCTGCCACTTGGGCAGCCAGTCAGCATTCGGTATCGGAAAAGCACCGCGGCGCGACCGGGGCCGGTCGCGGACGGCCGGGGATAGGCAGGGACAAGCCGGCGCGGCGTGCCGGCAAGGCCTTGCCGGCACGCGGGAATGCGCGGCAATCCTTTATAATGACCGGCTTTGAGCTTGGCCCTACCGGCCTGAACCCGATCGTGAATCCCCGCCTCGACCTGCTCCAGCCCTATCCGTTCGAGAAACTGCGCGCGCTGCTGGCTGACGTCAAGCCAAACGGCGCGCTGCCCGCGATCAGCTTCGGCATCGGCGAACCCAAGCACCCCACGCCCGAATTCATCAAGACAGCGCTGTCAAACGCGCTGCAAGGGCTGGCGAATTATCCCACAACGGCCGGATCGGATGCACTACGACAGTGCATGGCCACGTGGATCCAGCGCCGCTACAACCTGCCGGCGGTCAATGCCGCCACCCAGGTGCTGCCGGTCACCGGCTCGCGCGAGGCCTTGTTCGCCTTCGCCCAGACCGTGGTCGACGCCAGCCAGCCCGGCGCGCTGGTGCTGTGCCCCAACCCGTTCTATCAGATCTATGAAGGCGCGGCCCTGCTGGCCGGTGCCACGCCGGTATTTGCAAACAGCGATCCGGCGCGCAACTTCGCGCCCGCTTTCGACCGCATTAGCGCCGAGACCTGGGCCAAGGTGCAGCTGGTCTTTGTGTGCTCTCCGGGCAACCCGACCGGTGCCGTGCTGTCGCTGGAAGACTGGCGCGAGCTGTTCGCGCTGTCCGACCGCTATGGCTTCGTGATCGCCTCGGACGAGTGCTACTCCGAGATCTACTTCAAGGAAGGCGAGCCGCCGCTGGGCGCGCTGGAAGCCGCGCACAAGCTGGGCCGTGCCGAAGGCGCCCATCCCTTCGAGCGCCTGGTGATGTTCTCCAGCCTGTCCAAGCGCTCCAACGTACCGGGCCTGCGCTCGGGCTTCGTGGCCGGCGATGCCGCCCTGCTGAAGAAATTCCTGCTATACCGTACCTATCACGGCGGCGCCATGAACCCGGCGGTGCAGACCGCCAGCATGGCGGCCTGGAACGACGAGGCCCATGTGCGCGACAATCGCGCCGCCTACGTACGCAAGTTTGCCGAGGTCACGCCGATGCTGGCCGAGGTGCTGGACGTGGCCTTGCCCGATGCCGGCTTCTACCTGTGGGCGGATGTCTCGCGCACCGGCCTGTCCGACACCGAGTTTGCCGCGCGGCTGCTGGCCGAGCAGAACGTTACCGTGCTGCCGGGCAGCTACCTGGCGCGCGAGGCCGACGGCATCAACCCGGGCGCCAACCGCGTGCGCATGGCGCTGGTGGCCACGCCCGAGGAGTGCCTGGAAGGCGCGCGCCGCATCGTCGCCTTCTGCAAGTCGCTGGGCTGAAACCAGCGGATGCGGGCAAAGTGCACCGCGCCGCACACACCGTATTTTGTTGTAGACAACGATCAACCACTGAAAACACGCATATGACGCAAGCACTGCAAGCCCTGATCGACCAGGCATGGGAAGACCGCGCAAGCCTCTCGCCCAAGTCCGCCCCCAACGACATCCGCGAAGCCGTGGCCAACGTGATCGGCCAGCTCGACACCGGCGCCCTGCGCGTAGCCGAGAAGCAAGGCAAGGAATGGATCGTCAACCAGTGGATCAAGAAGGCCGTGCTGCTGTCGTTCCGCCTGGAAGACAACGCGCCGATGTCCGCTGGCGGCTTCGCCCAGTTCTACGACAAGGTCCCGACCAAGTTCGCCAACTGGACCGCTGACGACTTCGCCAAGGGCGGCTTCCGCGTGGTGCCCCCGGCGGTCGCCCGCCGTGGCTCGTTCATCGCCAAGAACGCCGTGCTGATGCCTTCGTACGTCAACATCGGCGCCTACGTCGATGAAGGCACCATGGTCGACACCTGGGCCACCGTCGGCTCGTGCGCCCAGATCGGCAAGAACGTCCACCTGTCCGGCGGCGTCGGCATCGGCGGCGTGCTCGAGCCGCTGCAGGCCAACCCGGTCATCATCGAAGACAACTGCTTCATCGGCGCGCGCTCGGAAGTGGTCGAAGGCGTGATCGTGGAAGAAAACTCGGTGATCTCGATGGGCGTGTACCTCGGCCAGTCGACCAAGATCTATGACCGCGAAACCGGCGAGATCCACTACGGCCGCGTGCCGGCTGGCTCGGTGGTGGTGGCGGGCAACCTGCCCTCCAAGGATGGCAAGTACAGCCTGTACTGCGCCGTGATCGTCAAGAAGGTGGACGCGCAAACCCGCGCCAAGACCAGCCTGAACGACCTGCTGCGCGGCGACTGATCTCGCCCGCTGCATCGAGGGGAGCGCCCCTGGCCCGCAAACGTGCGCGTGCACGGCCGGCCTGAACCGGAATGCCGGATCAGAACGCTAACGCTCCCCTCACCCCTTTTTCCTTTTCCCTTTTCCCGCTCTCCAACGGTTCCCGCTCAATGGATACCGCCGCCGGCCGCCGCTGGCCCGCCCTTCGCAAGCGACTCATGGCCCTGGACCCGACCACTGTCACCACCGTTCTCTCGCTGCTGCCCACGATCCTCGAACAGGCCAACAAGACCATCGAGAAGATCAAGAAAGGCAAGCGCCGCGATGGCAGCGCCGACATGCCCGGCCAGGACGCGCGTGACCCTGCCGCGCGCATTGCGGAGCTGGAGAACGCCGCCATGCAGCAGGCCGAGGCCGTCAAGCTGCTGGCCGAGCAACACGCCATCACCATCGAGGCCCTGCGCCGCGAAGCCGCACGGCTGGACCGCCGGCTGCGCCTGATGACGGCGGTGGCCATGGCTGGTTTCGCGCTGGGCCTCGCCGGCCTGGTGGTCGCCCTCAACCTCTTGCTGCGCTAGCCCCGGCTGGCCCCGAATTCGCCATGACTGTCCTGCTCTACGGCATTCCCAACTGCGATACCGTCAAGAAAGCCCGCACCTGGCTGGAATCCAACGGTGTGGATTACACCTTCCACGACTTCAAGAAGCAAGGCGTGGACGAAGCCATGCTGCGCGGCTGGCTCGCGCATGTGCCGCTCGCCACCCTGCTCAACCGCAAAGGCACCACCTGGCGCGCGCTGTCCGACGCGGACAAGGCGCTTGCAGAACAGGAAGCCGGCGCGATTGCGCTGATGCAGCAAAGCCCGTCGCTGATCAAGCGGCCGGTGCTGGCCCACAAGGGCAGCGTCAGCGTGGGGTTTTCACCGGATAATTACGCCAGCCTTTTTTAAGCCCGATGGCAGCGCCAGGACATGCGCGCTGCCAGGACGCAAGACTCGAACCATGCACCCCGCCGGACTCCGGCGCCACGCGCCTCCTCGCTGCCACCATGAACCCCACCCTCGCCCTCACCGAAGACCTGATCCGCCGCCGCTCCGTCACGCCCGCCGATGAAGGCTGCCAGGCCGTGCTGGAAACCCGCCTGAAGGCGCTGGGCTTCGCCTGCGAAGCCATCGTCAGCGGCCCGGACGACTTCCGCGTGACCAACCTGTGGGCCGTCAAGCGCGGCACGCGCGGCCAGGACGGCAAGCTGCTGGCCTTTGCCGGCCACACCGACGTGGTGCCCACCGGCCCGCTGGAGCAATGGGGCTCCGACCCCTTCCTGCCCAGCCACCGCGACGGCAAGCTGTACGGCCGCGGCGCCGCCGACATGAAGACCTCCATCGCTGGCTTCGTGGTAGCGGTCGAAGAATTCGTGCAGGCCCACCCGGACCACGCCGGCTCCATCGCCTTGCTGATCACCAGCGACGAGGAAGGCCCCGCGCACGATGGCACCGTCAAGGTGGTCGAAGCGCTGAAGGCGCGCGGCGAGCGACTCGATTACTGCGTGATCGGCGAGCCCACCTCGGTCGACACGCTCGGCGACATGGTCAAGAACGGCCGGCGCGGCTCGCTCTCGGGCAAGCTCAGCGTCAAGGGCGTGCAAGGCCATATCGCCTACCCGCATCTGGCCAAGAACCCCATCCACCTGGCCGTGCCCGCATTGACCGACCTGGTGAACGAGCGCTGGGACGAAGGCAACGAGTACTTCCCCGCCACCAGCTGGCAGATGTCGAATATCCACGGCGGCACCGGCGCCACCAACGTGATCCCCGGCCATGTCACCGTCGATTTCAATTTCCGCTTCTCCACCGCCAGCACGCCCGACGGCCTGAAGGCGCGCGTGCATGCCATCCTGGACCGCCACCAGCTCGACTACGACCTGGACTGGACCCTGGGCGGCGAGCCCTTCCTGACCGCGCGCGGCGACCTTTCCGAAGCGCTGGCTGGCGCCATCGCGGCGGAAACGGGCATCAAGACCGAGCTGTCCACCACCGGCGGCACCTCGGATGGCCGCTTTATCGCCAAGATCTGCCCGCAGGTGATCGAGTTCGGGCCGCCCAATGCAAGCATCCACAAGATCGACGAGCACGTGGAAGTGCGATTTATCGAACCCCTCAAGAACATTTACCGTGGCGTGCTGGAACGCCTGATCGCCTGATCGCCGCGGACCAGAAAAAGACGTTATGGCAACCTCCTCCCCCCTGCTCACCGTGCGCGACCTGCTGCGCTTCGCGGTATCGCGCTTCACCCAGGCCAAGCTGTCCTTTGGCCACGGCAGCGCCAATGCCTACGACGAAGCCGCGTACCTGACGCTGCATACGCTGCACCTGCCGCTGGACACGCTCGACCCGTTCCTCGACGCGCGCCTGCTGCCCGAAGAAGTCGACGCCGTGCTGCAGGTCATCGAGCGCCGCGTGACCGAGCGCGTGCCCGCGGCCTATATCACCAACGAGGCCTTCATGCACGGCCTGCGCTTCTACGTGGACTCGCGCGTGATCGTGCCGCGCAGCTTCGTTGGCGAACTGCTGCATGAAGGACTGGAACCGTGGGTAGGCGACAGCGCCGAAATCGGCCCGGTGCTGGAGCTGTGCACCGGCTCGGGCTGCCTGCCCATCATCGCCGCGCATGTCTGGCCGAAGGCCCGCATCGATGCGGTCGACATCTCGCCGGATGCGCTGGCTGTGGCCCGCCGCAATGTGGCGGACTACAAGATGGAAGACCGCATCAGCCTGTATGAGGGCGACCTGTACGCACCGCTGCCCGCGGGCGCCAAGTACGATGTGATCCTCACCAACCCGCCCTACGTCAACGAAACCTCCATGCAAGCGCTGCCGGCCGAATACCAGGCCGAGCCGCGCATCGCACTGGCTGGCGGCGACGACGGCATGGACGTGGTACGGCGCATCATCGATGGCGCCAAAGCGCACCTGAACCCGGGCGGCGCGCTGGTGGTGGAGATCGGCAACGAGCACGCCAATGTGGAGGCCGCGTTCCCCGGACTGGAGATCGTCTGGCTGCCGGTCAGCGCTGGCGAGGAACAGGTGTTCCTGCTGACTTACGAAGCACTGCCAGGTTGAAGGCGTGCACAAGACACGGCCGCAGATTCCTGCGGCCGTCTTTCTTCGCAATGGATGCCAGCCGCGACGGCCGGATAGTTCGCTCAGTCCCTCACCATCCCGCCAGCCCCTTCACCACCGCCTCCCTGACCTGCTCCACCACGCTCGCCCGCCAGTCGTCCGCATCCCCATAAAAGGCATGCCACATCGCCTGCCGAATCAAATTCCGCTGGCCTTCATCCGCCTCCGGGTGCAGGTGCAGCCAATGATCGCCACGTAATGCCTCCAACACCTCGGTAACAGGCAAGGTGCCGAACTCCAGCGCGATGCCGCTATACGCCAGCGTCGGCAACGTCTGCGGCGCGGCCACCCAGGCCATGCCGTTGAGATTGGCCGATGCCGACGAGCCATCGTAGATCGAGGTGACATTGCTGCCCCAGATAGCGCGCACCTTGCCGATTGCCTCTTCGCGGTCCGGCCCCATGTAAATCGGCTCACCGTAGCCCCAAGGCCCCAGGCCGGTATGCAGGTCGATCCAGCGCAGGGCTTCGCGCCCGGCGCCGAAGCGCGCCAGGATGCGGCGCAGCGTGTAATTGCTCCAGGTCGCCTTGTTGCCGCCGAAGAACAGCCCTTCGGGCGCCTGATACTGGCCCGCGCTCACCGCCGCCTGGTACCAGGGCAGGCCTTTCTCGGCCACCGCCTTCATCAGCGCGGCCTGGTCGGTCTCGGAGGGCGGCCAGTGCTCGGGCAGCAGCATGGGCGCCACCTCGGCATACGGCGCGTTGTCGGGCAGCGGCTGGGTGAAATCCATGAAATTGCGGTTGAGATCAACGTTGTCTTCGTTGACCCGGCGCATATGCGAGAAGCCGTAGGGATTGACCGCATGCACCAGCAGCAGCGCCACGCCCGCGCCGGCGCACGCCTGCAGCAGATCCGCGTCGC
Organism: Cupriavidus sp. GW821-FHT02F09; assembly: GCF_059421605.1. Taxonomy (NCBI): domain Bacteria; kingdom Pseudomonadati; phylum Pseudomonadota; class Betaproteobacteria; order Burkholderiales; family Burkholderiaceae; genus Cupriavidus; species Cupriavidus sp. GW821-FHT02F09. Next base: position 226,150 of record NZ_JBWKVH010000002.1, read on the forward strand.
CCAGCATGGCGACCTGCGCCCCGGAGCCGCAGAAGCCTTCCACGCCGTGCATGCCTGAAGTCACCATGAGCACGCGCCCGGCCTCGGCGCCGCCCACCCAGGCGACATCCATGGCGAGTTCCTCGTCGGCGCAGCCGCGCTTGGTGGGATGGGGAAAATCGGTCAGGGTGCCGCCGGCAGCCTGGGCCGCGTCACGGAATTTCTGCCGGGCTTCGACATAACTGCGGGAAAAGCTGGTGTGCAAGGACATGACAGCAGATTTCGCGCTTGGCGAGGAGTGGGGGTGCCGCTATTAAACGCCAACTTGGCCGGCATTGCCATCCGAAGCCGCCCGAAGCCGGGCAGCTAGCCTTTGCCGCCCTTGGCGCCCTTCTCGCCTTTGGCTCCCATATCGCCCTTGCCGCCCTTGCCGCCCTTCTCCCCCTTGGCGGCATCCGCCGGCACCGCCTCACGCAGCAACAGGGAGCGGAACGCATGCGGATGCATCTGGATGCCTGCCGCGGCGATCTGGGCGGCGGACAGCACCAGGTGGCGCGCCAGCCAGTCATGGATGCTGCGCAGGAACCGGCGCTGCTCGACGCGGTTGGACTCCTGGATCACGCGCTCCAGCTTGACGTGCGCGGTGTAGACATCGAGCAGGTTGATGGTCTTGAGCTTGGGCGGCGTGGTTGCGCTGCGCTCGATGGCGAGAATGCGCTTGACCTGGGCATCCGGCAGTTCGCCGGTTTCAAGGTAGGACTGATACACCGCTTCGAGCGCAGGAAAACGCACGGTGGGTTGCACGCGCGGCACGCCGGCCACCTTTTCCATGCGCAACACGAGGTAACGAATGGCGGCTGTACGCCGCAGCGCGGCGTCGCTGGCCTTGCCTTGGCGGCCGCCGCCCGCCGCGCCGCGGGAACGCGGAGCGGCCGGACCGGTGGCCTCGAACTCGTCGTTGTCCGGCGCGGTCGCTTCGGGCACGGGCTGGCCGGCGTCCCGCTCGGTGTAGTCTGGCACCAGGTACAACAGGTCTGGCTCAGCAAGCACGGCCCGCGCGCAGGCCTCGCCAAAGGGGTACTCGTGGCCTTGCCCGTCGCGCAGGATAAAGGCCTGGCCGTTACCGAAGCCGTGGTGCCGCCCACGGCCGACCTGCTGCCGGCAGCGCGTGCCGGGCTCGACAAAATCCTTGCGTACGGGAGTCCAGCTCCCGTCGTTGACTGCGATCATGAATCTGCTTGTACCTGCCGTGATGAGTGCTGCAAAGTGGCTTATGGCTTGCGGGGCGCCGCCGGCGGCTGCCACCCGCCATTGTCCACCATGCGGCCAGCAGCGGCACAACCGGGCACAACAGGGCACAACAGGGCACAACAGGGCACAACAGGGCACAACAGGGCACAACAGGGCACAACAGGGCACAACAGGCCAGGGCGCAGCCTACTTCAGCATGAACGACATCGCCGACAGGCAGTTCAGCATGCGCACGGCCGCCTGCACCGAGGCGGCGTCGAATACCAGCGTGACGCCGTCCACGCGCTCCAGCGTGGGCCACTGGCAGAACAGGTCGGCGAACGCCGGGCTCTGGGTCTGCAGGCGGCAACGGATCGGGCCGTCGATCTTCAGGGGGCGCCCGTCCGCATTGCGCACCGCCACTTCGGCGGCAGCAGCGATGGCCTCGCGCGAGGCGGCCAGCGACAGCGTGGTGCCGCTGCCCTGCCCGCCGGCCTCCTTGGTCTGTACGTAGCGCACCCAGGGCATCAGCGGTCGGGTCTCTTCCACGAAGATATCGTCACCGCTGGCCATCAGCACCGGCACGCCGAATTCGCCCGCCAGGGCGCCGTAGATCCCGGCCTCGCCCAGCTCCTGGCCGTTGAGCCAGATGCGGGCGAACGCGCTGCTGTTGATGGTGTGGGCGAGGATACCGCGGCTTTGCGCGCGGCCGTGGTAGCCGATCATGAAGACGCCGTCGCAGCCGTGCACCCCGGCCATCATGCCAAGGTAGCGCGGCTTGCCCAGCACCAGGCGCGCGCGCGGGTCGAGCTGATCCGGCAGCAGGTTGCGAAAGCCGCCGTGGGAGTCGTTGACCAGCACTTCGGCCGCGCCGCCCGCGAAGGCGCCCTGCACGGCGGCATTGGCTTCGGCCGTCATCCAGGCGCGGGCGCGTTCGTACTCGCCGTTGTCGGCGCGGGTCTGCTCGGGATGGAATACCCCGGCTACGCCTTCGATGTCGGTGGAAATCAGGATCTTCATGGCTTGTGGAAATTCAGTTCGTCGGTGCCGCGCGCAGCAGCCATTGTGGCAGCTCGGGCATCAGTTCGCGCAGCGCGACACGCTGGTGCCCATCACGGCCACGTACGGTTTCGGCCTGCCACAGCGCATGCAGGATGGCCTGCTCAATGCTGTCGGCGGCGGCATGGAACAGCGCATCGAGCCGGGTTTCATGCAGCATGGCCAGCGCCGGCATGGGCGCGCCGGCTTGTTGCGGCACGGTGTAGGCGGTGGAAAAAGCGAGCGCGATGTCGCCCGAGCCGTGGCCGAATACCGAGCCGGTGCGCGCCAGGCCCGCCCCCGCGCGTAGCGACAGGCGGCGCAGCTGGCGGGCGTCGAGCGGCGCGTCGGTGGCCAGGATCATGATGATCGAGCCTTTCTCCGGCCCTGACTCCGCCGGCGTTTGCGTATGCGCCTGGAGCCGTTCGGCCAGCAAGCCGCCAAGGCGTGCGCCGGCCACGGTAAAGCTGGGCAAGGTGCCGAAGTTCGCCTGCACCAGCACGCCCACATGGTATTCGCCCACCTGGCGGGAGGCGGAGCCGATGCCGCCTTTCAGTCCGAACGACGACATGCCGCGCCCTGCCCCGACCGCGCCCTGCGCGAAATCCACGCTGGCCGCGGCGCAGGCTTGCGCATAGTGCGCCTCCTGCACGGCCATCGCCTGTATGTCGTTCAGGTAGCCGTCATTGCACTCGAACACCAGCGGGTTGACCGTTGGCCAGGCACGCCCGATCTCCGGATTGGCCGCGATGGCCTGCCGGATCTGCGCCTGCGACAGCGCGCCCACGGCAAAGGTGTTACTCAGCGCGATGGGCGTCTCCAGCACGCCGAGCTCTTCCACCTGCACCAGGCCTACGCTCTTGCCGAAGCCATTGAGCACGGTCGCGGCGGCCGGCACCTTGTCGGTGAACAGGTTGCCGCCGTGCGGCAGCACCACCGTCACACCGGTCTGGCAGGCGCCGTCGGCCAGCGTGCATTGGCCAACCGCCACGCCCGGCACGTCGGTGATGCTGTTGCGCGCGCCGGCTGGCAACGCGCCGATATGCGGCATGGATCCGGACATCCGCGTGCGCTCCTTAGCGCCGGTCGATCTTCGGGTCCAGCGCGTCGCGCAGGCCGTCGCCCAGCAGGTTGAACGCCAGCACGGTCAGGAAGATGGCCAGGCTGGGGAAAATCGCCACATGCGGCGCGGTCACCATGTCGGCGCGGGCTTCGTTGAGCATCGCGCCCCACTCCGGCGTGGGCGGCTGCGCGCCCAGGCCCAGGAAAGACAGGCTGGCCGCGGTGATGATCGAGGTGCCGATACGCATCGAGAAATACACCACGATGGACGAGATGGTGCCCGGCAGGATGTGGCGCATCAGGATGGTGAAGTCGGACGCGCCGATGCTGCGCGCGGCTTCTACATACGTCAGGCGCTTGAGCATCAGCGTATTGCCGCGCACCAGGCGGGCGAACGCCGGGATGCTGAACACCGCCACCGCGAAGATCACGTTGGTCATGCCGTTGCCGAGGATGGCGACGATGCCGATCGCCAGCAGGATGCCGGGGAAGGCGAACAGCACATCGGAGATACGCATCACGATGCGGTCCCACCAGCCTTCGTAGTAGCCGGCCAGCAGGCCGAGCACGGTGCCCACGATGGCGCCGATGATCACCGAGAAGAAGCCCGCCGCCAGCGAGATGCGGGCACCGGCCAGGATGCGGCTGAAGATGTCACGCCCGAGCGAATCGACGCCAAACCAGTGCGCGGCGGAGGGGCCGGCATTGAGCGCGTCGTAGTCGAAGAAATTCTCCGGATCGTAAGGCACCAGGTGCGGGGCGAGGACCGCCACCGCCACCAGCAGCAGCACGAACACGCCCGCGCCGAGCGCCAGGTGCTGCTTGCGGAATTTGCGCCAGAACTCGGTCCAGGGCGTGCGCACGGCTTCTTGCGTGGCGGCTGCGGCCGGAACGGCGGGCTCGCCGTTGGCGGGCGTGGATAGCTGGGTCATGCCGGCCTCACTTACTTGTAACGAATGGCGGGGTTGATGACGGTGTACAGCACGTCGACCACCAGGTTGATCAGGATGAACTCGAGCGAGAACAGCAGCACCTCGGCCTGGATGACCGGGTAGTCGCGCATCTCGACCGCGTCCACCAGCAGGCGTCCGAGGCCAGGCCAGTTGAACACCTTTTCCACCACGATCGAGCCGCCCAGCAGGAAGCCGAACTGCAGGCCCATCATGGTCACCACGGGAATCATGGCGTTGCGCAGGCAGTGCTTGGCCACCACCAGGAACTCGCCCACGCCCTTGGCGCGCGCGGTCCGCACGAAATCTTCATTCAGCACCTCGACAAAGGAGGCGCGGGTAAAACGTGCCATCACGGCGGCCACCGCGGCGCCCAGCGTGATCGACGGCAGGATGTAGTGCTTCCAGGTATCGGCGCCGATCGACGGCAGCCAGCCCAGCTGCACCGAGAACACCTCCATCAGCAGCATGCCCAGCGCGAAGGCGGGAAACGAAATGCCGGACACGGCGAGCGTCATGCCGAAGCGGTCGGGCCAGCGGTTGCGCCAGACGGCCGAGCTGATCCCGATCACCATGCCGAAGATCACCGCCCAAACCATCGAGGCCAGCGTCAGGTACAGGGTCGGCATGAAGCGGTCGCCGATTTCCTCGCTGACCGGCCGCTTGGTGCGCAGCGAATTGCCAAACTCCCAGCGCACGGCGTTCGAGAAGAATTGCACGAACTGCTCGGGCAGCGGCTTGTCCAGGCCGAGATCGCGGCGCACCAGTTCCACCGTGGCCTGGTCGGCCTCGGGGCCGGCCGCGAGCCGGGCGGGATCGCCGGGCAACAGGTGGACGAACAGGAACACCAGCACTGCCACGATCAGCAATGTGGGGATCACGCCCAGGAATCGTTTGAGAAAGTAATTCAGCATGATGCACCGGATGATTAAAGACCGCGGGCCGCCCGCCCTGCCCCCGCGACTGTGGGCAGGCGGCCGTGCACGGCTTACTGCGCTGTACCGCTAAGCGATGACTGAGCACGTGGCACCGCGCTGATGGGACGCGCCACGCGTCAAGCCAATGCGCTTACTGCTTGATGTCGATCTCGTCGAAGCTGAACGAGCCGTCCGGCGTCACGTAGGCGCCCGTCAGGCGCTTGCTGCGCGCATACAGCACCTTTTCAGTCACCAGGAACGCCCAGGGCGCATCCTTCCAGATGTGTTCCTGCGCATCCTTGTACAGACGGGCCTTCTCGCCACGGTCGGTGGTACGCAGGGCGCCGGCGATGTCGGCGTCGACCTGGTCGTTCTTGTAGTACGCGGTGTTCAGCAGCTTGGGCGGCATCGATTCCGAGGCCAGCAGCGGACGCAGCGCCCAGTCGGACTCGCCGGTCGATGACGACCAGCCTACGTAGTACATGCGCACGCCGGCATCTTCCGGCTTCTGCACGCTCTCCACCTTCTCGACGCGCTGGCCGGCCTCAAGCGCTTGCACGGTCGCCTTGATGCCGACTTGCTGCAGTTGCTGCTGCACGAACTGGATCACCTTCTGCGCGGTGGTGTGGTTGTACGCGGACCACAGCGTGGTCTCGAAGCCGTTCGGGTAGCCGGCTTCCTTGAGCAGCGCGCGTGCCTTGGCCGGGTCATACGGCCACGGGCCCAGCTTCTCGGCGTAGTCCACGCCCGCGGGCACCACGCCGTCCATCGGCGTGGCGTAACCGGCGAAGGCTACCTTGGCCAGCGCGTCCTTGTTGATGGCGTAGTTGATGGCCTGGCGCACCTTGGGGTCGTTGAACGGCTTGACCATGGTGTTCATGCTCAGGTAGCGCTGGATGATCGAGGGCGAGGCGATCAGGTCCACCTTGGCACTGCCCTTGAGCACGGCCGCCTGTTCGAACGGAATGCTGAAGGCAAAGTCCGCTTCGCCGGTCTGCATGATGGCGGCACGCGTGTTGTTGTCCACCACCGGCTTCCAGGTGATGGAATCGATCTTGGGATAGCCGGTCTTCCAGAAACCGGCGAATTTCTTGCCCTTCAGGTGATCGGGCTGCTTCCACTCGACGAACTCGAACGGGCCGGTGCCGACCGGATGGAAAGCGATGTCCTTGCCGTACTTCTGCAGCGCTGCGGGCGAGATCATCACGGCGGACGGGTGGGCCAGCACATTGATGAACGGCGAGAACGGCTCCTTCAGCGTGACCTTGACGGTGTTGGCGTCGACCACTTCCGTCTTGGCCACGCGGTTGAACAGCGTGTAGCGCTTGAGCTTGTTGGCCGGGTTGGTGACACGGTCGAAGTTGGCCTTGACGGCGGCGGCATCGAAGGCTGTGCCGTCGTGGAACTTCACGTTCTTCTTCAGCTTGATGGTGTACGTCAGGCCGTCCTTGCTGGCTTCATAGCTCTCGGCCAGCACGTTGATCAGCTTCATGTCCTTGTCAAAGCCGAACAGGCCTTGGTAGAAGGACTTGGCGGCGGCTTGCGACAGCGTGTCGTTGGCGTCGTACGGATCGAGCGTGGTGAAGGTGGAGTACACCGCCATCACGGCATCCTTGGCGGCAAAGGCGGGACCTGCGCCGAACGCGGCCAGGGCCAGGCCACCGGCGATCAACTTGGAAGGGGCCAAACGGGTCATCATCGATTCTCCTTGGTTTCGTCAGTTCAGTAGGCGCCGCCGATGGCGTGCCGGGCTACAAAATGATGGGATGCGGCGTTGCCGCCAACTGCTACGAGCGGTTGCACCACCGGCTCGTCGCCAAGCGCGCGGATCGGGCTGGGCATTTCGTCCGAGAGCGGCTCGCGCTTGAGGTGGCGGCGCGCCGGATCGGCGATCGGCACCGCCGACATCAGCTTCCTGGTGTACGGGTGCTGCGGGTTTTCAAAAATGGCGCGGCGCGGGCCGATCTCGACGATCTGGCCCAGGTACATCACCGCCACGCGGTGGCTTACGCGCTCCACCACGGCCATGTCATGCGAAATGAAGAGGAACGCAATGCCCATCTCGCGCTGCAGGTCCAGCATCAGGTTGACGATCTGCGCCTGGATGGAAACGTCGAGCGCGGAGACCGATTCGTCGGCGACCACCACCTTCGGGTTCAAGGCGAGCGCGCGCGCAATGCAGATGCGCTGGCGCTGCCCGCCCGAGAACTCGTGCGGGTAGCGCGAGGCGTGCGCGGCCGACAGGCCCACCTTTTCCAGCAGCCAGGCCACGCGCTGCTCGGCCTCCTTGCCGCTGGCCACCTTGTGCACCAGCAGCGGCTCCATGATGGAGTAGCCCACCGGCACGCGCGGGTCGAGCGAGGCGAACGGGTCCTGGAAGATGAACTGGATATTGCGGCGCAGGGTCTGCAAGGCGCCGCCACGCATCTGGCTGATGTCCTGTCCGTTGAACTCGATGGTGCCACTCTGGCTGTCGACCAGGCGCAGCAGCGAGCGGCCGGTGGTGGACTTGCCACAGCCGGACTCGCCCACCAGCGCCAGGGTCTCGCCGGGGTAGAGGTCAAAGCTCACGCGCTCCACCGCGTGCACGCGGCGCGCCACGCGGCCCAGCAGGCCACCCGGCACGTCGAAGCGGGTCACCAGGTCGCGCACGCGCAGGATCGGCGAGGCGTCCACCGCCACCGTATCCTGCGGCACCGGCGCCACCGGCTCGCCCTGGTCCAGCTGCACCAGCGGGAACTTGGCCGGCCAGTCGGTGCCGCGCATGGCGCCCAGCTTGGGCACCGCGGACAGCAGCGCACGGGTGTAGGGATGCGCGGGCTTGCCGAAGACTTGCTCGGAGGTGCCCTCCTCCACCTTCTCGCCGCGGTACATCACCAGCACGCGGTCGGCCACCTCGGCCACCACGCCCATGTCGTGGGTGATGAAGACCACGGCCATGTCCATCTCGGACTGCAGGTTGCGGATCAGTTGCAGGATCTCGGCCTGGATGGTGACGTCGAGCGCCGTGGTGGGCTCGTCGGCGATCAGCAGCGCCGGCTTGCACGACAGCGCCATGGCGATCATCACGCGCTGGCGCATGCCGCCGGAGAGCTGGTGCGGGAAGCGGTCCAGCACGCGGCGCGCCTCGGGAATGCGCACGATCTCCAGCATGCGCAGGGCTTCGGCGCGCGCCTCGGCGCGGCTCTTGCCCTGGTGCAGGCGGATCGATTCGGCAATCTGCTCGCCCACCGGAAATACCGGGTTGAGCGAGGTCATCGGCTCCTGGAAAATCATCGCCACGTCGCTGCCACGCACGCGGCGCATGGCAGCGCCATCGGCGGTGGCGAGATCGAGCACCTGGCCATTGCGCCGTCGCAGCGCCATGCTGCCGGTGGCGATCTTGCCGCCGCCGTGTTCCACCAGGCGCATCAGCGCGAGCGAGGTCACCGACTTGCCCGAGCCCGACTCGCCCACCACGGCCAGCGTCTCGCCACGATCGACGTGGAAAGACAGGTTGCGCACGGCTTGCACCGTGCGCTCCGAGGTGGAGAAACGCACGGTGAGATCGTTGACGGCTACCACGCGTTGCGCTGGCAGGACGATGGTCGACTGGGAAGAGGATGCAGCCACTGGGCCCCCTTTAGTGCCTAGGTTGATGCTTTGTTGGTGCTTTGTTGGTGCTTTGCTTGGTGCTTTGCTTGGTGCTTTGCTTGGTGCTTTGCTTGGTGCTTTGCTTGGTGCGTTGCTTGCCATGCGGGTGCCGCTGCCGTACTCGCGCACGCTCAGCCGTAGATCCACACATTGACCGGCTCGCCAACCCGGGCGAAGCCGCGGTACATGCCTTCGGTATTGAACGGCAGCGTGACGTTGCCGTCACGGTCCACGGCGATGAGGCCGCCGCGCCCTTCGATGGCAGGCAGCTTTTCCATCACCACGCGGCGTGCGGCTTCTTCCAGCGGCACGCCCGCGTAGCGCATCTGCGCCGCCACGTCGTACGCGGCCACGGTGCGGATGAACATTTCACCGGTGCCGGTGGCGGACACCGCCGCCACATCGTCGGCAAAGCAGCCGGCGCCGACGATGGGCGTATCGCCCACCCGGCCTACCTGCTTGTTGGTCACGCCGCCGGTGGAAGTCGCTGCGGCCAGGCGCCCCTGCGCATCGAACGCCACCGCGCCGACCGTGCCGAACTTGGTGTCCGGGTCAATGGGTTCCGCAGCCAGCGTGGCGGCGTCGTGGTCCAGCAGGGTCGTGCCACTGGCGGCGCGGGCGCGCGCCCACTGATCGGTGCGCGCCTGCGTGAAGTAATAGTCCGGTGTCACCAGTTCCAGGCCCTGCGCTTGCGCGAAGGCCTCGGCGCCCTCGCCGGCGAACAGCACGTGCTGGCTCTTCTCCATCACAGCGCGCGCGGCCAGCACCGGGTTGCGCAGGTGCTTGACGCAGGCCACCGCGCCGGCGCCCAGCGTGGCGCCGTCCATGATCGCGGCGTCCAGCTCATAGGTGCCGGCGTGGGTCAGCACCGAGCCGCGCCCGGCATTGAACAACGGGCAATCTTCCAGCAGGCGCACGGCCTCGGTGACAGCGTCGAGCGCGCTACCGCCATCGGCCAGCACGCGCTGGCCGGCCTCAAGCACAGCGCTCAGCGCGGCGGTGTATTCGGCTTCCTTGGCGGGGCTCATGGCGGCACGGGTGATGGTGCCGGCGCCGCCGTGGATAGCAATGACTGGGGTGTTCATGAGGTTCACGATGCGTTCGGGGAAGTCTTTTTGCGGCGTGCCGTGGCCGCCTTGGCGCGGCCTTCGGCCGCTTCGTCGTGGCGTTGTTCGCGTTGGTCACGCGGCTCGCGCCCATCCCGCCCTTGTCCGGGGGGCGCGCCGTGCAGCCACGGCAGCAGGAAGTCGGTCATCTCGGCGGCGGCCTTGACGGCATGCGCGGCGCGATACGCCACCGCGCCGCACAGCGCCTCGATAAAGGCCAGCACAGCCGCATCCGAATTGGCGGAAAGCTGGCGCCCGGTCTGGGCGTACAGCGCGATGTCGGCCAGCGGCGCCAGCGGCGAAGTGGGCCCGTCGGTCAGCGCCAGGATATGGGCGCCATGCGAGCGTGCACGCTTGGCGATGGCCACGGTGTCATACACATAGCGCGGGAAGCCGATCACGATCAGCAGGTCGCGCGGCTGCAACTTGAACAACTGGCGCGCCGCGGTGGACGCGCCGCCCGCGCCCGAGACCGAGATCACGGTGCGGCAGGACATATCCAGCCCATGCTGCAACAGCCCTGCCAGGAAGCCGCTGGCGCCGAAGCCCACCACGAAGACGCGCTCCGCCGCCAGGATGGCCGCCACCGCGCGCTCGCAGGTCTCGGCATCGAGCGCGCGCCGCGAGGCTTCGAGGTTGCGCACATCCTCCTCCAGCGACGCGGCAAACACTTCGGCCACCGTGGCGGGACGCGCCAGTTCGGTGCGCAATTTCTCAACTGGTGCAAGCGTTGCCTCGAAACCGCGCACCAGTTCGGCGCGGAACTGCGGGAAGCCTTCGAAGCCCAGCGCATGCGCGAAGCGGTTCGCGGTGGCCACCGACACCGCCACGGCATCGGCAAATTCGTCGATGCGCATGGTGGCGGCGCGGAACGGGTTGCCCAGCACGTACTCCGCCATGCGCTGGTGCGCTGGCGTGAGCGTGGGCAAGGCGCGGGCGATGCGCTCCGCGATCGAAGCGCTGCCGTTACTGCCGTTACTGCCGTTTTTTCCGGCAGAGCCGTGGGTACCGTTACCGTTGGTCATGGCGCGTGCATTGGGTTGGTCGGAGATGCGCGCGGCGGGAAACAGCGTTTTCATCCAGCGCGGATCTATGTAAATAAATTTACACGCAAACCCCATGCCATGAAAATAGAGTTTTACCAGCCCAAGGGTTTTCACCTAGGAACATCGAAAACGAAGACGGCCATACGCCATGCGCCGAGCGTTGCGGGGGCGCCGCCATACGAAGCGGCTACAATGCCGGGTTGCCCCGTGCCATGCCGGGGCAGGTTAGATTTCGAGCTACAAGGGCAACCGCCCCAGACCCGCAGCCTTCTTCAGCCTTTCCCCTCCCGTGATCCGAATCGACCAGCTAGTCCTCCAGCGCGGCACCAAGGTGCTGTTCGACCACACCAGCGTGACGCTGAACCCCGGCGAGCGCGTCGGCCTTGTCGGTGCCAACGGCAGCGGCAAGTCGACCCTGTTCGCCATGCTGCGCGGCGAATTGCAGGCGGACGGCGGCGACGTGGCCATCCCGCCGCAGTGGCGTACTGCCCACGTTGCGCAGGAAACCCCCGCGGTCATGCGCAGTGCAGTGGATTACACGATCGACGGCGATACCCGGCTGCGCGACATCGAAGCGCGCATCGCCGCGGCCCAGGCCAGCGGCGATGGCAGCGCAGAGGGCGAAGCCCACGCCGCCTTTGCCGATGCCGACGGCTACACCGCGCCGGCACGTGCGGAGGCCCTGCTGCTGGGGCTGGGCTTTACGCTGGCGCAGGTATCGCAACCGGTGGCCTCGTTCTCCGGCGGCTGGCGCATGCGGCTGAACCTGGCGCAGGCGCTGATGTGCCCGTCCGACCTGCTGCTGCTCGATGAGCCCACCAACCACCTGGACCTGGACGCCATCGTCTGGCTGGAAGACTGGCTGGCGCGCTATCCGGGCACGCTGGTGATGATTTCCCACGATCGCGAATTCCTCGATGCGATCTGCAATGTCACCGTGCACATCGAGAACCAGCAATTGCGCCGCTATGGCGGCAACTACAGCCAGTTCGAGACGCTGCGCCTGCAGCAGATGGCCTTGCAGCAATCCGCCTACTCGCGCCAGCAAAAGGAAATCGCCCACCTCGAATCCTTCATCACCCGCTTCAAGGCCAAGGCCAGCAAGGCACGCCAGGCGCAGAGCCGGGTCAAGGCACTGGAGAAGATGGAACGGCTGGCGCCGGTGCATATCGCTGCGGGCTTTGCGTTCGAGTTCCGCGAGCCGGATTCGGCGCCCAACCCGATGATGGTGCTCGAAGGCGTGGACTGCGGCTATCCCGCTCCCGCGCCGGACGCGCCGCCCGTGACCATCCTGCACAACCTCACGCTGTCGATCCAGACCGGCCAGCGCATCGGCCTGCTGGGCGCCAACGGCCAGGGCAAATCAACCCTGGTCAAGACGCTGGCCGCCTCGCAGGAAGCGCTGGCCGGCACGCTGCGCCAGGGCAAGGGCCTGCAGATCGGCTACTTTGCCCAGCACCAGCTGGAAACGCTGCGCGATCACGAGTCGCCGCTGCAGCACTTGGCCCGGCTCGCGCCGGACACCCGCGAGCAGGAACTGCGCGACTTCCTCGGCAGCTTCAATTTCCGCGGCGAAATGGCCACCGCGTCGATCGAGCCGTTCTCCGGCGGCGAGAAGGCGCGCCTGGCGCTATCGCTGATCGTCTGGCAAAAGCCCAACCTGTTGCTGCTGGATGAGCCAACCAACCACCTGGACCTCGACACCCGCGAGGCCCTCACCATGGCGCTGGCGCAGTTCGAAGGCACGCTGATCGTGGTCTCCCACGACCGACACCTGCTGCGCGCCACCACCGACCAGTTTCTGCTGGTGGCCGACGGCACCATCCAGCCCTTCGATGGTGACCTGGACGATTACCGCGACTGGCTGCTCAAGCAAGCCGCGGCCAAGCGCAACGCGGCCACCGCCGCGCACGCACAGGAAGACGGCGAAGCACCAGCGGCCTCCACCGCCAACCGCCGCGACCAGCGCCGCGCCGAGGCCGACGAGCGCCAGCGCCTGACGCAATTGCGCAAGCCGCTGGCCAAGGAGCTGGAAAAGGTGGAAAAGCGCATGGCCGTGCTGCAGCAGGCCAAGAGCGAGATCGACACCTTCATGGCCGACGAAGCCAGCTACGCGGAGGCCAACAAGGCAAAGCTGCTGGAAATGCTCAAGCGCCAGGGCGAGGTCGGTGGCGAGCTGGACACGCTGGAAGAGCGCTGGCTGGAGCTGCAGGAGCAGATCGAGCTGATCGTTTGATCGTTGGATCGTGCGAGGGGTGCCGGGGGCGGCAGCCCCCGGGATGCGCGCGCCGGCAGCCGCCGGTGCGCGCCAGGCAGATCAGCGGTAGTTCTTCTCGCGCCGGATCATGCCGACCGCCAGCGTGGCGGACAGGATGAACAGCCAGATCAGCGACCATGCCGGGATCGACAGGCCGAAGATCGGGGGCAGCGGCGTGGTGCACATGCCATCCGAGTAGAACACCTGCGGCAAGATCTTGGCCGTGGGCAACTGGTTGACCCAGTTCTCCAGCGGATCGATGCCGCAGCTGGCCTTGGGGTTGAGCAGCAGCGACACGTGATAGCCCGCCACCGCGATGCCGGCCACGCCGGACAACATGCCCAGGCCCTGCCACAGGCTGCGCGTGTTCTGCGCAATGGCGGCCAGCAGCGAGAACAGGCCGATGCCGACGAAGGCAAAACGCTGCATCACGCAAAGCGGGCAAGGCTGGTAGCCCTCCACATGCTGCAGGTAGAGGGCATAGCCGACCAGGCCGAACGAAATCGCGGCGATCAGCAAAAAGAAACTACGGGAATTGGCTTGCATGGCTCACTAGCAGAAAAGGGCCGGGCGACATGCGCCGGCGCGCAATACGAGGCACATTATTACCGATTTTGCGGACCGCGCCCGCCCAATCCGTTGCGATGGGCAAGGCGCTGCTTGCGGCGGATTGACGCATGCCAGCGCGCCAACGGCAAGCGGTAGAGCCAATGCTTGCGCAACGGGCTGTCCGGCGCGACCGCCGGGTGCTCGAAGGTGCCATCCGCCACCATGCCCAGGCGCTCCATCACGGCCCGCGAACGGACGTTGGGCAGCGCGGTGAACGAGACGATTTCCGCCAGCGCCAGTTGCTCGAAGCCCAAGCGCAGCGCGGCCTGCGCCGCCTCAGAGGCATAGCCCTGCCCCCAGTACGCCTGCGCCAGGCGCCAGCCGATTTCCACACAGGGCGAAAACGGCAACGCAGCGGCAGGCTCGTGCAGGCCGACAAAGCCGATGAATGCGCCATCGGCCTTGCGCTCGACCGCCCAAAAGCCCCAGCCCCGCTGCGCGATCAGCGCCTGGCAGCGCAGCGCCATCGCGTCGCTGGCCGCGCGGTCTAGCGGCGCGGGGAAACACGCCATCACCACAGGATCGGCATTGAGCGCGGCAAAGGGTGCGAAATCCGCCTCACGCCACTGGCGCAGGCGCAGCCGCGCGGTTTCCAGCACGACCGGCTCATGGCCAGCCGTGCCTGGCGCCGAAGGGCATTGATCGGGCATGGTGGCAACTTCTCCTGGGCCAGTGTCAGCGCGCAGCGGCGCCCTGCTCCGCCCGGCTGCGCTCGTAGGCTTTGAGCGCCCGCGCATCCGCGTGGCTGACAAGCTCGCAGAGCAGCAACGTCTTGCCAGGCAGCGCGGCGCTTTCGCGCGCCACGATGGAAACGGTGCCGAGATCGGGCAGGGGCTGCTGAGCGGCCGGCAGAGCGCGGGCAAAGCCCTTGGTGGCGGTGCCGAGCAACGTCGAAGGCTCCTGCTTGAGCTTGTAGCGCGCGGCCAGCGCCTCAGCCTGCAGGCCTTGCACCAGCACACCCGCCGACGTACCGGCGAATACCACTTCATCACTTTGGAAACCGTCCTGCCCGATGGGCTGCGGCAGCTTGTAGATGGCCGCGCCCAGCCTGGACAGATCCGGCTTGGCGAGCTTCTCGGCGGCCTCATAAAGCGCGGTGGCGGATTTCGTCGTGTAGGGCGGCTTGCACAGCGCTGCGTCAAAGAACGCCTTGCTGGCATCGGCCGCGGCGGCGGCGCCGGACACCGAGAGCAGCGTGGCGCCGCAGCCGATCGCGGCTAGCAGGCCGGCGTGGCGTCGGACGTTGAAAGTGAGCATGGATGAACTCCGATTAAAAAGTGCTTCGGAATATACCCAAAGTTGCTGGAAAAAGGGCAGGAATGGGCCGAAAGCCTCACTCCATATGCCGAACCCGGTCGATCGCCTGCTCCAGCCGCTCCACCGCGATCACTTCCAGGCCCTCGATCTTCTGCTTGGGCGCGTTGGCCTTGGGGATCACCGCGATCGAGAAGCCCAGCTTGGCCGCCTCGCGCAAGCGGTCCTGCCCGCGCGGGCTGGGCCGGATCTCACCGGCCAGGCCGATTTCGCCAAACACCACCAGGCCGCGTGGCAGCGGCTTGTTGCGCATGGAGGAGTGAATGGCCAGCAGCACCGCCAGGTCGGCCGCCGGCTCGGTGATCTTGACCCCGCCCACGGCGTTGAGGAAGACGTCCTGGTCAAAGCAGGCAATGCCGGCATGGCGGTGCAGCACCGCCAGCAGCATGGCCAGCCGGTTCTGCTCCAGACCCACCGCCAGGCGCCGCGGGTTCGGCACGTTAGCCGTATCGACCAGCGCCTGCACCTCCACCAGCAGCGGGCGCGTGCCCTCCTGCGTCACCAGCACGCAGGAGCCGGGCACCACCTGCTCATGCTGCGACAGGAACAGTGCTGACGGGTTGCTGACCCCGCGCAGGCCGCGCTCGGTCATGGCGAACACGCCCAGCTCGTTGACCGCGCCAAAACGGTTCTTGAAGGCACGGATCAGGCGGTGCGAGGAATGCGTGTCGCCCTCGAAATACAGCACGGTATCGACGATGTGCTCCAGCACGCGCGGGCCGGCCAGGCTGCCGTCCTTGGTCACGTGGCCGACCAGGATGATGGTGGTGCCGGTGCTCTTGGCAATCCGGGTCAGCTGGGCCGCGCACTCGCGCACCTGGGCGACCGAGCCTGGGGCCGAGGTCAGCGCATCCGAGAACAAGGTCTGGATCGAATCGATCACCGCGACCTCGGGCTTTTCCACCTCCAGCGTGGCCTGGATCTTCTCGAGCTGGATCTCGGCCAGCAGCGCCAGGTGCGGGCTGTCCACGCCCAGGCGCTGCGCCCGCAGTGCGATCTGCGCGCCGGACTCCTCGCCGCTGACGTACAGCACGCGGCGCTGCGCGGACAGGTTGGCCAGGGCTTGCAGCAGCAAGGTGGACTTGCCGATGCCGGGATCGCCGCCGATCAGCACCACCCCACCCGACACCAGACCACCGCCGAGCACGCGGTCGAACTCCTCGATGCCGCTGGAAAAGCGCGGCACGTCGGCGGCGTCGATCTCCGACAGGCGCTGCACCATGGCCGAGGCCGCCAGCGGCTGGAAGCGCTTGGTCGAAGGGGTTTCCGCCACGCTCTCCACCAGCGTGTTCCATTGCTGGCACTGTGGGCACTGGCCTTGCCAGCGCGGCGAGGTGCCGCCGCACTCGGTGCAGGTATAGACGTTCTTGGGCTTGGCCAACTGAGGTCCTAGGGGATGCTGAAGGGGATGCTGAAAAGGATGCGCAAGGAAATGGCGGGGGCTCGGGATCGGTCGCCTGGGCCGGGACGAAAGCCCCGGCCCCTGCCCTGCATGGCCGCTCAGGTCAGCGCAGGCTGCTCCGGCGCGGTCAGGGTCGCCACGGTGACGGGCACCCGGGGCGCCAGCGCGCACATCAGTTCGTAGCCCACGGTGCCGCTGGCCACGGCGACGTCGTCGATCGGCAAGCCCTGGCCCCACAGGGTCACGGCGCTGCCCACCTTGGCTTTCGGACAAGGCGTCAGGTCGACGCAGATCATGTCCATGGAGACCCGGCCCACCAGATGGGTGCGCACGCCGTCGACCAGCACCGGCGCCGGCTTGTCGCCCCAGCCTGCGGCGTGGCGCGGATAGCCGTCGGCATAGCCGCAGGCCACCACGCCGATGCGCATCGGCCGCTCGGCCGTGAACAGCGAGCCATAGCCTACGGTATCGCCCGGCTGCAGGTCCTGCACCGAAATCAGCTCGCTGTGCAGCGACATGGCCGGCTGCAGCCCAAAGCTGGCCACATCGGCCGCGACGCCCGAGGGCGAGGCACCGTACAGCACCACCCCGGGACGGACCCATGCGCGATGGGCCTGGGGATGCCACAGCGTGGCGGCCGAGTTGGACAAGCTGGCCTCGCCCGGCAGGTTGGCGGTGGTGGCGTCGAAGACTTCCAACTGGTGCGCGACGCCGCGCGCGCTGTCGGCGTCCGAGAAATGGGTCATGTGCACAATGCTGCCTACGCATGGCAGGGTTCGCGCACGCTCCCAGGCTGTGCGGTACTGCTCCGGGCGGAAGCCCAGCCGGTTCATGCCGGTGTTGAGCTTGAGCTGGATGCCCAGCGGCCCCTTGGGACGCGCCACTTCCAGCATGCGCAGTTGTTCCTCGCAATGCACCGCGGTGGTGAGACGGTACTGCTCCAGCAAGGGCACGTCCTGCGGCTGGAAGAAACCCTCTAGCAGCAGGATCGGGCCTTGCCAGCCCAGTTCGCGCAGCAGCACGGCTTCGTTCAGGTCGAGCAGGCCGAAGCCGTCGGCAGCGCGCAGGCCGGCGAATGCCCGGCGGATGCCGTGGCCATAGGCGTTGGCCTTGATCACAGCCCAGACGCGCGACTGGGGTGCGCAACGGCGCACTACGTCCAGGTTGTTGGCCAGGGCCGGTTGATGAATGACGGCGTGAATGGGTCTTGGCATGGGATCGCTTCTAGTGCTTTCTAGTGCTTTCTACTGCTTCTAGTGGCTTGCGGCGCGGCGGATCGGCGGGGATCCTGGCTGTCTGGCCGGATCACTTCCGCCGGGTGGATGCACCATATCCGGGAAGACCCGGTACGCGCAGCGCGTCGCACAGACGTTATTTGAACACATTAGGGCAAACATTTAGGGAATCGCCGCGCGCTTGCGCTGTCCAACCGGCGGCCCGCGGAAGCTCGGAATCGCCTTATTTTCGTGTTATAAAGCCGGACGTTCCGGCCATGTTTTAAAAGTGATGCAATATGTCGAACACGGTCAGGCAAACTGCGCAGCGATCCCACGGCTGGCCCGGGCATCACTTTGACAACGACGCGGGCCCAGGTTCCCTACAGGCAACAACAGCACCCAGCGGCGCGCTGCTGCCTGACATGTACGGTGATAGCGATGGAGATAGAGTCCAAAGTATGAAGAAGGGTTTTTATACCATCATGGCCGCGCAGTTCTTCTCCTCGCTGGCCGACAATGCGCTCCTCATCGCCGCTATCGCCCTTCTGACCGAGCTGCACTCCCCACAGTGGATGACGCCGCTGCTCAAATTGTTCTTCGTGCTGTCCTACGTCGTGCTGGCCGCCTTCGTGGGCGCCTTCGCCGACTCGATGCCCAAGGGCAAGGTGATGTTCATCACCAACACCATCAAGATAGCGGGGTGCGCCATCATGATGTTCGGGTTGCACCCGCTGCTGGCCTACGGCATCGTCGGGTTCGGCGCAGCGGCATACTCGCCCGCCAAGTACGGCATCCTCACCGAGTTGCTGCCGCCCGAGAAACTGGTCGCCGCCAACGGCTGGATTGAAGGCCTGACGGTGTGCTCGATCATCCTGGGCACGGTGGTGGGCGGGGCACTGATCTCGGTGCACATCTCGCATCTTCTGCTCGGCATCGACGTTCCCTACGTCAACACGGGCATCAACACCCCGGCCGAGGCAGCCATGGTGGTGATCATGCTGTTCTACGTGATCGCAGCCGTGTTCAACCTGTTCATCCCCGAGACGGGCGCCCGCTACCCGCAGCAGGAAAAGAACCCGATCAAGCTGATCGCCGAGTTCGCTGATTGCTTTACCGCCCTGTGGCGCGACAAGCTCGGCCAGATCTCGCTGGCCGTGACCACGCTGTTCTGGGGTGCCGGCGCCACCCTGCAATTCATCGTGCTGAAATGGGCGGAAAAATCGCTCGGCCTGAACCTGTCGCAAGGCGCCCTGCTGCAAGCGGTGGTGGCGGTGGGCGTGGCGGTAGGCGCGATCATGGCGGCCATGCGCATCCCCTTGCGCAAGTCGCTGTCGGTGCTGCCGTTTGGCGTGGCGATGGGCGTGGTGGTGATGCTGATGGCCTTCTACACCAAGAACAGCCTGCCCGAAATTTCGCTGGATGTGCTTGGCATGCACATGCCGCTGTACATGGCGATCGCCTACGTCTTCCTGATGCTGGTGGGAGGCATGTCCGGCTACTTCGTGGTGCCGATGAACGCGCTGCTGCAACACCGCGGGCACGTCCTGCTGTCGGCCGGCCATTCGATCGCCGTGCAGAACTTCAACGAGAACGTCTCGGTGCTGCTGATGCTGTGCCTGTACGCGCTGCTGATCAAGCTCAATGTGCCGATCGGCATTGTCATCGTGGCCTTCGGCATCTTCGTATGCGCCACCATGCTGCTGGTGATGCGCCAGCACCGCTACAACGTGCGCAACTTCAATTCACTCGCCATGATCGGCGAGGACAAGCACCACTAAGAGGCTGTTTCAAAATGAAGCGAAGCGGTTCTGGCTAGGCGCGCGGCCGCAGACAGTACAAGTGGATCGGCCAAGGCCGCGCAACGACGCCAGCATCTTTTTGAAACGGCCTCTAAGCGTCGCTTGCGCCGCGGGCCGGTTCAGCCCACCGGCCTGGCGATGCGCTCGCGCGCCCGCTCCTCCCAGCCCGGCGGCACCACAAACCCACGGGTACGCTCGCGCCACACGCCGGGCTGCCCCGCCGGCTCTACCTCGCACAGCATCACCGGCGCTTCCCGGCGCCAGTTCTTCTCGTGATGCGTCTCCGCAAAACGCAGTGCCAGTGCCTCATGAATCGCCTCGGCGGTTTCCGTGTGCGCTTGCGCCACCCTGGCCGGCGCCATCCACGCCGAGCGCGGCAGCCGGTACCAGCGCGAGCCTTCGCGCTTGCCAGCCCAGGCCAGCCAGTCCGGCAAGGTGGACCACCATCCGTGCAGGTGATCCGGCGCTATGCCCAGGCTTTCGATGGATAGCGGCACCACGCCGTCCCGGTAGAAGAGCCAGCCGAGCAGGTAGACCTCGCTGCGGTCGACAGGGCGGCCCAGGAGTGCCAGGGCCTCGGGGGTGCGTGACAGCGGCAGTTGCCTGCGCACAATATGTTCGAGCTTGTCACCCAGGCGGTCCACCAGGTTGGGACCGACGAAGCAATGGCGGTCCAACACGGCAGCGCCGGGCCCGCCGCCGCGCGGCGCGCCGTGCGCCGCAGGCTCGACCAGCAAGTAGAACTTGGCCGCCATCTCCCAGTGCACGGTGGCGCCGCTGGCCACGTCGCGCCAGACAAAATCGAGCTCGCCCAGCGTCTGCACGCCATGCGCGCCGGCACGGCGCACCGGCAGGTTCGCCGCAAGCAGCTCCAGCCCCTCGGCGTGTTCCAGTGTGAATTGCAGCAGGCGCTCGGCATGCCGGCCCAGCCGCAGGCTGGGCGCGGGCGACGGGCCGCGCACGCGTTGCTGCTCCAGGCCCGCGGCAAGTTCGGCAATGGTGGGAGGCAGCGCGGCGGGGTCGGCGGCGGGCAGCCAACGCTGCCAGGCGGCCAGCGCGCCTTCCGGCCAGCGCGCGAGCGCCGCTGGCGAATGCCCGGGGGCGTTGCCATTGATGATGGCGTTGCCTGCGTCGTCCGTCGGCAGGAATGCCAGCAGCGGAGGCGACAGCGAGCACCAGGCGAGCTCGCGCAGGCGCTGCGAGACGGCATGGCGCCAGAGCGGCGCCATCTCGATGGCGCCGCCGGGGCTCAGCGAGAACTCAGGCCTTGGCTCCCGCACGGGCATGTACCTCGCGGGCCAGGCACAGGTCTTCCCAGGCACGCGCCTTGTCGGACAAGGTGCGCAACAGGTAGGCCGGGTGGTAGGTCACCACCACCGGAATGCCTTCGTAGCTATGGACGGTGCCACGCAGCTTGCCGATCGGCGTGGTGGTGCGCAGCAGGGACTGGGCGGCAAAGCGCCCCAGCACCA
This sequence comes from Cupriavidus sp. GW821-FHT02F09, assembly GCF_059421605.1. Taxonomy (NCBI): domain Bacteria; kingdom Pseudomonadati; phylum Pseudomonadota; class Betaproteobacteria; order Burkholderiales; family Burkholderiaceae; genus Cupriavidus; species Cupriavidus sp. GW821-FHT02F09. The sequence goes on from NZ_JBWKVH010000002.1 coordinate 247,181, forward strand.
CGATCAGCTTGGGCTGGATCAGCGCGATCTGCCGGCGCAGGTAAGGCTCGCACTGGGCGACCTCCTCCGGCTCGGGATTGCGGTTGCCGGGCGGGCGGCACTTCAGCACGTTGGCGATAAACACGTTGCGCCCGCGCGCCAGGCCGACCGCCGCCAGCATATTGTCGAGCAGCTTGCCGGCCTGGCCCACGAAAGGCTCGCCTTGCAGGTCCTCGTTTTCGCCGGGGGCTTCGCCGACCAGCATCCATTCGGCCTGGCGGTCGCCCACGCCGAACACGGTCTGGGTGCGGCCATCGCACAACTGGCAATCGGTGCAGCCGGAGACCCGCTGCGCAAGCGCGGCCCAGTCCAGGCGCGCAATCACGGCTTCGCGCGTGCCGGTATCTGCCACCGCCGCCGCAGGCTCTGGCGGCATGCGCGCGACGGCGGCTTCGGCCGTGGCCGACACTCCCGCGTCCATATCGGCTTGTGCCGACCATGCGCAAGGCGCTGCTTCGGCCTGCGCTTTGGCATCCCCTTCGTCCTGCGCTTCGGGCTGGGCTTCGTCCACGCCAGCGTCGGCCACAGCGGCGAGCGTCACGGCGGCCTGGGCCGCTTCGCGCGAGGCCGTGTCGTCATTGACGACGGGATCTTCGGCGCTCGGGTCGGCGAGCCCCGCCATGGCGGATGGCTCGACCGCCTCCGGCAGGGCTGGCGCGCGGCGCAGCACCCATTCATCGGCAATGCCGAGCACTTCGAGGAACCTGGCGCGGCGGCTCATGGCACGGCCTCCGTGGGCGCCCACGCGCGGCGCAGCACAAGCGCATCCTCGCGCGTCTGGCCGGCTGCGGGGTAATAGCCCTTGCGCCGGCCGATCTCGGCAAAGCCTGCCTGACGGTACAGCTCGATGGCACCCACATTGGAGGGACGCACTTCGAGCAGCATGGTGTGCAGATGATGCGCGTGCGAGGTAGCCATGGCAGCGGCCAGCAGCAGCCGGCCAAGGCCGCCGCGCTGGCGCGCCGGGTCCACGGTGATATTGAGCAGGTGCATCTCGTCGACAACCGGCATCAGCACCGTGTAGGCGACCAGCACGCCCCCGTTATCCCGCAAGGTCAGGCCGATGTGACCGGCCTTGACGGAATTCTCGAAATTAGCACGGGTCCATGGGTGGGTGTAGGCCCGGGCTTCGATCTGCGCCACGGCTTCCACATCCAGCGCCGTCATGCGGCCAATGCTCCAGCCCGCCGGCACGCTTGGCATCACCGGCACCTCGGGCCATGCGTACCCGCTGCCGCACGCTGCATGCGCGCCCTGGCCGGGATTGGCCGAGCCGGCGTCCGGTGGCGGGTTGCGCTCCACGCTCACGGCTGGTCTCCCGCCGCCAGCGCAGCGCGCTGCGCCGCCACGGCCTGGCGCTCGGCGATGGTCTGGGCGACCTTGTCGCGCAGATAGATCGGCATGGCATCGGACGGCGCAACGGTTTCGTTGCGGGCCAGCGCGCGCAAGGCAATCGATACCAGGGCCGGCGCGGCGGGCAAGGCCTCGGGCACGCTGTGCAGCGCCAGCGCCGTGGCCTTGAGGCGCTCGCCAAACACGGCAGCGGCACTGCCAGCGAGCCAGAACGGCCCGGTGGGCAGGCTGACGGCCTCCGGCGGGCACACCTGCATGTCGGTCGCCGCCTGCCACGCCTGCGCGGCGCCATCCCAGCGAAACGCGCCTGCGTAGGCTTCGTCCATGCGGGCGTCCAGCGCCACCAGCACGGATACGTCGAGCGGCAGCGCCGGCATCCCTTCCCCGCCCAGGCGCACGCGTTCGGCGCAAGCCATCAGCGAATTGACGGGAATCACAGGCAGATCGGCGCCAAAGGCCAGGCCCTGGGCCACGCCGCAGGCGGTGCGCAGGCCCGTGAAGGAGCCCGGCCCGGCGCCAAAGGCGATGGCGGCACAGTCCGACAGGGCAATGCCGGCTTCGGCCAGCAACTCGCCGGCGGCCGGCAGCACGCGCGAAGACGAGCGCGGGCCGGTGTGTTCATGACGAACCAGGCACTCCAGGGCGCCGCCATCGGCAATGCGCCCGAGCGCGACGGAACACCACTCGGTGGAGGTTTCAACTGCAAGAATCCAGGACATGGCGAGATTGTATCCGGAGCGGCCCCAAAAGCTGAACTAGCGCGCGGTGCGCACGCCTCGCCCGGGGTGCGCCGGACTGAAGCGTTCTTCGGTTTCTTTCGGCTCAAACGCGCGGTGGCGGGCGCTATCATCGCGGCTACCGGGTTTTTCCCGAACACCGAACCCAAGACGCATCCCCCCATCCAGCCAGGAGAACCCCATGAGCGACCTGCAGGCACGCTTTGCCCAAGCCCAGATCGACGTCAAGCAATTGACCGAGCGCCCCAGCAACATGACCCTGCTGCGCCTCTACGCGCTGTTCAAGCAAGGCAGCGAGGGTGACGCCCATGGCGACAAGCCGGGCATGACCGATTTCGTCGGCCGCTACAAGTTCGAAGCCTGGGAAACGCTCAAGGGCACCGCCCAGGAAGACGCGCAGGAAAAATACATCGCGCTGGTGGAAGAACTGCGCAGCGGCGCCACCGCCTGAAGCCATATGCCATATGGGTTAGCCGGCGCTCGGCCGGCTAACCCTTCAGGCCTCGGCCAGCGGCCTAGGCCGTATCCGCCAGGCTGCCAGGATGGCGGTGGCAATGACAAGGCCAACCGCCAGGAAGGTCTCGTCGAAGGCGCGAATGCGCGCGGCCGGGTCGCCGTCGGTACCGAGCACCGCACCCTGCGCGGCCAGCCGCCATTGCAGGCCGACGCCGGCCAGGCTTACCCCGATCGCACCGCCCAGTTGCCGGATGAAGTTGATGCAACTGGAACCCTGCGCAATCAGCGAATAATCCACGCCCCGCATCGAGCCCAGCGTCAGCGACGGCAGGATGCAGCCAAGCCCGATCCGCCCCAGCACCGCAAACCCCACCAGCAGCAAGTAAGGCGTGGCCTGGGACCCCATCGCCATCAGCAGGAACGAAGCCGACAGCAGCGCGAGCCCGAACGACACCTGCAGGTGTGGCGGGATGCGATGAGTCAGCCGCCCCGCCGCGGCAATGGTCAGGGCCAGCGCGATGCCGGCCGGCAGCAGCACCAGCCCGGCGCGCGACGGCGTATAGGCCAGCGCCATCTGCATGTAGACGGGCAGCAGGTAGGTCGATCCGAACAGCCCCGCGCCATAGATGAACGCCACCACCGCCCCGGCCGAAAACTGCCGGTAGCTGTACAGGCGCATGTTCATCAGCGGGTTCTCCGCGCGCAACTGCCACAGCACGAACACCACCAGCATCAGCACGCCAAAGCCTGCCAGCGCCATGCCGGCAGGCACGCTCTCGCGCATCTGCACCAGGCCGTTGAGCAGGCTCACGGTGGCAATGCCGGCCAGGCCCAGGCCCTGCCAGTCGAGCGGCTTGCGCTCGCCCATCATGGCCGAGTCCACCGCCATGAAGCGGCGCGCCATCCACAGCCCGATCAGCGTCAGCGGCACTACCACGAAGAAGATCGAGCGCCAGCCGAAGGCCTCCACCAGGAAGCCGCCCACGCTGGGGCCGAGCGCCGGCGCCAGCACCACCCCAAAGCCAAACATGCTGATCGCCTTGCCCTGCTCGCGCTCCTCGAACACCCGCAGGATCAGGATATTGGGCAACGGCTGCAGGATCCCCGCCGCAATGCCCTCGGCCACCCGCATGGCGATCATCACGCCATAGGTGGGCGAGAATCCGCCGACCAGCCCGCCCATGCCCAGCAGCAGCAAGCTGCCAATGAACGTGCGGCGCAAGCCGTAGCGGTTAAGCAGCCAGGGCGTGAGCAGCATCGACAGCGTCATGGCAATCATGAAGCTGGCCGCCACCCATTGCGCGCTGTCCTGCCCCAGCACGAAATGCCGGCTCAGGTCAGGAATGGCTACATTGACGATGGTCGACGACACGATCGAGGAGACCGTGCCCAGCATCAGCGTCAGCAGCACCAGCCAGCGCAGCTGGCTGCCATAGCGTGCCCGCAGCGATTCCCGGGTCGGACCGCCCGGCTGCCCGCGGGAGGCGGGCGACGAGGGCTGCTCGCTCACCCCAGCCGTCCGAGGGCGGCCAGTTCGCGGATTTTGCGCACGGTGTCGAGGTCGGCCTCGTGATAAGCCGACTTGACGATTTCGGCGAAACGATCGTCGCCGCTGTCGTCCACCGCGGGCATGGTGGTTTCGTAGACAAAGCGCAGCAGCAAGGCGCCAGGGCCCGGCGTCTCGATCGCCATGGTCAGGGTGCCGCCGGCGTGCTCGTCGGTAGGGGCGGTTTCATAGCGCACGACGCGGCGCGGCTCGAAGACGACGCGGTCGCGAATCGTGGCCTTGCCGAAATGCAGCTTGCGCTCGACCCAGTCGTCGCCGCGCTCCACGATCTCCGCGCGGTCCAGCCCCATGACAAACAGCTCGGGCTCGGCACTGCGCAGCACCAGCCCTTGCCAGAGCTGCTCCGGCGTGAGCGTGTCCAACTGGATATTTTGTGGATCGTTGATCTCCACCAGGTGCTCGAAACGCAACTTAACTCTCCCGATCTATAGTTAGCCGATATTATGAAGGTCTGTGCCAAGGTCCGCAGCAAAACTTCCCGGAGCCCACCCATGAGCGCCCTGCCGTCTCCCGACACACGAACCGACGTCCTTAGCGCCATCGATCCGCTGCAGGTACTGGTCTACGCCGACTCGCTATCGTGGGGCATCGTGCCGGGCACGCGGCAGCGCCTGCCCTGGCCGGTGCGCTGGCCCGGCCGGCTGGAGCTTGCACTGAACGGTGCCAAGGCCGGCGGGCAGCGCACCGTGCGGATACTGGAAGACTGCCTCAACGGCCGCCGCACGGTCTGGGACGATCCCTTCAAGCCGGGCCGCAACGGCATCCAGGGCCTGGCGCAGCGCATGGAGATGCACGCGCCACTGGCGCTGGTGATCCTGATGCTCGGCAGCAACGATTTCCAGTCCATGCACCCACATAACGCCTGGCACGCCGCGCAAGGCATCGGCGCCCTGCTCGACACCATCCGCGGCGCACCCATCGAGCCGGGCATGCCCGTGCCACCGGTGCTGGTGCTGGTGCCCCCGCCCATCACCACGCCGCGCGGGCCGCTGGCGCCGAAGTTTGCCGGCGGCGAGCACAAATGCGCGGGGCTGGCGCAAGCCTTCCAGGAAGTTTGCCGCGCGCGCGGCTGCGACTGGTTCGACACCGGCACGGTCATCCATAGCAGCGAAGTCGACGGCGTGCACCTGGACGCCGCCGACCACATCGCGCTGGGCGATGCGCTGGCACCCGTGGTCGATGCCCTGCTGGCGCCAATGCGCGCCTGAGGCCCTCCGGGGGCCCTCCCGGGGCCGCTTTCAGCCTTGCGCGTCACAGGCGCCGAGTAGAACACTCCTGACAGTACGTGTCAGGAGTGCCGGCGCACAATCCTGATCTTCGGGCGAAGTGCTTCCTTGCGGGCCGCGCCCCCCATTCCAAGCAGGAGACCGCGATGCAATTGCTGATCAATATCGACGTCGACGACCTCGCGCACGGCATCCGCTTCTACCAGCACGGCCTTGGCCTGCGCCTGGCGCGCAAGCTGTTCGACGGCTCCGTGGCGGAAATGCTGGGCGGCGGCGCGCCGATCTACCTGCTGGCCAAGGCACCGGGCACCAGGCCCAGCACGCGCGCCGACGGCCGGCGCGACGATCGCCGGCACTGGACGCCGGCGCATCTCGATTTCGTGGTGGCGGACCTGGAAAGCGCGGTGGAGCGTGCGCTGGAAGCCGGCGCCGAGCTGGAGGACTGGCCGCAGGATTTCGCCTGGGGGCGGCAGGCGATGCTGTCCGACCCTTTTGGCCACGGGCTCTGCCTTATCGAGTGGAAGGGTGACGGTTATAGCGCCGCCGAAACGGGAAAGGAAGCCAGGGTGCCGGCGTTGCAGGATCAATAGCGCCATAGCCCGGCCATGCCCGCGCGGCCGGGCCAAAGGAAGTACGCCGGCTCGCGGCGCAAGGCCATCCACAAAAGTGGATATGCAAGCGCGGTTTGCTTCGTTGGTGGCGCGCAAGCCTTGCTCTATCGTCTCTCGGGTGCAACTTCGAGAAGACAACGCGGCATGTCCAACTTCGACCCGGATCTGAACGATCCCTTCGTCGCCCGCGCGGTGGTACTGCGCGAGACCTTCCATACCGATGCCGTCGCCCGCGACAAGGCTGGCGGCCGGCCTACCGAGCAAATCCGCTTGCTCAAGGAAAGCGGCCTGCTTTCAGCGGGCATTCCCACGGCCTACGGCGGGGGCGGTGCTTCGTGGCTTTCACTGCTGCGCGTGGTGCGCGAATTCGCACGTACCGATGGCTCGCTGGCCCACCTCTTCGGCTACCACCATCTGCCCGTGCACGCCGTGCAGGCGCGCGGCACGCCGGCGCAGCAGGAGCGCTGGCTGCGCGCCGCCGCCAAGGCGCAATGGCTGTGGAGCAACTCGGGCAATGCGCTGTCGAAGACGTCCAGTGCACAGCGCGCCCCCGGCAACGAGGGCTGGGTGGTCACCGGTTTCCGGCCCTTCTCCAGCGGCAGCCATGTGGCCGACGTGATCCAGCTGGCATGGGAGAACGCGCTGGGCCAACGCCTGATGGGCGTGGTGCCCGCCGATCGCGCGGGCATCGTGATCGAGGATGACTGGGATGGCATCGGCCAGCGCCAGACCGGCAGCGGCACCGTGACGTTCAACAGCGTGCTGGTACGCGACGATGAACTGCTCGGCAAACCCGACGATCCGCTCACCCCTTTCGCATCGCTGACCACGCTGCTGCAGCAAAGCGTGCTGCTCAACGTGTTTGTCGGCACGGCACAGGGCGCGCTCGACGAAGGCCGCGCCTATACCGCCACGCAGTCGCGCCCATGGATCCACTCAGGCGTGGAGCGCCATGTCGATGATCCGTGGGTCCAGCGCAAATACGGCGAGCTTGCCATCCGCACCTTGGCGGCAACCGAGCTGGCCGACCAGGCGGCGCGCAGCCTGGATGCCATTTACGGCTACGGACAGGCGCTGACGCTGGAGCAGCGCGGGCCGGTAGCCATCGCGCTGGCTACCGCGAACCTGTACGCAGGGGAAACCGGCCTGGCCGTATCGAACGAGATCTTCGAGGTGATGGGCGCGCGTTCGGCCACCAACGCCAACGGCTTCGACCGTTTCTGGCGCAACGTGCGCACCCACACGCTGCACAACCCGGCCGAGTACAAGAAGCGCACGGTGGGCACGTGGTTGCTCACGGGCGAGTTCCCCTCGCCTGCCATCTATCGCTGACCCCGCCGAACCTGCCGACCCCACCAAACATCATGAGCCGCGACCGACTGTTCCTGCTGCAACCCGGATTTACCGACCCCAAGCATCCCGGCGAACACTTCGTCTGCCCGGACTGCCTGCCGATCGAAGGCCTGCTGGCCAGCGCGCCCGCACTGGCAGCGCGCCTGGACATTTCACGCGAGCCGTTTGCGCGACCGCGCGAGGCGGTGGCCGCCCTGCTGGGCGAGGCGCACCAGGGCCTGCCGGTGCTGATCCTGGGCGACGCCGCGCCGGCACCTGCCGACGCCCAGCGGCATGGCGGACTGCGCTTCGTCACCGATACCCGCCGCATCCTTGCCTTGCTGGCGGAGCGCCATGGCTTTGCCAAGGTGCATTGAGCCTTCGATGACGGCTACCGACCGAGACCCAACATGACCGCCAACGTCGCCTTTCTTCACACGCCGGGCGAACCAGCGCCCGCGCTGTTCGAGCCGGACACCGGCAACCCCTTCATCGCCCGCGCGGTCTCGCTGCGCGAGCGCTTCGCCGACGACGCCATCGCCCGCGACCAGGCCGGCGGGAAACCCGCCGAGCAGATCCGCTTGCTCAAGGAACACGGCCTGCTTACGCTGCTGCTGCCGCGCGAAGTCGGCGGCCAGGGCGAAACCTGGTCGACCGTGCTGCGCATCACGCGCCTGTTCGCGCAGGTGGACGGCTCGCTCGGCCATCTGTTCGGCTATCACTACAGCAGCCTGCTGAGCCCGCGCTTGCGCAACGCACCGGAGAAGGCCGCCAGCCTGTGGCGCCGCTCGGCCGAAGGCAACTGGTTCTGGGGCAACACGGCGAACAGCTTTTCCAGGAGCCTGTTTGGACGGCGCGATGGCGAGTGGTTCGTGCTGGACGGCTATCGCCCCTTCACCTCCGGCTCGCACGTGGCCGACTTCCTGGCGATTGCCTGGGAAGACGCCGACAGCGGCGAACGCCGCTTTGCCGCGATTCCCGCGGACCGCGCAGGCATCGTGATCGAGGACGACTGGGACGGCATCGGCCAGCGCCAGACCGGCAGTGGCCGCGTCACCTACCAGGGTGTGCGCGTGCACGAGAGCGAAGTGCTCGGGCAGCCGGTGCCCTTGAACCCCACCGGCGCGCCGGCCGAGCCCTACCGCACGGTCACGCCGCTGCAGCAGCAAAGCGTGCTGCTCAATGTGTTCATCGGCACGGCGCAAGGCGCGCTGCGCGCCGGGCGTGAATACACGGTGCATGAGTCGCGCCCATGGATTCACTCTGGCGTGGAGCGCCATGTGGACGACCCGTGGGTGCGCCGGCAATACGGCGAGCTCTGGGTCAAGACCCAGGCCGCCACCGCGCTGGCCGACCGCGCGCTGCTCGCGCTCGACGCCGTGATCGCACGCGGCGAAGCGCTCAGCGCCGAGGAGCGCGGCGAAGCAGCCGTGGCCATTGCGGCGGCCAACGTGCTGGCCGGCGAGGTCGCGCTGCAGGTCTCCAGCGAGATCTTCGAGGTCACGGGCGCGCGCTCGGCGGTGCGCAAGACCGGCCTGGACCGCTTCTGGCGCAACGTGCGCATCCATACCCTGCACAACCCGTCCGAGTACAAGACCCGCAATGTCGGCCGCTGGGTGCTGGGCGAAGGCCATCCGGAACCGGGGACCTACCAATGAGTGCATCGAACGGGGCGCGCCAGCGCCAGCTCCACCTCAACATCAACATCCTGCACTCGGGCTTCGTGCCCTCGGCGTGGCGGCTGCCCGACAGCGATCCCGCCGCCTTTACCGACGTGCGGCACTACATCCGCGTGGCGCAGATCGCCGAAGCCGGCAGGCTCGACGCGGTGTTCCTGGCGGACAACGCCGCTATCGTCGACCAGATTCATTTCCGCCCGATCCCGGCGCTGGAACCCACGGTGCTGCTGGCCAGCATCGCGGCAGCGACCACGCATATCGGCCTGATCGGCACGGCGTCCACCAGCTACAACGAGCCCTACAACATCGCGCGGCGCTTCGCCACGCTAGACCATGTGAGCGCGGGGCGCGCCGGCTGGAACGTGGTCACCACGGCCGATGTGCCGTCGGCGCGCAATTTCGGGCGCGATGCGGCGCCGGACCACGCGCAGCGCTATGCGCGGGCGGCCGAATTCACGTCCGTGGTCAAGGCCCTGTGGGACAGCTGGGAGGACGACGCCTTTATCGGCGACAAGGCATCGGGCCGCTTCGTCGACACCGCCAAGGTGCAGCCGATTGCGCACCAGGGCGAGCATTTCAGCGTGCAGGGGCCACTCAACCTGCCGCGCTCGCCGCAAGGCCATCCGGTGGTGGTGCAGGCCGGCGGCTCCGCCGACGGGCGCGAGCTGGCCGCACGCCATGCCGAGGCTGTGTTCTCGGCATCCCAATCGTTCGAGGAATCGCTGGCCTACGGGCGCGAGCTCAAGGCGCGCGCACAAGCGCTTGGGCGCGGGCCCGATGCCGTGCAGGTGCTGGCCGGCCTGACCACCATCATCGGCGCCACCGAAGCCCAGGCCCGCCGGCGGCGCGACGAGCTGATCGACCTGATCCCCTGGGACTACAGCCTGGCGCGGCTGGCCGGCACGCTCGGCATCACGCCGGACCGCCTGAAGCTGGACGAGCGGCTGCCGGACAACCTCGCCCTGCCCGCCAACGGCAATGGCAACCACACCTTCTTCAACGCCACGCTCGCGCTGGCGCGGCGCCATGGCTACACCGTGCGCGAACTGATCCGCGAGCTGGCGGGCGGCGGCGGCCACCGCGTGATCGTGGGCACGCCCGAGCAGATTGCCGACGACATCGAGCACTGGTTCCGCCACGGCGCGGCCGATGGCTTCAACCTGATGCCCGATGCGCTGCCCGACGGGCTGCAGGACTTTGTCGACGGCGTGGTGCCGATCCTGCAGCGGCGCGGCATTTTTCGCACGCAGTACGAAGGCAGCACGCTGCGCGAGCACCTGGGGCTGGCACGGCCGCAGGGCCGGCAAGGCACACGCATAGCCGCCTGATATCCCTCAACAACCGATAAGCAATCGATAAGCAATCATGGCTCAACGTAGCGGTTTCCTCAGCCTGGGCGCCTTCCTTTACCCCAGCGGCCACCATATCGCCGCCTGGCGCCATCCCGATGCCAAGGCCGACGCGGGCATCGACTTCAAGCACTACATCGCGCTCGCCCAGGCCGCCGAGGCGGCGAAGTTCGATCTGGTCTTCCTGGCCGACGGCGTAGGCACGCGCGGCGACGATGTCGAGTTCCTCAGCCGTACCGCGCACAGCTACCAGGCGCAGTTCGAGCCTATTACGCTGCTGTCCGCGCTGGCTGCGGTGACGCAGCGCATCGGCCTGGTCGGCACCGCCTCGACGAGCTTCAACGAGCCGTATCACGTGGCGCGCAAGTTCGCCTCGCTGGACCATATCTCGGGCGGGCGAGCCGGCTGGAACCTGGTCACCTCATCCAACGAGCACGAAGCGCGCAACTTCAACCGCGACCACCATTTCGCCCACGCCGAGCGCTACGAGCGCGCGGCGGAGTTCGCCGATGTGGTCACCGGGCTGTGGAACAGCTGGGAGGACGATGCCTTCCTGCGCGACAAGGCCAGCGGCCGCTACTACGAGCCCGCCAGGCGCCATGTGCTGGGCCATAAGGGGAAGCATTTCTCGGTGCAGGGGCCGCTCAACGTGTCGCGCACGCCGCAGGGCCATCCGGTCGTGGTGCAAGCCGGCTCCTCCGAAGCCGGCAAGGAACTGGCCGCACGCACGGGCGAAGCCGTGTTCACGGCGCAGCAGACGGTGGAGGATGCCGTGGCGTTCTACGCTGACGTCAAAGGCCGGCTCGCCCGCTACGGGCGCGAGCCGGATGACCTGAAGATCCTGCCCGGCGTATTCCCGGTGGTGGGCCAGAGTGAAAGCGAAGCCAAAGAGAAATTCGAGCAACTGCAAGCGCTGATCGACCCGGTGGTCGGCCTGGCACTGGTGTCTGGCCTGACGGGCGGCTTCGACCTGTCAGGCTATCCGCTCGACGGCCCGATTCCCGAGTTGCCCGAGACCAATGCCAGCAAGAGCCGCCAGCGCCTGGTGATCGACCTTGCGCGGCGCGAGAACCTGACCATCCGCCAGCTTTACCAGCGCGTTGCGGGTGCGCGCGGCCACTGGCAGGTGATCGGCACGCCCGGGCAGATCGTCGACCAGCTCGAAGAGCGCTTCCGCAAATACGGCGCCGACGGCTACAACATCATGTCGCCGGTGCTGCCGGGCGGACTCACCGATTTCATCGCGCTGGTGCTGCCTGAGCTGCGCCGCCGCGGCCTGTTCCGCGCGGAGTACGACGGCCGCACGCTGCGCGAGCACCTTGGGCTCAAGCGCCCCGCGCATCCAGCCGCTTCCTCCAGGCCCTCCGCCTCAACCCTTGCCGCTGCAGCATGACGACAACCTCTTCCTTCCCCGGCTCCGATCCCGATTTCCTCGCGCGCGAAACGCTGCGCCTGCTCGGCCCCGCGCCCGACAACTGGGTGCCGGACCATGCCGGCATCGACCACAACATGGCCATCGTTGGTGGCGGCCAGAGCGGCAGCGCCTATGCCTTCGCGCTGCGCCGCGCGGGCATCGGCCGCGTGACGGTGCTCGACGCCGCGCCAGACGGTGCGCTGGCCGGCGTCTGGCGCACGCGCGCCCGCATGCAGAAGCTGCGCACGCCCAAGAACCTGGTCGGGCCGGAGCTCGGCCTGCCGACGCTGGGCTTCCAGGCCTGGTATGAAGCGCGGCACGGCGCCGAGGCCTATGCCGCCATCGACCGCATTGCGCGCCTGGACTGGGCCGATTACCTGGACTGGTACCGCAACTTCCTCGGCGTGCCGGTGCGCTACGCCACGCGTGTGGTACGCATCGAGCCCGTAACCGGCGCCGCGCTGCAGCACTTCCGGCTGCATCTTGACGTGAATGGGCAGCCGCGCGTCGAGACTGCGCGCAAGGTCATCCTGGCCAATGGCGTGGCCGGCAATGGCGCGCCGTTCGTGCCCGCTGTGTTGTCGCAGGCCGTGGCCGCCGGGCTGGCCGCGCATACGGCCGATGCCATCGACTTCGGCGCGCTGCGTGGCAAGACGGTAGCCGTGCTGGGCGCGGCGGCCTCCGCCTTCGACGCCGCCGCCGTGGCGCTGGAATCCGGCGCGGCCGCCGTGCACCTGTTCGCGCGCCGCGACCATATCGCCGCCACGCCGGTATCGCGCGTGCGCGCCTACCCCGGCCTTTACGACAATTACCACGCCCTGCCCGATGCCACGCGCTGGGAGCAAGCCATCCGCTATCGGCGCGCCGGATCCACGCCACCGGCCGACTCGGTGGAGCGGGTGCTCAAATTCCCGCAGTTCCATTTGCACCTGAGCACCTCACTGTGCGCCGCCGAAGTGGAGTCCGGCCGCATCGTCACCGAGGTGCAAGGGCAGACCCTTCGCTTCGACTTTGCGATTGCCGGCACGGGCTACCTGGTGGATCCGTCGGCGCGGGCGGAACTGGCCGACATTGCGCCGCATATCCTGCGCTGGCGCGACCGCTACCAGCCTCCGGCCGATGCGCGCGACGACGAACTCGCCGCGTCGCCTTATCTGGGCAGCGGCCTTGAGTACCTTGAGAAAACACCGGGTGCCGCGCCGTGGCTACGCAATCTCCACGTGCATAACCCAGCAGGCTTTGCCAGCGTCGGCGTGCCGCTGGGCGATGTGCCCAGCATGCGGCGCGATATTCCCGCCTCGGTCGCCCGCATCAGCCGGGATCTGCTGCTGGCCGACCTGGCGCTACATGAGCAGCGGATTCGTGGAGACGTGCCGGCGGATTTTGGCGCGGAGTTTTATGCCGGCGCGGTCTGGAAGCCCGCGGGCGCAGCGCTCGCTGCGGCTTGAGGCGGCTTGAGGCGGCTGTCAGCGCCACCGGACGACCCGCCTGGGGTGCGTGCTGCGTCAAGCGGATGCCGCGTGCGCCCATATGGCGGGTTGTAGCTTTCGAACGGCAGGTAGAGGTCGATGCGCCACTGCTTGGATAGCGGCTTGCCCGAAGCGTCGAGAACTTGAAGAGATCAAGCCAGAAATCCCATCAAGATCCAATGTACTTGTAGTACAGATCCAGTTTTTCGTTGTCTTCTGAAACTTCAATATGGAGAATAGCCTCACCGGGCCTGCCATTTTCAAAGAGTACACACTCCATTCCTAATGCCTTTCCATTGGTTTCATAGACATCAATGCATGGCCTTTTCTGCGTACGCGAATCAAAGGCCACCTCCAGTGGCGCAATGGATAGGATCACCCCCTCATCGAAGTATTCATCGATGCACTCGAATATCTCTTCGGCCACTGCGCTGGAAATGCCAAACTTGTGCCGTAGCGCCTGCGCATCTCGCAGGCCGATGGCCTCGATAAATCGCTTCGCCTCGTCATAGGCTTGCTGCCTTGTTGGCGTTCGCATGGGTCGGCTCCGTGATGGCAAGACATCGAGGCGCCAATCTAGCACGCCAAGGACTTGGCGTAAATTCTGCAGGGAGTCCCGTGGATAGGCTCCAAGATCAGCAGAGAAAGAAGGCTGCAAGCTCAGCACAGGTCCTCGCCAGCGCAGCAGTCACCACAGTCACCTTGCCGATCCGCCACGCAAGTCAGCCGGAGCCCCGCTGCCGCCATCACGATCTGCCGTCAACTGGCATCGTCCGGGCCCTTCCTGCATGCCGGGATATGATCCGGGGCTATTGAGCAATCGTCGGATCTGGTGTACACATCGAGTTGCCCCACTTTCAGTGACACGTCCAGTGACGCTTATGTATTGCTCGGGGCAGAGCAGGCCATTCTCCGTCCTTTGGCGTGTGCGCGATGCCGGCCACACCGGGCTGCAGCGTGGTGCTGCCGTAGAGGTTTCCAATTTCCCCGGGTATCCATCGCAGACACGATGCCTTTCACCACCTGCCGCGCTAATGGAAAGCAGTCCGATCCGCCACCTTGCCCGCATGCAGAGGCAACTGAGTCTCGTCCTGTTCGTCGTCATTCCGTTGGCGCTGATGTTGGCCGGCACGCTTGGCTGGGGCATGTTCCGCGTTGTGGAGGATCAGGAAGAACGGATCGCCATCCATTTTTCCAGACTCACTGGCTATATCCGGGAGCAGGAGGCCTTCCTGATACGCCTGCGCACGCGAGTCCAGAGCTTGCATCCCGATGATTACACGGGCGATGTCAAGCTGCGGCGCATCGATTCGAGCGTCCATGGCGGCGTGATGCTGTTCGAGGCGCGGGTTCCGCGCACGTCGGTCATGTTCAGCATTGCCTGCAGGGGCACGGCGGACTGTCCTCCGCAAGACAGATCCGTACTCCGGTTTGGCACATTTTTTTTCGATTACTACAGCGCGTACTGGGCAGCATCCCAACATCCTCCGGCAGATGTCTTCCTGATCGCGACGCACGCCGATACCAGTGTCGGCATGCAGGCGTTCCGCTCCAATTCGGACAACAGGTCCGAGGAGTACGGCGTAGTGTTCTCGATGGGCTCGCAGCATGCCGGCACGCACGCAGGCGGGCGCGACGTTGCATCGGAGGCTGTCAGCTGGCTCCGCGCAGATCCGGCGGCCGGGGGGGCAGGCAAGATGCTCGCCGTCCTGCCTCTTGATGCCGCGGCGGCCATACCGCGAGAGACGCAATCCGGGAACGATACGCTCTACGCTGCCGCGCTGTTGAACCTGGATAGCATTGGCAGTGTTCGGGGTTCTCTGGAAACACCCGGCTACGACGATTTCTGGCTGGAAGACAAGGCCCGCACCGCCTTTGCAGGCAAGGCGCCGATGCCCGCATCGAAGGCGGATGGCGTTAGCTTTGCCGCCGATGGACTGTACTTCCGGCTAAAGGACCCGAGCGGCTCGTGGCACGCGCTATATCGCATCAGCTATCCGACCTTCTTCCGCCATAACAAGGGCCTGCCAGTCATCCTCGCAATGCTGGTGCTATTCGGGCTGGGCGGCGGTTTGTCCTTCGTCCGCTGGCACAACCGGCGCGTGGTAGTGCCGGCGCGCCGGGCGCACGAGCGGCTGGCGGAAACCGACTCATTCATCCACGCGCTCATCGAGACCGCGCCTGTGGCGCTGTGCATTTACAACCGGGCGGACGGAACGGCGCTGTGCGGCAACCATCTGGCAAAGCAATGGCTGAACCTGGACCCGGGCCTGGATCCGGACCTGGATCCGGACCTGGATACGCACCAGGACCTGCAGTGCGTTCTCGACAATGCCTCCCAGGCCACGCAAGTGCTTGCTGCTACCCTGCCCGGCGCGATCGAGGAAATCCGGGGCGATGGCAGCAGGCCGCTCTCCCTGGCTTTCGCGCCGACCCGCTACCGTGGTCAAGCCGTGCTGCTGTGCGCGTTTGCCGATATCAGCGCACGCAAGGAAATCGAACGCGCCCTGGCCAAGGGAAAGCAGGACGCCGACAACGCGAGCGAGGCCAAGACCACCTTCCTGGCCTCGATGAGCCACGAAATCCGGACGCCGCTGTATGGCGTAATGGGCGCGTTGGAACTCCTGGATCTCACCGGCCTCGGCAACGCGCAGAGGCAGTATGTCCAGACGATCCGTAACTCGTCGGAAATACTGATGCAAATCATCAGCGACGTCCTGGATATCGCCAAGATCGAAGCGCGGCAGCTGTCAGTCGAGGCGGACGACTTCTGCCTGCTATCGCTGGTGGAGGCTAGCGTCAGCCGCTTTGCCGCCAGCGCCCGGCAAAAGGGCCTGCTCCTGTACGCCTGCGTTGCGCCCGATCTGCCTGAGCACCTGCGTGGCGACACCATGCGGATTCAGCAAATGCTGAACCATCTCCTGAGCAACGCCATCAAATTTACCGAAACCGGTCACGTGATTCTCCGCGTCCGGCAAGATTCAGCAGAGCGCGATGGCGTGACGCTCGTGTTCCAGGTGGTGGACACGGGGGTCGGGATCGCGCGGGAACGTCAAGCGGAACTCTTCACCCCGTTCTACCGGATCGACAGCAATATGCATACGGTAAGCGGCGCCGGATTGGGCTTGTCCATCTGCATGCGCCTGGCAAGGCTGATGCATGGGGACATCCGGGTGTTCAGCGATCCTGGCCTGGGAAGCAGCGTTTCGCTGATGCTCCCCTTGTCGCACGCTGCGGTGCAGGTACCGTCGCAAGCGCCCGTGCTGACGGGGGAAGCCGTCTACGTGCGATCCCCGAGCAAGGAGTTGACCGACAATGTGTGCGCATGGCTGAAGCGCTGGGGGGCCACCACGCACACGGCAGACGATGTTCCTGTCGATGCTGCGCGGCACGTGCGTGTGCTGGACCTTCTCGTCGCCTACCCGGTGCCCGAGGGCTGGACCGGGAATTATCTGTTTGCCGGCAGCGAGCCTGCCGCGGCGGACGCGGCGTTGTCGGCGGGACGTGGCTACCTGAGTGCGCACAGCATTCAAGCGATCGGCAGCGCCATCGCCCTCGCGGTGCCGGGTATATCCGAGCCAGTTGACAGGCAGGCGGAGCCGCTCGCTGCCTGCGCACAGCTTCGGGTCCTCGTGGCCGAGGATAACGCTATCAACGGCATGATCCTGAAGGAGCAACTTGAACAAATCGGCTGCCTGGTTGTCCTGGTCTGCGATGGGGTGGATGCGCTGGCCCGATGGCACCCCGATCTGTTCGATGTCGTGATCACGGACATCAACATGCCGAGGGCAAATGGCTACGAGTTGGCCGAAGCGTTGAGACAACAAGGCTACGAGGGCCCTATTATCGGGATCACCGCCAATGCGATGCGCGAAGAGGAGCAACGCTGCATGGACGCAGGCATGACGTCCTGGCTGGTCAAGCCATTTGACCTGGGGGCGCTACGGTCTCATCTGCGCTCGCCTGCGGTCATACGGCACGCGCCGGAGGCAGTCCCGGAGTCCCCGGCCAGCCATGATGAAATCGGGATCGTGCCGCTCAGGTTCCGCGACGTATTCTCCGAGACCATGCGTGGCGATATCACGGCGCTCAATCGAGCAAGCGTGAATTCGTCCACCGACACTGCCCTGGATACGTTGCATCGTATCCGCGGAGCACTTGCTACCGTAAAATTGTTCAGACTCGTGAAATACTGTGAAGCCCTGGAGGAAGACATTCGCAGCGAAGGCCTTCAGCAAAAGCAGAAGGCAGGCATAACGCTGGTTGCCTCGCAGATCGAGGCCATTCTCGCTGAGTTTTGACAATCGACCAGGCGGCGGCTTCCCTTTATCCGATTTTTTGAACTCCATGAAAAAGACCAAAATCATCTTAGCGGACGATCATCCCCTGGTACTCATGGGAATACGCGAAGTCATCGAACGGGACCTGCGTTTCGTGGTGGTGGATTCCGCCTCGGGCCCCTCGGACCTGATCGCCAAGATTCCCCTTGCCCGTCCGGATATTATTGTCACCGACTTTGCCATGCCCGGTGATCCGGTCTTCGGGGATGGACTGAAGCTCATCGCATACCTGGCCAGGACGTTCCCCGGCGTCAAGCTGCTGGTGCTGACAATGCTCACCAACCCGATCATCGTATCGGCCCTTTACGATACCGGCGTGCACGGCGTGGTGTTCAAGGGCGACTCTCTCAACGACATCCTCGCCGCCCTGTTCGCGATCCGGAGTGGCCGCAGATACATTCCGGCATCCCTCCAGGGGTCTCTTCGCGAGAACTCGGGGTCGGATTCCATTGGCGAGCGAATCAAGACGCTGTCGCCGCGGGAATATGAAGTGCTTCGCCATTTCGTTGGCGGGGAATCGGTTCAGGACATCGCCAGGCAGTTCAACCGCAGTATCAAGACCGTGAGTGGCCACAAGGTGGCAGCAATGCAGAAGCTCGGTGTCACAACCGACCAGCAGCTCATTACCTTCTGCATTGCTACCGAGCTTTTTCAGTAGCGGGGCGCTATGGATGCGCCCTGCCGGGCGCACAAAAAAAACCCAAGCTGCCCGCGAGGGTCGCTTGGGTGGGTAGAAGTCCGGGCAGAGGGGGGGGAATCCTCGCCGGAATCGGGAGTCGGCATCACCAGGGAATGTTGATGCCGACGACCTCAAGAATACTGAAGTCATCACGCCTCTTCTACCAGAATAATCTGGTTCTGCAGCAACGAGCCGGCACACAGCCAGTTCGACATTGACAGCCGCCGGGCGGCTGGCTAGCGGGGATGGTTGATCATCATCGACCAGAACGACGCAAGAATCCCCACCACTTGGCAGGTGCGCGCCGGATAACTTCCCTGACTTCATCCGCACCGTAGAAGCCTATTTTCTTTAATTTCCAAGCCGACAATATCACAATTCCAAATTCATTATAATTTAAGTATTTTGTATACTTTATTACAATTTTATTAGCGAAAAAGAATTGTAATTTCAAGATAGACAGAATCTCGATATCTGACGCGCGCAAAGAACAGCGCGCGTTCCAGATGAGGTTAAGGTCTTTGTGCACACCAGATGACCAACTCGGGATGGATTTTTCGAATGGGGCCACACCTGACCTTGATGAGAGGCTGACTTGCACTGGCGGGCACCCGATCTCACATGCGTTGTTAAGCGTGGCGATAATCTCAATTCATTTATTTTTACCGAAAACAAGAACTGTCCTGTGTCGCTACCGGGGAATTCTGGCGAATATCTGCTGACACATGCGATCCATACCGGGGCTTTGGCGGCCAATATGCACTTTCATGTAACCAAGCCATCGGAAGGTCTTGCCCGCCCCCGATTGATCTGGGTCACGCCTTGCCGCTACCCGCAGGAGGATTGGCTTGCTGTCAGGCCCTGCCGCCTTGAAGCAGGGGCGAGATATTGCTACGCCATTCCGGTCATCGTTATTTGCCGTGCCGCTGTTACGCGGCTGGAGATTTACAACCCCTTGCCATACCGATCGCCCGAAATAATCGAAGTGGCCCGCCAGGCCGGCCGCGCCAGCCTGTGTGTGCTGCTGCCAGCCGGCGGCTACGCGGCCGCCGCCGCGCCAGAGATTTCCGAGACCGAATATCCGGGAGCCGTTCATCCGAGTGCAGGCCAACGTGTAGTGGATGGTCGCGGCATCCCGGATGGGCCGGCTCTACGGAGCGGGGCGCGCCGCGCCGGGCACGGTCCGCCGGGCGCCGGATCGGTTTTACACAGATTCGTTGATCGGAGGGCTTAGTTGTGCCAATCAGAGTGCTTCTTGCGGATGACCATTCCACGTCGCGGAAAAAGACGCGCCAGGTGTTAGCGCTGATGGATGAAGTCCAGATCGTTGGAGAACCCGTGGATTCCGCCGAACTGATGCAGTGGCCGGGCAGAGCCAGGGCCGATGTCCTGCTCTGCGCCTTTCATCGTCCGGGCCGGCGACATGACGACAATATCGCATTGCTGGATCTTCTGCATGGCACCTGTCCTCGCTTGAAGGTTGTGATCATCACGAAGGTATCCAGCCCCTTGGTCCTGCGAGCCATGATCGTCTCGGGTGCCCATGGTCTGCTGCTGAGGAGCGACCCGGCCAGGGAGATCGCGGCTGCCATCCGGGCCGTCGCGCGAGGGCGAATGTACATCGCGCAATCGGTGCGCAAGTTGATGGCTCACTCCCGGATGGCGGAGGAGCCGATCGACGTCTTTGCCAACGACTGCATTTCGGCACGGGAGACCGAAGTGCTGCGCCGCTATACGCGAGGCATGACCGTCGGTGAGATCGCCACGGCGCTGGGGCGCAGCGTCAAGACCGTGAGCACGCAGCGCATTGCGGGCATGAAAAAACTGGGCCTTGCGAACGACCGCGAGCTGTACGAGTACGCGTTCGCATTTCGGTTTGCCCCTGCCAACGAGGATACCGCTGCAGTGGAGACCGTCAAGTCGCTGCGTGGATAACGACACTCCGGGGTCTTGCCAGCGGCATTGCGGGGGGGATGGGGGGCTATGGCAAATCACTGCTGAAATCAAAGATTGAGAATTGTCCGATAGGAAAGAATTCCGATCGACGGCAATATTCAATCATGCATTTCCACCGACTTCGTGCTGGGCGCCGTAGCGTCAAGATATCGCCGCCGCGCGTAGCCGTTGTGATGCTATATCTCCTGGCAGCGACGTTGCTGCTGTGCGCGGGCATGGCCGCGGTGCTGTACCTGGAGTCTCAATTCGAGAGAAGTATTTCTGCCTATCGGCGCCAGATGAATGCTGCGGCGTATAACGCGCAGATTTTCCTGGGGCGACGTAGCTCGCTGCTGAGATCCTTGATCGACTCCATATCCGAAGGCAGCGGCGAGCCTGTCCAGTTGCCGACAAGCGCGGCCCATCGCATCGAAGGGATTTCGCTCGCCATCGATCGGCAAGCCGGGAAGAGCTGGACCTTGTATGTGACTGAACGGGACAGGGACGCCATCGCGCGTTCAGGCGCCCATCTGGTCTACTGGACCGCTGCCAAGTCCACTCAGGTAGGGCTGGAGAGCGACCGCCGTGGAATCCGGGAGGCTCTCTCGCCCGAGGTGACAAACATGCTGGTTGCGCGGCACGCGCAATCGGCTGACACCGGGTCGATTATCTGGGCCAGCGATCGCACGCATCACCGTCTTTACATGTTTGGCCGGGTCGATCCTGGCGAGAAAACAGCCGGCTGGCTTGGATTGGCGTTGGACAATGTCGAGCCGGGTCTTCTGCTGTCCAAGCCTGGCCTAAGCTATATGCTGCTGGACCGTCAGGATAACGTTGTTCTCGAAAGCACGGGAGATGCCGAATTAAGGCGCGATCTGGCGAGAATGACGCGCGAGGATGCGTTTATTCGATACGGAATGGGCCCAATACCCAAGTACCTAACGCTCAGCAAGGCGGTAGGCGACGACGGCTGGCGTGTTGTGTATGTCATTCGTGCGAGCGCGCTGCTGAACGCATGCATGCCGGCTATCCGGCTGGCACTGGGGGGCTTCGTTCTGCTGATCATCGGCATGGGCATCGGCATCGTGTATATCAATCGGCACCAGGTGCGGCCGGCGCAGCGGCAATTTGACAGCCTGATTGAAAGCGAAGCGTTTAGCCGATCCATTATCGAGGCGGCACCGGTGGCATTGTGTGTGCTTCGCCGCCGCGACGGCAACGTGCCACTTGCCAACGGATTGGCGCGAAGCTGGTTTGATCCCGACGTCTCGTGGCGCGAAGCCGCACTGTCCAATGACCGCCATCCGGGCACCGGCCGCGAACTGGTGCTGCATGACGGCCGCAGCGTCTATGTATCTTTCGCGTCGGCGCGCTACCAGGGCGAAGACGTGGTGATCTGCGCGTTCAGCGACATCACCGCCCACAAGGAAATGGAAGCAGCAACGCAGCTGGCCATTCAACGGGCGGAAGCCGCCAATGAGGCCAAGACCGTTTTCCTGACCACCATGAGTCATGAAATTCGTACGCCACTTTACGGCATCCTGGGAACACTTGAGCTCCTGGCCTTGAGCGGCGCGTCAGGGCAGCAGCGGGAGTACATCAAGGCCATCGAAGGGGCCTCGGCTTCACTATTGCAGGTAGTGGATAACGCGCTGGACATCTCGAGGATCGAAGCCGGGAGCCTGATGCTCGAACCGGCTGCCTTCTCGCCGCTCGACCTGACGGAAGACGTGCTTTGCTCGTACGCTGCGCGCGCGCAAGGCAAGGGCCTGCTCATCTACGCCTGTATCGATGCGGACATTCCCGGGAGCGTACTGGGCGACGCGGTTCGCGTGCGCCAGATCCTGAACAACCTGCTGAGCAACGCCATCAAGTTCACGCAGATGGGCCGGGTGGTGCTGCGCGCGCGGATGGTGGCAACCCGGCCGGAAGGCGTCGAGCTGATGTGGCAAGTGGCGGACACCGGCGTCGGCATTGCCGCGCAAAGCCAGGAGCGCATCTTCGAGTCGTATTATCAGGCAAGCGGCAGCCGGCAGCCGGCCGCCAGTTCTGGACTCGGGCTTTCGATCTGCCATCGGCTTGCCCAGTTGATGGGCGGCGCTATCCAGGTGGTAAGCGAGCCTGGGCTCGGAAGCCTCTTCTCGGCTACGTTGCCCTTCTCGTTGTCCATCGATGCACCGGATATCGAGATGCCTCAACTACGGCCTGGCGTGGTGTACGTGCGCTCGGACGTGAGGGAGGTCGCCACGCACCTGTGTGCCTGGCTACGCCGTTGGGGTGCCATCGCACAGCCTTACTCCGAAACGCGGGGTGGCTTGCATCGGGACGACATATTGATCGACGTGCGGCCATCGGCGCGCATTGAGATCCCCTGGGCGGGGCTCAGGATCCTGGCGATACCGTTTGGCCCCGATCATCCGCAGAGGACCGGGGGTGGCTGGCAGGTGAACGGATACAGCCTACGGGCGATCGGCCTTGCAGTCCAGTTTGCGCAGAACGATGTTGGCGAAGGCCGCTGATCACGCCCAGGCACCCGTGGCTCGCGTTAGCCTGGCATGATGTTGGCAAGGGATTGCCATCCAATCCGCCCAAGATAGGCCGCTAAAGAAGGCTGCAATGGATACACGCGAGGCCTTGGCAGACGACGAGAGTTGAGCGACCCAATCGGCTCCGGGTTTTGGACTTCATCTACGTCTGCGCTTGGCAGTCTACCCACTATCCATCGCCACCCTCCCCCTCATCGTCCTGCGCGGCCAACTCGCTCAACACCAGCGTTTCATGCGCGAGCACGGCCGCCAGCGAAAGCAGATGGCTCTGCGTATCCTCGGTGATGTTGCACAAGGAGCCGCCGGCGGCGTTCTCGACCGCCACCGACAGCAGCGCGTTGAGTTGCGCGGTTTTTTCCGCGGCGAGGCTTAGCGGGCTTTCGGAAGGCGCGTGGGCCGTGAGGAAGGTGTCGCGCCCGGCGCGCTGGGCGGTGATGTTGTAGTGCGGATACCTATGCATCGGGCGCCCTCCGTTGGGAGGCGCGCAGGCGCTGGCAGAGGATGGCTGGCTTGGAGGATACGATTTGCCCGGGATGGGCGAGCGAAGACTGGGGCATGGGTGTGCCTCCTACTTAAGCGATGTCAACCCGCTCCCCGCTGTCAAATGGGGTTGACAGCCGGAAAGAAGGAACCGGTGAGCTCGAAAGCTCCCCCGCCCAGGCCCGCCCGTAGGGGCGCGCAAAGGCAAGACGAACAAAAGCCATATAGAGGCACATGTCCGCGTTCTTAGCAGGCTGTCAAACCCGGTCGCTGTGTTTGCAACGACCTGCGCAGTATAAGGGCACAAAGTACGCTCCAAACCGCCCGCTACAAAAAGTCACAGTGCTACGCCATCGGTGGGTAGAAAACACCGAATCAACGCTTTCCAAGCGACAGATCAGTTTTACGGAAGCGGAAAGCCACGGCAACAAACGGGGGACGCGACGCCAGCGCTTCCTGACGGAGATGGAAAGCGTGGTGCCGTGGTCGCGCCAGATTGCGGCTGTCGAGCCGTACTACCCCAAGGGCAAACGTGGACGGCAGCCGATGGTTGGTGGCCATGAATTATCCACGTCACCAAATCAAGGCGTAGTACCCCAGATAGAACAGGGCAGTGCCTGCCAACAGCGAGAGCATTGTCCAAGCGAACCTCCCGGCAGTCGGCTGACGCGAGTACTTCCACCCCGCCGATGCCCAAGCCACAGCAGGGCCGACCAAAAAAAGGACGATCGCGGCTTGGCCCCGCCATGACACCGAACAATGCTTGATGTCCCAACAGCCGTGCCACTGCTCGATGAGCGGCCATGCGTATTTCTCTGCCAATTTCGCGGCTAGTAGAGCCGACTGCCTCATCGCTACCAGCGCCATGGCGAAAAAAGCCACACACCAAGCGAGGCGCGTCATGCGACTTCCCACAGCAGGATCTTTTTCGATTTTCCTAAATCCGAGTACCACGCCGACCCAAGCCCCACGGTAAAGCGCAGGAAGTTATTGAGCCGGCCGCGGCCAGTACCGCGACGATGCGTGGACTCGGGTGAGGTAGCGCCTCGATTTCATCTGATGGCGCTCATATGGTCAGCGCAGCGTTGCCAACCTGGTTCTGGACACCATCCTCAGGGGAAAGTGAAGGTGAATTCGGCGGAGCCTCCCGCATAGCCGGCCTTGATCTCGGCGTCGCCACCGGTGCGGATGTACTGCGCCGACAGCGGGAGCTTTGCTGTCCTGCCCGGCTTGTCAAGCGTCATCTCGTACTTCTTGGCAGCGCCCGGATCGCCATAGGCGATGCGCTCCCGGCTGCCATCCTCGCGCGTCATGATGATGCCGAACCCCTGGGCCAGGCTTTGCCCGCCCGGCGCGCTGAGCCGCAACACCGTCTTGTCTGCATTGGGCGGCGTCGCCTTGTCCCTGAAGCTGATCGTGGGCTTGGCGTTGGCCGCGCAATTGCTCAGGGCGATCTCGAAGTGCTTCGGCGGGGAAGTGTCGTTGAGCTTCTTGAACCGATCGATGGGGATACTCCCCAGATCGACCGGAATGATCTGATTGGCCACCACATCGCATTTGTTCGGAATCGGGGGCGGCGGGCCGCCGCCAATGCCGACGATACCCGTGCTGTCGTAGGTAATGGACTGATGGCATCCCGGGCCCAAGGTGGGCACATGGAACGTGCTGCCCAGGCTCACTCCCACCGACTTCAGAAAATCCGCCGCATAGATCTTCACCTGGAGACCACCCGCAACATGGGTCACCTTGATCTCGCCCGGGGGGAGCGCATTCGGGTCCTTGGTCAGCACCAGGTACTGTTTGTAGCTGGCGATGGTGGACCCGGTCTTTATCCCCAGATTGGGCTGAAACAAGACATCGATCTTCTCGACGGCAAGCGGGTCGGCCTCTTTGCGCAGGGTTCTGGCGACACCGTCCGACGATAGTGCTTCCCACTTGAAGCCGATGCCGTCAATATTCGTTGGCACAATGCCATCCGCACCGACGGGCGGCCCGAACCCCATTGCCCAGTGGGCGCCCGTGACCAGATCGTGAGCGACCACTGCCGACGTCGCACCAAAGGTGAAGGACGTCGACAACGCGAACCGCCGCTCCATCAGGATCGTGCCGATGGCCGTACTGCTGGTCAGGGGATTGGTGACCGTCCACGGCTGGATCTCCTGCGGATTGGGGTTCGTGCAGTTGATGGCCATGCGGTTTTCAAATTGTGCCTGGGCGCTGCCGCTCACCAACCCCAGCATCAGCATTAGCGCGGCAATGAACAGGCGTACCGGTTGGCGCGCCGCCCGTGCAATTCCCGGCAGCCCGGCAATAGGCAGTACATTCGTATTCATGCAGCTCTCCATCTCCCCCCCTGTCTCGCCAGCCTTTCGAGGTGGCGTCAAAATCCATGGTGCGCGCGGCCGACAGGACCCGCCACCTGCGCCGCCAGCAACGCATATCCGTCCTTGTGTTCCATGGCGCGGTACTGAAATGCCCTTGCATGCCATGCCGAAACACGGCACGCAAGGGGCCTGCCTGCTAGGCAGGCAGGTCAGTGGACTGCTTCAGCAACTTACTGAATGATGGTGCCGTAGTTGATGCCGGCCTGCGGCAGCAGGGCAGCATTGCCGGAAACCCGGTTGCCTTGCATGAGACCGAAGTTCACACCGACCAGGCCACCATAGCTCTGGGCGTAGCTCGACACGAAGTCGACCTTGCCGCTGGCCGTCGAGTAATTGACTTCGCCCTGATTCAGGCCAACCAGGCCGCCCATCGTCACGTAGTTGCCACCGCTGACCGTGCCGGAAGCCGACGAAGCACTGACCGCGCCGTGGTTCTGTCCAACCAGGCCACCCACCACGCTGCGGCTTTCACCCTTGACGTTGCCGCTGGCTACGCCCGACACGATCGCGGCGCCATTGCTGGCGACGTTGGTGCCGACCAGGCCGCCGACAAAGCTGTTGGTGTTGGCATAGACTTCGCCGCTCGCTTCCACCGCCAGCAGGTTGCCGCCGTTGTAGCCGACCAGGCCGCCGGTGTGGCTGTTGCTGCCGCCCGAGGTCTTGCCTCGCGCCACCGAACTCTGGATGGTGCCGCTGTAGTTGCTGCCGACCAGGCCGCCCACGCGGTTGTTGGCGCCGCCGATCACGGCGCCGGTGGCTTCCGCGCCGAAGATGGTGCCGCCCTCGTTGCTGCCGGCCAGGCCGCCCACATCGATGCCCGAAGTATCCCTGACCAGGCCGCTGGTCTTGACATTGATCAGGCTACCGTTCCGGTTCTGCCCCACCAGGCCGCCGATGGCCGCGGCACCGCTGCCGTCTACGCGGCCACTGGTGCTGGCATCGGCAATCCGGCCGCCGCTGTCGTTGAGGCCAACCAGGCCACCGATCACGGCGTTGCTGGAAGAGCCTGTGTCGCCGGCGGAGAAGACCCGCTCGATGACGCCACCGTTGTTGTAGCCCACCAGGCCGCCCACGTTCAGGCCGCCGTTGGATGTGCCGACGGTGCCCCGGCTGGACGAATCGGCGATATAGGCGTTAGGCCCGGCGTTCAGCCCGACCAGGCCGCCCACGCCGCCCATGGCCGTGCGCTGCATGTATCCCCCGATCTTGGCATCCGACCTGCTGCGTGTCACGCTGCCCGCGTTTTCGCCGACCAGGCCACCGATCGACTGGGTCAGGTTGCTGCCGGACAGATTGGAGGCGCTCACCGAAGCGCGGTCGATGGAGCCGTCGATGAGGTTCTTCCCCACCAGGCCACCCATTGAATGGGCCCGCCCGCTGTTGCTAGACAGGCATACGCCAGTGGCGTTGACGTTGGAGATGGTGCCGGAATTCTGCCCCACCAGCCCGCCCAGCGCAGCGGCGCCGGCATTGCCAGACGTCGCGTTGACCGTCAACGCCGCCAGGCCGAGGTTGCTGATGCTGCCGGACGATGCCGAGAACAGGCCGGACAAAGGCCCGGTGCTGGTCACCTTGAGATTGCTCAAGGTATTGCCCAGGCCGTCGAAGGTGCCGTAGAACGTGCCGTAGTCGCCGCCGATCGACTTCAGGCTGCCGCCGCTGATCTTGTTGCCCAGCACGTAGTAGCCGCCCAGATTGTCGTTGATGCCCTGCAGCTGCGCGAGGTTCTGGATCACGTTATAGGAAAAGCCGTTCGACCTGAACGACGCCCCCGTCCCGGACAAGGTGACCACCGCGCCGTTGTTCAGGTTCAGCGAACGGCCATAGTTCAACGCCAGGCCGTTGCCGGCTCCGCTGAGCGTGACCTTGTTGTTCAGGTTGATATCCTTGGCGTCGCCGGCGGTCATGGCCAGGCTGGCGTTGACGCCGGTGGCGCTCAGCGCTCCGTTCACATTGACATCGCCAGCCGAGGTCAGCGTCAGCTTGTTGCCGCTGCTCCACTCGATCGGCGCGTTGACCAAAAGATTGCCAACGGTGCTGGCCAGCTCGATATTGGTGGTGCCGAGGTTGCGCGAGAGCGTGTCACTATATGCGGTAATTTCGCCACTGCCGGCGGTCTGGCCGACGTTGACATCCATCCCGCTGAGCTTCCAGGTGCCCGTCTGCCCGTTATTGGCCTGGGTGTTGACCTGGGTGCCCAACTGCACCTGCACATCGGCGCCGCGGGTCTCGATGGTGCCGCCGTTGCCCGGGCCGGCCATCGCGCTGGCGTTCAGGTTGCCGGCCACGCGCACGACGCCGGCGCTGCCGCCGTCCAGCGTGATCTTGCCGGCATTGCCGCGCAAGGTCTTGGCCTCGATCATTCCCGTATTGTTCACCACCGCCTGCTGCAAGCTGCCGGCGGCACGGGCCGTCATCAGCACCTGGCCACCGTCGGCCTTGAGCAGGCCGCCGTTTTGCACCAGCGAGCCTACCAGGCCGCCATTCACCTGCAGGTTGAGCAGGTTGCTGGCGTCGAAGCTCACGGTGAAGTCATTGCCGGCGCCTAGCGCCACCCGGCCCATCTGCGCCTGGATAAGGCCAGTGTTGTTCACCGTCGTGCCCAGCAGCGCCACGCTGCCACCCGGCGCGGCGGTAATCCGGCCGGCATTGATGATCGACGCACCCGCGCCGCCGGCAAAGCGGTAGGTCCCGCTGTTGAAATCCGCGTTGGTGATGTCCTGCGTCGAGGCCACCAGGCCGCCCACGTTGACCTGGGCGGTCTGCCCGAACACCATCCCGTTGGGGTTGACCAGGAAAACGCGGCCATTGGCATCGATCTGGCCCTGGATATTGCTGGCATTCGCACTGATCACGCGGTTGAGCGCGATCGAGTTGCTGTCGGGCTGGTTGAAGGTGACTCTCTCCCCCGCGCCAACGCTGAACCCGTTCCAGTTGATGATCAGCTTGTCGCTCGACTGGTTGATCGACATGTCCTTGCCATTGTTGAAGGACGCGACATTGCCGGTGCCCGATACGATCACATTGCCGGTCGGCAAGGCATGCGCCGGCGCAAGCGCCCCCAGCCCCAACAGTGCAACAGCGGCGGCAATCACGCGCCTGGCACCGCCAGACTTGCCGCGACGGCGAGCCCCTTCGCTGGCGACGTTCCAGCATCCCTGGGCCTGATTCCAGACCAGTGCATAGCTTTTGTTCATATTGACCTCTTTCCTTGTTATTGAAATGCTGCAACCATCCCGGCAGCACGGGTACTGCACCGACACGGTCCACGGCGCGCTCAGAAGTACTGCGCGCCCTGAACCCAAAACCTGGGGCTGCGCACCGGCCCCCCGCTTGCGTCGCGCTGGCCCAGCGGCCAGGCCAGCGCCAGGCTGATCTGATGTCCCTGCCCGGCCCAGGCGCCACCGATGCCCGCCCC
This sequence comes from Cupriavidus sp. GW821-FHT02F09, assembly GCF_059421605.1. Lineage (NCBI taxonomy): Bacteria > Pseudomonadati > Pseudomonadota > Betaproteobacteria > Burkholderiales > Burkholderiaceae > Cupriavidus > Cupriavidus sp. GW821-FHT02F09. The sequence continues at coordinate 276,195 of NZ_JBWKVH010000002.1, forward strand.
CGTCAACCGGCGCGTATTGCGCTCCCTGGTCCAGGGCTGCTTGTTGGTGTCCACCACGCTCTTGTCCACGAAGGCGCTCAACTGCCAGCCAGGGGCCACCGCGTAGCGCAGCTCCAGGCTGGCCTGCCAGCCCTGGTCGCCGCTGCCGGCGCCGAGCGCGTAGGCGCGCACGCCATAGGGCCCGCCCATGCCGAACTTCTCCGAGCCGTCCAGGTTGCCGGACGCCCATTGCGCATTGGCCTGGGCATAGAGCTGGAAGCGATTGCTCAGCCGCTGCAGGCGCGCCGCGCTCAGGTTCATCTTGCTGAAGCTGCCGCCGGTTCTCGCGCTGACCTGGTCGATGAACTCGGTGTACGGATCGTCGATGCGAAGCCGTCCCGTGCTGTAGCTCGCCGAGAACATGGTCTGCCCGCCGCCGAATACGTTGTCCTGGCCATTGCCGTTCACGCCAGCGGTCCACAGCCCCACGCGCTTGCCGACGTTGCTCTCGAAGAGATCCATCTCGTCGCGCAGCCGCTTGTCGTCGTACTGCAGCTGGGCGCTCAGGTTGAAGGCGCGGCCGCGCAGCAGCGGCTGCGAGACGAAGACGCTGCGGATGCTGGCGCGGCCGTGCGCTTCCAGCACCGCGAAATTCTTGCCGAGGTGATAGCCCATATCCGAGTACGACACGCCCACGCGTGTGGACCAGGGACCGGCCGCCAACTGGTAGCCGGCGCGGTAGTAGCGCTGCCGCTTGTCGCTGCCAAGCACGCGCAGGCTCAACTGGTCCCCCAGCCGCAACGGGTTGTTCAGGTAGAAGCTGCCGCCCAGGCGGTATTCGCCGGTGTAGTAGCCGCCGTAGTTGTCCGCCTCCAGACTGCCGCCGGCCAGCGGCCCGGGCTCTGCCTCGACCAGCAGGTCGGTGGTACCGGGCTCGGTGCCGGACTGCAAGGTACCCCTGGCCTCGGCGCCGGGGATATCGTTGAGCAGCAGCAGGCTGCTTTCCAGTTCCGCGCTATGCACCGCCTCGCCGCGCCTGAGCCTCGACAGCGGCTGGCGCAGCACGCCGTCGAACGCGCGCGATTTATTCTGCAGCACGACCTGCCCGTACCTGCCCTCCATCACTTCGAGCCGGATCAAGCCATCTTCGATATCCTGCGGCGGCAGGAAGGCGCGCGCCAGCAGGTAGCCGTGCGCGTGGTAATACGCGGTGATGCGGTCCGCCGCCGCGCGCAGGCCTGCGAGGTCCTGCTCGCTGCCGTTCAGGTCGCTCAGCAAGGGCAGCAGTTGCGCCGAGTCGAATACCTTGTTCCCGTCGATGCGAAAGCCCTGCACCTTCAGGCGTATCCCCGGGTCGGCGGACGCGGTGGGCACGCTGCGCTCGTCCGCCTTGGGCAGGTCCAGCTCCAGACTGGACGGCGCAGGGAGTTCCGGACGCACGGTCTCGAGATCGCGCATGGTCTGCCCGGCCCTGGGTATGCTGGGTACATTCGCCGCATTGGGCGCATTGGGCGCACCGGGCACCTGCGCATACCCCGCGACCGGCAGCAGCAACATCAGGCCGACACCGCAGGCACGCAGCCCGAAGGCGCGGCGCGCGGCCCGGTCACCGACCGCCCGGCGGGCTTGTGCATCGACATCGACATCGACATCGACAAAAGTTTCACGGCCAGCAGTCACTTGATTTCTTCTCATGGCAATCCATTCATTTCACGAGCGGCCCAATCGATGTGCATGCGCCGCTCTCAGCCCGATGGCGTTGGACTTCCTCATCGAGCCACCCATCAACCTGCGTCGAAACTACCTTTTGACATTTGCATTGCCGACGATCAGTTCGCCGCTGTCCCTGACGGCTTCGTAATGCACCACCGCCTCGTCCGAGGCGGCGCCCTTCAAGCCGGGCAGCGTGAACCGCGTGACGCCAAGCGGCGCGATGGTCTGGCCGTCCAGTTCCACCGATGCGCCCCCGCGCCCGACGGCCATCCGCGCCAGCGACACGTGGTAAGGCGTAGGGTTGCTTGCTTCCAGGACGGCGCCGCCCGCCTTGCCTGCCCTGCCGAACGCCCATGTCACCTGTCCGATGGCCTCGTCCGCGGTGCCGGGCAATCCCGCCGGCCGGAACAGCAGCTTCATGCGCGTGCGGTAAGACAGGCGCAGCAGACTGGCGGTGTCCCCGGCCAGCGGCGGCACCTCCAGAAAGTTGATCCAGAACACCGACTCGCGATCCCCGGGCAGCGGCTCACCGGTGTAGCGCAGCCGGAGCACCGTCTTGCGCTCCGGGTCCAGCCTGAGCAAGGGTGGCGACAAGATGAAGGGCACGCTCAGCGTGGCCGGATCGGCATTGACCTCCCCCTGGTCCAGCCAGGCCTGGACCAGGATCGGGCTGTCGCCGGCATTGCGCAGCCTCACGCTCAGCGCCGACAGCTCGGCGGGGTAGACGAAGCGGGTGCCGATGATCGACAACGCCGCCAGCGCCCCGGCCGGCGCCAGGCAAAGCAGCAAGGCCAGCATGGCCCCAGCGCCGCGCCACCGCCGCTCGCAGCGCTGCCTGCGATCGCTGCCGCCCGCAATGATCGGATGGGTCATGCAGCTCGGCCTTCCCTGGTTCAGCATGCCGGCCGGATTGCCTTGCGCTGCCGTCCTGGTGCTCAACGGTTGCCCGGCTCCGGGTTGATTCGGCCTCACGGACGCGCCGCCAGCTCTTTGCTGCCCACGCCGCCGGCCGGCAATGGAAGGCATGGCAGGTCCAGCATCTCGTAGCCGCTGCGTTTGCCCTGCACGCGCGCGGGCAGCGTGTAGTCGATCACGCAGCGCTCTTCGGGCTTCTTGCCCCATTCGACGCGGATCGAGCCGCGGTCCTTCTCGGTGCGCACCACCAGGCGGCTGCCCTGGCCCACGGCGCCGATCGCCATGCCGCCTTCGGCATCGATGGCGGTGGCGGCGAAGGGCAGCAGTTCGCCATTGGGCATGCGGCTGTTGATGAGCACGGCGCGCGCCTTGCGGGTTTCGTAGGTGAGCATCACCACCGAGCCAGCGCGCGGCGCGACGCTGCGCGAGGTCACCTTCAATTCGACGTCGTCGGGGATGCCCTTGGGATCGACATCGATGCTGTTCAACTGATAAGGGATCAGGCTGGGTACGACCGCGTAGCCGCGCCGGTCCACGCTGGCGCCGCCGTAGCCGACCCGGGCGCCCTGCGCATCCGCCGCATGGACCACGCCGATGGTCTCGCCAAGGGTCTGTGCCATGGAAATGCCGCCCGGATGAACGACCAGGCCGCCCTGCGCGCTGGCCGACGCCTGCCGATAGCCTTGACCCTGGCCAATGCTGGCGCCCAGTGTGACGTCGGACAGGCGCCAGTTGATGCTGGCGTTGCCCGAGGCGGCATTGCGCCGGTCGTCATAAGTGCCGGAGAGCGAGTACGAGCCCTTGCCCTGCTGGTCGATGATCCCCGAAACGCCGGAAGACACCTGCGTGCCGGCACTGTCGTCGTGCGTGACGAAGGCGTTCAGGACGGGAGCGCCGCGGGCGGACTTTCCCAGTGGAATCGACAGGTTGAGGCTGACCAGCGTGCTGCTGCCGCTGCTCGCTCCCCCATACAAGGCCCCACCGCCCCCCGCGTTCTGCACGCGCTGCACGGACACGGAATAGGTGTTGCCGCGCCACTGGTTGCTATAGCCCAGCGTGAAACTGAGCGCCTGGCCACGCTGGTTCCAGTACTGGAGCGAAGAGCCGTTGAGGTAGACATTGCCGCCGCTCGCGCCGAGCTGCTGGCTGATATTGGCATCCACTCTGCTGCGCGTGCGCGCGAACGAATCGGCCGCCGCGCCGCGCTCGACGGCATCGTGCAGCATCAGCGCATCGCGCAGGCCAAGATAGCCACGCGTGGAATAGCGGTACGCCAGCAGCGAGAAGTTGGTACCGCTGTTCGGCAAATTCTTGCTGTACGAAACACGGAAGCTGGAGCCACGCAGGCTATCGCCGTTTGGCACGGCGGCCCTGGCCCACGTGACGTCGGCGCCAAAGCCACCGAAGCGCGTGTTGAGCGCCCCGCCCAGCAGCCCGGACACATAGTTGCTGGCGAAGGCCACACCACCGTAGCCGGTGACCATATTGTTGATGCCGTGTTGCAGCGTGCCCTGCATGACGTACTGTCCGCTGCCTTGCAGAGCGGGGTCGCTAGCCCTGCCCGCGGTCACGCTGTAGCGCGTGACGCCGGGCCGCAACAATTGCACGGTGGTGGCAAAGGGCACCAGGAAGGTGCGCGCCTGCCCGTTGGCCTCGGTCACGGTCACCTGCAGGTCGCCGCCGTAGCTGGCAACCTGCAGGTCATTGATCTCGAACGGCCCCGGTGCCACGGTGGTCTCGTAGACCAGGAAACCGCGCTGGTGGACCGAGACCCGGGCGTTCGAGCCGGCGGTACCGCGCACCACAGGTGCGTAGTAGCGCTGCGTCTCGGGCAGCATGCGGTCGTCGCTGAAGATCTGCGCGCCGCGGAAAGACACCGAATCGAACAGCTCGCCGCTGGTCGAGCTCTCGCCGACCAGCAATTGCGAGCGCAGCTCGGGCAGATCGGTCTGGCCATAGATATAGCCACGCTGATAGCGCGTGCCAGTCGGCGCCGACCAGGTAACCGAGCCGTTGTGGCGCAATCGCAGCGGCCCGAGGTTTGCCCCCAGGTTCAGGCCCGCGTAGGCCTGGGTGGTGTTGCGTCCCTGGCTCTGCGTGGTGAAGACATTGGTGTTGTAGTTGAGGAGCAGCGCCGGAACGCCACTGTCCCAACGCTGCGGATCGACATAGTTCTTCGATGTGGTCAGCCGCAGATAGTATTGCGGCACGGAAAGATAGATCGCCTGCTCTGCCTGGTCGAACTTGAGTTCGGCGCCGGGAACATAGTTGCCGATGTCGGCACAGACCGGGCCTTCCGGCATCGGGTTGGGCGGCCGCGCGGGATCCTGGCCGCGCGCGCTCTTGCGCAGATCGACACCTGCGCGGGTGAGCAGATCGCGGTCGTAGCATGCCTGCGCGCTTTCCCGGCCCGCAACCTGCCGGAACTCGATATCCTCGGTGCCGCGCCATTGGCCATTGACATGCAGTTCGACGCGGTACTTGCCCGGCGCGACAATATCCAGCCGCTCGAAACGACTGGTATCGATCGTGATGCCCTCGGTGCCCTGCGCCAGCATGTAGGAGTCGAATATCACCCGTTTGCCGTCCAGGGCGGACAGCAGCCGCGGCTCGGGCCCGTTTCCATCGCTGCCGGCACTTCGCGCGCGCTCCGGGTCACCATCCTGTGCCCCTTTACGTTCCTGCGCCGGGGTCTCGCCAATCGGCGCGCCAAGATCCATGGACTGGCGCGTCCCCGCGCCCTGCCCACCCACAACGGTCGCCGCCGCCCAGGCGGCAGGCGACATCGCGATCGCCGCCACGGCGCCGATCAGGCGAGGCGCAAGGCGCCCCGGCCTGGAGGCCGGCAGCGCAGCCACGCTGCCGGCGCGAGCCGGGCCAGCGGGTTGAACAAGGCGAACTGAGGATTGCATAGACCGACGAATTTGTCCTATCTGCGGAAGCTGGAGGCCGCTGTGCAACGGACACAGTGAAAGGAATCGGGACAGGCGTGCTTAGCGGCTAATTTGCCAATGCCTTCTCTTCCGTGTACCGGCCACCGTAGTCGTTGATGACTTCGTATCGGACCAGGGCACCGGGGTGATTTCCGGGCTTTGCTTCGGGTAGCACAAAGGTCTCCTTGCCGAGCGGGGCCACCATGCCACCACCCGCGGCGACAAACTTGCCCTCCAGCCTGGCGTCGACCCGGCCAAAGGAAACGTAGTAGGGCGTAGGGTTGCTGACCTCCACGGCAAGCTGCTTCGCCGTCTTTCCGGCCGGCCCCTGGCCATCCACGGTGACCAGCTTCCAGGCAAGCTTGCCGGGAGCGGCATCGACGTCCTTCAGTTGCACAGGCCGGAAGAAAACCTTGATACGGCTGCGGAAGGCGAACAGAAGCGCATTCTCGGCGTCCTCCTTCTTCGAGGGCACCTCCAGCACATTGAGCCAGAACACCGTCTCGCGGTCGGCCGGCAGTGGTTCCTGCGTATAGACGATACGCAGCACCGCGCCCTTGCTCGGCTCTACCCGGCCCACCGCCGGCGCGAGCATGAAGGGAACGCGGACTTTCTCGGGCGGCATGTCCGGCTGGCCATCGTCCAGCCAGTTCTGCACGAGAACGGGCTCGCTGCCGATGTTGTTCAGCCTTACGGTAACCTCCCGGGCATCGGACGGGAATACCAGTCGCGTACCCTGTATGACAATGGAAGCCTGCGCCACGCTGGCGCAGGCGGCGAGCGCCACGACACCGGCGGCAAGAAGTGAAGAGATGCGAGCGACCGACGTCATGGCATTCCTGGCAATGAAACCTGGCTCGATTTAGTAGTAGGCCATCGTGTAGCGGATGAACGAGTTACCCGCACCCGCAGTGACGGCGGCAGCGGTCTGGACATAGGCCGCGCTGTAGGTCAGCGTTGCGGTGTTGTCCGCGATCGTGGCCACCTGCGGGTTCGTCTGAGCCAGGTGCAGCGGGATCTTGCCGGTGGCCTTGTTGCCGTTGTCGCTGATCTCGATCTGCACGCCCTTTGCCGCAGCGGTGCCCTGCAGGATCAGGTTGCCGGTGGCGGGATCGATGTTGGCCGAGCCCGTATCAAAGGAGATAGAGGCCTTCGTTTTATCCTTGCAGGCCGTGCCGCCGCCCAGCACCAGGCTGAACGGTACTGCGGGAGATTTCGTGCCAACGGCGGTGAAGATGATCGGGTCCACGCTGCCCAGATCCACGGTGGTGCGGTTGTTGGGCCCGGCCGGCTTGCCGTTGATGGTGCAGGTCACGTCCGTGATGGAGCCGGTGAAGTCCAGATGGCCGTCGAACGCATGCGACAACGAGGGAGCCATGGCGGCCATGACCACACAGCCTGCTGCGAGAGAACCGAGAACAGTACGTTTCCCGAGAATAGTACGCTTCATGTGATTTCCTTCTTCCGTTGGTAATGGGGCAATGCATCAAACTATTAGATGCACCCAGGTTTAAATGCAGGTCCACAGGGGACCGATGCACCGGCTTCCGAATCGAACCGCACCCTGCCTGACGCATTCCACGCCAGAGGCAGTCACGGAAAGATACGCAATGGCACTGAGGCCACTCGACGGTGACCAAATCATAGATCTCATGAAATAAAATAAGCCCAAGACAATTCTTGTTTTTCTGAAAAACAATTAAATCAATACCTGGATACTTCAAGCCCTATCGTCATAGGAAAGTCGAAGCCCCGCCTCGACAGCATGCGGCCGGTCACTAGTGGAATCTGGGCACAGCGGGCTGTGAGCATGCGCGGACTCGCCTTCACGCTCGAATTTTTTGGCGCGAATGGACAACGAGCCGGGGCGCGCGGGCGGACAAAGAATTCGAGGGGCTGGATCTCAGCGATCCAAGGCGGGATCGACGTGCAAAGGCGCTGCGCAAACGGCTTGCGGCCAGGCCGACGGCAAGCATTCGGGGCGCGTGTGATGGATGCGTGGAGACCACCCATCACTACCTATCGATTTCCCGCCGACGAGGAGATCGAGTGAGTGCGCCCTGCCGGGCGCACCATAAAAAAAACCGCAGCACCAGGCTGCGGTTTGCTGCGGTTTTTTTTGCACCGGGGAAAAAGCCCCGGCCAGGCAAGTGCTACCGCCCGATCAGATCTCTTCGTACAGCGGCAGCGTCAGGAACTCGGCAAAGTCCTCCGACGTGGACATCTGCTCGAAGATCTCGCCGGCGCGGTCATACGTCGTGGTGTCGCCACCGACGAAAGCCTTGACCTTGGCCAGCTCTTCCGGGATCAGCGCGCGCACCATCTCGGCGGTCACCTTGCGGCCGTCTTCCAGCTTGCCCTTGGGCGAGCGGATCCACTGCCACACCTGCGAGCGCGAGATTTCGGCGGTGGCGGCGTCTTCCATCAGGTTGTGAATGGGCACGCAGCCGTTGCCTGCCAGCCAGGAGCCGAGGTAGTGGATGCCGACGTTGATGTTCATGCGCAGGCCGGCTTCGGTGATCGGGGTTTCCGGCTGGAAGTCCAGCAGGTCCTTGGCCGCCACGTTGACGTCGTCGCGCTGCTTGTCGAACTGGTTGGGCTTGTCGCCCAGCACGGCCACGAATTCCTTCATGGCCGGCTCGACCAGGCCCGGGTGAGCCACCCAGCCGCCGTCGTAGCCGTCGGTGGCGTCACGCTTCTTGTCGTTGATGATGCCTTGCATGGCGATGGCGTTCTTCTCCGGATCGTTCTTGATCGGGATCAGTGCGCTCATGCCGCCGATGGCGGGCGCGCCGCGCTTGTGGCAGGTCTTGAGCAGCAGCAGTGCGTACGAGCGCATGAACGGCGCGGTCATGGTGACCTTGGCGCGGTCGGCCAGGCAGAAGTTCTTGTCGACCTTGAACTTCTTGATGCACGAGAAGATGTAGTCCCAGCGGCCAGCGTTCAGGCCGGCGCTGTGCTCGCGCAGCTCATACAGGATTTCTTCCATCTCGAAGGCGGCCAGGATCGTTTCGATCAGCACGGTTGCCTTGACGGTGCCTTGCGGCAAGCCGATTTCGTTCTGGGCCATGACGAAGACGTCGTTCCACAGACGCGCTTCGAGGTGGCTTTCCATCTTCGGCAGGTAGAAGAAGGGGCCGGCGCCGCGAGCGATCTGTTCCTTGGCGTTATGGAACAGGAACAGCGCGAAATCGAAGATGCCGCCGGAAACACGCTGGCCGTCGATGGTGACGTGCTTCTCGTCCAGGTGCCAGCCGCGCGGGCGCACTTGCAGCGTGGCGATCTTGTCGTTGAGCTTGTAGTGCTTGCCGTTGGAATCCAGCGTGAGGGTGCGGCGCACGGCGGCCTTGAGGTTGACCTGGCCCTGCAACTGGTTGTGCCAGTTGGGGGTGTTGGAGTCCTCGAAGTCGGTCATGTAGCTGTCCGCGCCGGAGTTGAACGCGTTGATGACCATCTTGGCTTCGACCGGGCCGGTGATTTCCACGCGGCGGCAATGCAGTGCCGGCGGCACCGGCGCGACCTTCCAGTCGCCTTCGCGCACGCTCTTGGTCTGCGCAAGGAAGTCGGGCAGCTCGCCGGCGTCCAGGCGCTTGGTGCGCTCGACGCGGGCAGCCAGCAGTTCCTGGCGGCGCGGCTCGAAGGCGCGGTGCAGTTTGTCCACCAGGGCCAGGGCCGCCGGCGTGAGGATGTCTTCGTAGGCCGGCAGGATTTCGCCGGTAATCTTCATGCCCGCAGGCAGCGTGATGGCCATCAGTGTTCTCCTGTGATCGATGGTTGATTTAAGGTGCCCGCCGTCAAACCGCCGCACCTTGGATGCGGACGAATTCGAGCAGGTCATTCATGTCGTGCCCGGTGCCGGAAGGGCTCACATCGAGCCGCTCCGCCGGATGACCGGCACGGTTGATCCAGAACGTGGTGTAGCCGTACCAGGTGGCGCCGCAAGCGTCCCAGCCATTGGACGAGACGAAGAGGATCTCCCCTGCCGGCACGCCAAACGCCTTGGGGCCCAGCGCGTAGGCCTCGGGCGCCGTCTTGTACATGCGCACCGCGTCGACCGACAGCACGTGGTCGAACAGCCCGTGCATGCCTGCGCTCTTGACCGAGATATCCAGCATCTGCGGATTGCCGTTGGAGAGAATGCCCAGCGGCAACCCGGCTGCCCGCAGGCGCTTGAGCGCGCCGAGGTTTTCCGGGAAGGCCGACAAGCACGCGTACTCCTTGAGCAGCTGCGCCTCCAGGGCCGGGTCCAGCTCCAGTTGCAGGCGCTCGGCCGCATAGCGCAGCGCATCCACCGTCAGCGCCCAGAACGGCTTGTAGTAGGCGCCGTCGGGCGCGGCCATCGAGCGGATGCGGGTGTAGTCGATCTGACGCTCGCGCCACAGCAGCGCCAGCGCCTCGCCCTTGCCCGGAAACAATTGCTCCGCGCGCGCGGTGACGGAATACACGTCGAACAGCGTGCCATAGGCATCGAAGACGACTGCGCGGATCTTTTGCATGAGCTGGAGCGGTTCCTTTGGACAAATCCGACAAACCCGGCATACCCGGCAGGCCAGCGCCACTGCGTGGGCCTGTACACCAATGAATGCATAGCATTGTAGGGAGACGTTGCAGTGCGGCAAAGTCGGTCAGGGTCACTTGATCTTTTACTTTTACCCCACTAATCTTCGCTAACGGTGTAAAGATAAGGCACCAAATCCACCCCATTGCCTCACCCACCCCTTGCTTTGGGCGGCATGAGGCACAAAACTGGCGAGCTTCGTGGATCATTTCAAACAATTGGAGACATTCGTCTCGGTAGCCGCGCGCGGCAGCCTTTCGGCGGCCGCGGCGGCTGAAGGCGTGGCGCCGGCCATCATCGGCCGGCGCATCGATGCGCTGGAAGAGCGCCTGGGCGTCAAGCTGCTGCTGCGCACCACGCGCAAGATCAGCCTGACCTTCGAAGGCTCGGCCTTCCTGGAAGACTGCCAGCGCATCCTCAACGACCTGCACAACGCCGAGGCCAGCGTCTCGGCGGGCGGCGTCAAGGCCAGCGGCCACCTGCGCGTGACCGCGCCGGCAGGCTACGGACGCAAGCACGTGGCGCCGCTGGTGCCGTTGTTCATCGAATCGCACCCGGACGTGACCATCACGCTGGACCTGTCGGACCGCGTGGTGGATCTCGTCAATGAGGGCTTCGACTGCGCCATCCGCCTGGGCGACCTGCCCGACTCCAGCCTGGTGTCGATCCGCCTGGCGGAGAACCGGCGCGTGGTGGTGGCGTCCCCCGACTACCTGGCGCGCCATGGCGTGCCCGCCCTGCCCGAGGATCTCACCCGTCACAACTGCCTGGCCTTCGGCGCCAGCGCCAACGTGCAGCGCGGCTGGGCCTTCCAGCAGGAAGGCCGCGCGGTCACGGTCAAGGTGGGCGGCACCATGGAATGCACCGATGGCGCGGTGCTGCACGCATGGTGCCTGCATGGCCACGGGCTGGCATGGCGCTCCTGGTGGGAAGTCGGGCAGGAAATCGCTAGCGGCCGGCTGGTCACGGTGCTCGACGAGTTCCAGGCGCCACCCATCGGCATCCACGCTGTCTTCCCGCAGCGCAAGCACCTGCCGCTGCGGGTACGGCTGTTCATCGACCACCTGAAGAACACCTATGGGAACCCGGCCTACTGGCGCCGCGCGGAACAGGCATCTGCCGCCGGCAAGCCGCAACTGGCGGTCAATTCCTAGTTCGATTTGATTTAGGGCAATGCCGCATGCGCCACCCCTGCCTACAATGAAAGCTGACAGGTGCCGTGCGGCCTGCCTCCGTCCAAAGGTAAATCCGGTCCATTCGCCCCAAAGGAGTCCAGCATGTTCAAGCACATCCTGCTACCCACCGACGGTTCGGAACTGTCCAAGAAGGCCATCGACGGCGCGCTGGAGCTGGCCAAGACAATCAACGCGCGGGTCACCGCCTATGTCTGCCTGGAGGAGTATCCCTACACGCCGTTCAGCGAGATCGTGGTGGAGGCGCCACAGGCCTTCAGGGACCGCATCGAAAGCCAGGCCAAGCTATACCTGAAGGAAGTGGAAACCGCCGCCCGGGCCGACGGCATCAGCTTTGACGCCGACATGTCCACCTTTGCGGTGCCCTACCTGGGCATCATCGACGCGGCCGAGCGCCATGGCTGCGACGTGATCTTCATGGCCTCGCACGGCAGGCGCGGCTTGTCGGGCTTGCTGCTGGGCAGCGAAACCCAGAAGGTGCTGACGCACACCGACATCCCGGTGATCGTGTATCGCTGAGCGCGCCCTGGCGACAGACGACGAACGATAAACGACAAAAAGGCTGGCCACCCCGAACAGGGCAGCCAGCCTTTTTGCCTGCCCGGCCCGCCTATGCGGCAAGGCCGGCCCGGATCAGCTGCCCTTATTGATACGGTCTTCGATGTGCTTGGCGCGGTCGTCCGAGCCAGGGTGCGACGAGAACATGCTGGACTTGCCGCCATCGAGCTTGGCCAGCTTCTGGAACGCCGTGACCAGGCCGCGGGTATTGGCCTTGTTCTTGGTCAGCACGTCGAACGAGTAGTCGTCGGCGGCGCTTTCCTGCGTTTGCGAGAATTGCGCGTTGATCAGTTGCTCGCCCATTTCGCCCAGTTGCGAGGCCGACAGCGCAGCCACCGTGCCACCGGCGGCGGCCAGCGCGCCGCGCGCCGCCATGGCGGTGTACGCCACCTGCATCTTGTTCTTGGTGTGGCCCAGCGCCACGTGGCCCAGCTCATGCCCCACCACGCCGCGCACTTCGTCGTCGGTCATCATGTCCATCAGGCCGCTGTACACGCGCACGCAGCCGTTGGCCATGGCCCAGGCGTTGACGTCCTTGGTCAGGTAGACCTTGGCGTTGACGCTGGGCAGGCCGCTCGACTGCAGGCCCGCCATGATCTTGGTCAGGCGCTTGTTGTAGGTGCTGCCAGGGGCCGCGATCTTGTTGGCCTTGTCGAGCTCGGCGCAAGACTGGTCGGACATGGCCTTGACGTCGCCATCGCTCAGCGAGGCCGCCTTGAACAGCGAGGTGCCGGCGCCCATCATGCCGTCGACATTGGTGCCGGCACAGCCGGCCAATGCAGCGCAGAGCGCGACGATAGCGGCCAGGGAAAGTTTGTGCTTCATGTTTGTTGCCTTCTTGGGATCGACACCGGCCGGGTTGCTCGCCAGTGACTTGAGTGGAGATGTGCCGGCGGCTGGCCGGCGACCTGCGGTGTGGCGCTGCTTACACACGGGCAGCATCATATCGCCTAAAACATCTCAATCGGCACACAAATGACATAATTGCTACAGACACAATTTTTAACATTCTTCGCAGGCCGACCCCAAAAAGCAAAAAACCGCGCCGTCCCTGAGAGGGAGACGGCGCGGCGCCTAATTGAGGGGCGTGATGGTCGCACGCCCTTCAAGATGACCGGCTATCGGGCCAGTCAGCCATTCAGCTTTTCGATCTCGCGATCTGAAGCCTCAGGCTACTTTCTTGTCGAAGAATTGTTCGTCTTCGGTCGAACCCTTGAGGGCGGTCGTGGACGACTGGCCGCCTTCGATGGTCTGGGTCACGGCGTCGAAGTAACCGGTGCCGACTTCGCGCTGGTGCTTGACGGCGGTGAAGCCCTTCTCAGCGGCCGTGAACTCATTTTCCTGCAGTTCGACGAATGCGCTCATATGGTTGCGGGCATAGCCGTAGGCCAGGTTGAACATCGAGTAATTCAGCGAGTGGAAGCCGGCCAGCGTGATGAACTGGAACTTGTAGCCCATGGCGCCCAGTTCCTTCTGGAACTTGGCGATGGTGGCATCGTCCAGGTTTTTCTTCCAGTTGAACGACGGCGAGCAGTTGTAGGCCAGCATCTTGCCCGGGAACTTGGCGTGAACAGCTTCGGCAAACTTCTTGGCGAATTCCAGGTCAGGCTTGCCGGTTTCGCACCACACCAGGTCGGCCACTTCGGCGTAGGCCAGGGCACGGGAGATCGATTGCTCGATGCCCGGCTTGACGCGGTAGAAGCCTTCCACCGTGCGCTCGCCGGTGCAGAACGGGCGATCGCGCTCGTCCACGTCGGACGTCAGCAAATCCGCGGCCTCGGCATCGGTACGGGCGATCACCAGGGTCGGCACGCCGGACACGTCGGCGGCCAGGCGCGCGGCGGTCAGCTTGGCAACGGCTTCACGCGTCGGCACCAGCACCTTGCCACCCATGTGGCCGCACTTCTTGACCGAAGCCAGCTGGTCTTCGAAGTGAACGCCGGCAGCGCCTGCGTCGATCATCGACTTCATCAGTTCGAAGGCATTGAGCACGCCGCCGAAACCGGCTTCGGCATCAGCCACGATCGGCGCGAAGAAATCAGTATCGCCCTTGCCTTCGCTCCACTGGATCTGGTCGGCGCGCTGGAAGGTGTTGTTGATGCGGCGCACCACTTGCGGCACCGAGTTGGCCGGGTACAGCGACTGGTCGGGGTACATTTCGCCGGCCAGGTTGGCGTCGCCTGCGACTTGCCAGCCCGACAGGTAGATGGCCTTGAGGCCAGCCTTGACCTGTTGCATGGCCTGGTTGCCGGTCAGCGCGCCCAGCGTGTTGACGAACGGCTCGGTGTTCAGCAGGTGCCACAGCTTCTCGGCGCCGCGGCGGGCCAAGGTGTGCTCGATCTGCACGGAGCCGCGCAGGCGCACGACGTCATCCGCCGTGTAGTGACGCGCGACGCCCTTCCAGCGAGGATTGGTATCCCATTCTTTTTGCAGGTTCTTTGCTTCGGTTTCGCGGGACATTTCACTCTCCTAGTGTGTAGGGCGGGGATGGCATTGAAAACTTGCGACAGGCTTGGCGGACCGTGGTGCCGACTTGCCGACCGGGGCACTTTCGGGGGGTGTTTCGGCGGCGCTGCTCTGCTGGCCTCGCCACCCCTGTTTTTTGCCGCTCAGGTCATGTGTCTTATATAAGAGTGTAGGGAAACACCTCGCGTCGCAACAGCTCGGAATGCAATCCTTGTTTAGTTTTTTTCTCTTTTATAATCAATGATTTACAATATATTTTCCACGATGCGGCAGGCAATCTTCCATCATGAGAAATGCCCGTTGTGCTACGCATCACCATTTTTTGCCGCGCAGAACAGCTTTCCGCATTATGAAATTCCGGGATTTGGCGCCATCCGTGCCTGCCGCAATGCCAGCGACTCGGGGCCACCATCGATATGCCCGGCCAGGTCGCGCACCATCGCCGCCATGCCGGCGGGGTCCGCCAGCGGCAGCCAGTGGCGCGCGCAGACCTCCCGGCGCCACCAGCGCTCCACCCAGCGCGACAGATCCTCGGACAGCGCCGGCCTGACATAGCGATCCAGCAGCGGCACGATCACCTGCACCGGCGCGTGCGCGTGGCGCTCGCCCGGTGAAAGCAGGCGCGGCAGCATATTGGCGCGGTACAACGCCAGCCCGTGACGGCCGTCCGCCGCCTGGGTGGGGTTGGGATCCGCCTCGATACCCTCGGTCCGTCTCAGGTAAAGCGGCCAGGCGCGGCCCATCCAGAGCCGCCAGCTCAGCTCGGGCAGCCACGGCAGGTGGAAGATATAGATATACCAGGACGAGGCCATCTGCCGCAGCGAGCGCGAAAGCGCCGTGAACGACAGGCGCCGGTTTCCCCGCATCCAGTGGCCGACATGGTCCAGGCAAGGCCCGGAGCACGACGTGAACGAAGCGATGCGGCCGCGCAGGCGTGGCTCGGTGACAAACTCCCAGCACTGGATCGAGCCCCAGTCATGGCCGACCAGGTGGACGGGCGCATCGGGAGAAACGGCGTCGATCACCGCGCTGAAATCTTCCGCCAGGCGCTCCAGGCGATAGGCCGCCATGCCCTTTGGCGCCGAAGAGCTGCCGGCGCCGCGCACATCGTAGGCCACGACATAATAGTCATTGGCCAGCAGAGGCGCCACGCCGTGCCAGACCGCGCTGTTGTCCGGATAGCCGTGCACCAGCACCATGGCCGGGTGCGCGGGATCGCCCCAGGTCTTGATGGCAAGCCGCACGCCGCCGGACTGGACGAATCGCTGGTTGGGAAGGGAATGGGGAGCGTGCATGCTTAACCATGACATCGGACGATGGAATGGTTGCCGATGCTACGCCAAGACCGGCCGCGCGGCGAGCGCGCGGCATGGCGTTTCAAACGCAAGCGGACTAACGGGCTAGCGGGCGCGCCGGTAGGCCACCCAGTCTCCGGATGCAATGCGCGGCAGGCCCGCGACCGCGTCCTCGCCCACCGGGTAAAGCAGGCAGGTGACGGCTTGACCGCCAACCGCCACCACGCGCTCCTCGCGCACGAACAATGAGGCCTGGCCCGGATAGACCTCCTCGATCTCGTCGAGCACCGGCACCAGCGCGGCATCGACCTCGTACAAGTCGCCGGCCACGCCGGGCGCGGCGGCATCCAGCACCAGCCCGGGATACGTGCCGAAGTCATAGAGCCGCCCCGCCACGGTCGCGCTGCCGATCAGGCGCGGCGCGGCAATGCCGTGCCTGCGCGCGGCCGCGTTGAGGTCGTTGACTTCGCCCGCGCGCAGCGTGCCATAGACAAAGACCACCGGCATGCTCAGCCCTCCAGCTTGGTGTCCGCCACCAGCACGCCATCGGCGTCAACATAGATCCAGTTGCCAGGTCGCACCACGGCGCCGGGCATTTGCACCGTGCCCTCGCGCTCGCCCACATTGCGCCTCTGGCTCTTTTGCGGATGCAGGGCCAGGGCGCGCACGCCGATGTCGCACACCGCAAGCTCCCCGCTGTCACGCACGCAGCCATTGACGAGGATGCCGGCCCAGCCGTTCTTCTCGGCCAGCACGCCGAGGTTGCCGCCCACCAGCGCGCAGCGCAGCGAGCCGCCGCCATCGACCACCAGCACGCGGCCGTTGCCCGGTGATTCAACCGCCTCGCGCACCAGGGAATTGTCCTCGAACACCTTGAGCGTGGCCGCCGGGCCAGAGAACGCGGCGCGCTTGCCGAAATGCTGGAATACCGGCGACAGCACGCGCAGCGAGCCGTCGGCCAGGCGCGCCTCATTGGCATCGCACAGATC
Source organism: Cupriavidus sp. GW821-FHT02F09 (assembly GCF_059421605.1). Taxonomy (NCBI): domain Bacteria; kingdom Pseudomonadati; phylum Pseudomonadota; class Betaproteobacteria; order Burkholderiales; family Burkholderiaceae; genus Cupriavidus; species Cupriavidus sp. GW821-FHT02F09. The sequence goes on from NZ_JBWKVH010000002.1 coordinate 292,794, forward strand.
AGTGGTAGCAAAGCTCATGAAGGACTCCCGAATCGGAAAAGTGGAAATTGGATGAGGTACGGGTGCGTGCGTCAGTCCGTGTCAGCCGGCGGCCGCCCGCTTGCCTGCCACCTCGCGGCGGGAGCGGTTGCCATTGCCAACCGTGACAGCGGTGAAGATCGCCAGCATCTGGAAGGCGCCGATCATGAAGAACACCCAGCTCGGCCAGTGCGCGTCCATCAGCATGCCGAAGAACAGCGGCCCGCTGGCCAGGCCGATATCCAGGCCAGAGTAGACCACGCCATAAACCCGGCCCGTGGCGCCGGCAGGCGCTGCCGCACGTACCAGCAGGTCGCGCGAAGGCCCAGCCGTGCCCGCGCCAAAGCCGATCACACCCATCAGCACCGGCACCATCACGGCCGGCAGCACGCCCAGCCCCACCACGATCGCGACCAAGCCCGACAGCGTGAAGCTCATTGCGATCAGGCGGTCGTGGTTGCTGGTGCGTCCCGCGGCAAAGCCACCCACGATCATGCCGCCCGCGCTGCATAACATATAGACGGTGTACGACGCCGTGGCGAGCGTCAGCGGCATGGCGTAGAGCTGGGTCAGCGCGGTCGGCGCGAAGCTCTGGATGCCGGAAAACGAAAAGGTGGTGACGAGGAAGAAGGCCCAGCAGATCCACACTTGCGGCAGCTTCAGGAACGCCAGCATGCTGCCGCCCGCCTTGGCCGCCGCGGTGGCTGCCCTGGGCGCCGCGCCGGCGCCAGCGCGGGGATCCAGCACATGCCGAAAAGCCAGCAGCACGGCCAGCGCGCCAAAGGCCACCGCCGAGGCGCTGGCGAGCGCGGTGCGCCAGCTGCCGAGCTCTGCAATGGTGACCAGGAAGATCGGCGCCGCGGCCCAGCCTAGGTTGCCCGAGATGCCATGCACCGAGAACGCATGCCCCAGCCGCGGCTGGGAAACATGCTTGTTGAGCAAGGTGAAATCGGCCGGATGGAACACGCCGTTGCCAATCCCGGCAACGCCCGCGCCAAGCAGCAGCATCGCGTAGCTCGGGCTGATCGACAGCAGCAAGGCCGCCGCGCCCAGCAGCCCGAGGCCGCCAAACAGCACCGGCGTCGCGCCAAAACGGTCCACCACGAAGCCCGACGCGGTCTGCACCACGGCCGACACGGCAAAGAACACCGTCATCAGCAAGCCCAGCTCCGCATAGCTCAGGCCGAACTCGGCCTTGATCCACGGGAACAGGGGCGCCAGCAGCAGGTGAAAGAAGTGGGAAACGCCGTGGGCCAGGCCGACCAGGCCGATGACCTGGGCGTCGTGGCGCAGCGGATTGCGAACGGGATCGAGGGTGGCGGCAGTCATCGGGCGGCTATCAGGCTGGGCTTGGCATGGCGCGCCGGCCATGCTGCCAGGCGCAACAGGCGCGCTGCGAATACCGCATCATAGAGTAAAACAACCCGTGACAGGGGTGCCCTGCGCGTTACATCTGTTTAAACAGATAGGCGTACTGACGCGCCACCGGCAAGGTTTCAGAGCGATTGCGCAGCTTGAGCGCGAGCCGCCCCAGCGACTGGTTCACGGCACTGGCCACGCAGTCGATATTGACCACCGTGCCGCGATGGATCTGCCAGAAGCGCTCGGGGTCGAGCTGCTGCGACAGCTCGCGCAGGCTGGTGCGGATCAACGCCTCGCCGCTGGCGGACACCACGTTGACGTACTTGTCCGTCGCCTCCAGGTAGATCACCTCATCCACCGGAATGATGCGGATCTCCTGGCCGACCAGCGCCTTGATAAAGCGCAGGTAGCCATGTTGCGGCGCGCCCACCGGCGCATGCTGCCCGGGCCCACCGCCTGGCTCCATGGTCTCCAGGCGCGCCAGCAATTGCGCCAGGCGATCGGTATCGAGGGCGGCGCCGCCCTCCTCGCTGGCCTGCGCCTGGGCCGCCAGCCTCGCCTTGAGGCGGTGCACCGTGGCCTCCAGCCGCTCGGGCTGCACCGGCTTGAGCACGTAATCGACCGCCTCGCGCTCGAAGGCTTCCAGCGCGAACTGGTCGTATGCCGTGACGAACACCACCAGCGGCGCCGGATCGAACTCCATCAGCTCGCGCGCCACGTCCATGCCGCTCATGCCTGGCATGCGGATATCGAGAAACGCGACCTGGGGGTGGTGCTGGCGGGCCGCCTCCAGCGCGGACACGCCGTCATGGACCACGCAGACGATCTGCGCCTCGGGCCAGAGGCTGGACAATTCGGCATGCAAGGCGCGCGCGAGCAGCGGCTCGTCGTCGGCGATCAACAGGGTCGGGGCCATGGAAACGGAAGTAAGGGGCGGATGGGTCGATGCAGTCTAAGCAGTCGATGCAGTCTAAGCAGTCGAAGAAGTCGAAGCCGCTAAGCAGCGAGGTGCCTCAAGAATGGGAAATGCCTTGCGTGGCAGCGCTCACGGGGGGGATGGCGCGCGCGCCGGCGGCCTTGCACGCGGGCACCGGCATGGGTGCGTGGGCGGCGGCAGGCGCCGCCGTGCGCACAACGGGCAACGTCAGCCGGACGATCACGCCGCGTGGCGTGTTTTCTTCCATCTGCATGCTGGCCGCCGCCCCGAAAATCCGCGCCAGCCGCTCGCGCACATGGGTCAGCCCAAGGCCGGAGCCCTTGGTCACGGCATGTCCGAAACCCACCCCGGTATCGGTGATGATCACCTGCACGGCGTTGTCGCCCTGCGCCCGGGCCGACAGCACGATCCTGCCGCCATGCATGCACGGCTCGATGCCGTGGCTGACCGCGTTCTCCACCAGCGGCTGGATCAGCATGGGCGGGATCTCGACCTCCGCCAGCTCGGGCGGAAGCTCGATCTCATAGGCCAGGCGCGTGCCGAAACGCAGCGCCTGGATGTCCAGGTAGCTGCGCAGCAACTCGAACTCCTGGCGCAGCGTGCATTGCTCGGCGCGCGTGTGGGACAGCGACATGCGCAGGAAGCCGATCAGCCGCTGCAGCAGGCGCCTTGCGGCCTGCTGGTCGGTGGCAATCAGGCAATCCAGGTTGGCCAGGGAGTTGAACAGGAAATGCGGCTCGATCTGCGCCTGCAGGGCCATCAGCTGCGCGCGCACCAGCTGCTTCTCGGCCTCTTCGCGCTGCAGCGCGTCGAGCGCGGCCTGCCGTTCGAGATGGGCGAGCTTCTCGCGCGACCAGTAGAAGTAAATCATGCTGGCCGACGCAAGCATGCCCACTACCAGGCACATGCGCAGCATATCGGTAGCTTCCTCGAAGGACTTCGCCGGCTCGCTCAGTACCACGCGCGTGGTCCAGCTGCCCATGATCACGCCCAGCGGCACGGCAACGGCGGTCAGGCACAGGAAGGGCCAGCGCCTGGGGCGATCATTCCACCAGATCAGTACGCGGGCGATGTCGATCAGCAGCCAGATCGACAGGCCGATAAGCTGACTGTAGACGAAGTTGTGCCACAGCGAGCCGCCCGTGCGAAAACCGTAGTTCAGGCTGACCGCGATGATGGTGTTCGCGCACAGCACGAACACCAGGTCGCGCGCGAGGATCGAGATCCTGGAGGGAATGGCGGCGGGACAGCGATCCAGCGCTTTCATAGGGGCAAGGTCGAGGATAACTGAGCGTTATTGTAAAGGCCGATCACAGGCGCTGACAGCCGTCGCCCGGCTCGCATGTACGCTGCGGCACGTTGGCGTCATCAATCGCGGGATCGGCACCGTGGCCGTGCAACGCGGCCCACCACTGCCCCGACAGCACATAGCGCGGAAACGTGATCCATTGCTCGGCCAGGATGCGCCGGGCGATGTCGAGCGGGCCGGCAAACGGCTCGGGCCTGACCGCCTCGAGCCGGTGCCCGCGCCCTTGCAGCATCATCGACAAGGCCATGCACAGCACACCAAGCCCTACAGCAGGCACGGACAGCGACAGCACGCCATAGACCAGCAGCACATTGCCGGCCATGAACATCGGCACCGCGACGATGTGCAGCAGCAGGCTGCGAGGGTGATTGTGATTGCGGGCGTAACCGCGCCATTGCCAGCTCAGCAGCCCTTCAGGGCGCGCGCTCATGGCTTCGGGCCGCGCTGGTCGACGCGCCGCCAGGCCAGGCGGCGCACAAGCACGATGGCGCCCAGGGCGATCAGCAGCACGGGCCAGCCATCCCGCACCAGGTAAGCCGGCAGCAGGCCGCCGTTTTGCGCGAGGAACACCGCGCCCAATGCAATCAGGATGATCGGGGCGATCAGCCCCTTGCCGCCACGGCCTTGTTTCATCTCGCTCTCCTCTCGTGCGGACCCGCGCACCGTCGATATTGCGGTGCATCAAGCCATGTGACGGTATCAACGTATTCCGCCACGGACAGTAGCGACTTTACGCGGACACCGGTCGCTACGAAAGTAGCGTGCGACGAATGGAAAGCGGATGGCGCGAATCGCGAGGATGCGGCGCGATCGGCACCGGGCCTGCCCAGGTGCCGCTAGCCCGGGCTGTCTGCCGTCAGGCCTCGACCACCTGCCCGCCCGCCGGCTCGGACAGCGCGCTGCTGACCGTGTCGCGCGAGAGGTGCGGCGCGAACATGTTGATGAAGGCGTGCGCGTAGCCGCGCAGGTAGGCGCCGCGGCGCACGGCCACGCTGGTGGTGTTGGGCTCGAACAGATGGTCGGCCGCGATCCGCACCAGCCCGGCGTCCTTGCGTTCGTCGTATGCCATCGAGGCGATGATGCCCACGCCCAGCTCCAGCTCCGCGTAGGTCTTGATGACGTCCGCGTCCATCGCGGTCAGCACGATCTCCGGCTGCAGGCCGGCGGCGGCAAAGGCGCCATCGATCTTGCGGCGCCCGGTGAAGCCGGCATCGTAGGTAATGATCGGGAAGCCGGCGATGTCTTCCAGCGTCGGCTCCGGCAGGTGCGTCAGCGGATGATCCGGCGAAACCACCAGCACGTGGCGCCAGGTATAGGCCTCGAACGAGGTCAGCCCGGCCTCGCTGGCCACCGCCTCGGTTGCGATGCCGATATCGGCCTGGCCGCTCAGCACCAGCTCCACGATGTGCGCGGGCGAGGCTTCCTGCAGCGCCAGCGTCACATGGGGGTAGGCACGGCGAAAACTCTGCACCACCTTGGGCAAGGCATAGCGCGCCTGGGTGTGGGTGGTGGCCACCGTCAGGCGACCGGTATGGCGCCCGGCGAATTCGTCGCCCGCCTGGCGCAGGTTCTCGGCCTCGAGCAACAGGCGCTCGACGATGCGCACGATTTCGCGCCCGGGCTCGGTCAGGCCGGTCAGGCGCTTGCCGTAGCGCTCGAAGATCTCGACGCCGAGCTCTTCCTCCAGCTCGCGGATCTGGCGCGAGACGCCGGGCTGCGAGGTGTAGAGCGCATTGGCCACCTCAGTCAGGTTGAATTGGCGGCGCACCGCCTCGCGGATGGAACGCAGTTGCTGGAAGTTCATTGTGCGGCTCCTGCCGGCGTGCCCCTGGCGCTAGCCGGAGCGGATGAATGGGGTTGGACGAAGACACGCAGCCGGCGCGGCCGCACGGCGAGCAGCTCGCCCTCGCGGAAGCCCTGGTGGCGGAAACGCTCGAGCGGCAGCGCCACTTCGATGACTTCCTGGGTGTCTTCACGCTCCAGTTCGAGCTGGGCCACGGGGCCCAGGGTGAGCGCGCGGCGCAGCGTCACGGCAATGCCGTCGGTGCCGGGCGAATAGCGCTCGAGGTCGAGATCGTGCGGGCGGACATAGGCCACGGCGTCGCCGGCGGTCTCATGGCCGCTGCCGATCACCGGCAGGATCGAGTCGCCGGTATGCAGCAAGCCGCCCCGCTCCCCGACCTCAAGCCGGCCGTGGAACAGGTTGACGTTGCCGAGAAAGCCGAACACGAACGGCGTGGCCGGATGGTTGTAGACCGCCTCCGGCGTGCCCGCCTGCTCCACATGGCCGCGGTTCATCAGCACCACCTGGTCGGCCACTTCGAGCGCCTCTTCCTGGTCGTGGGTGACGAACACGCTGGTGACATGGAGCTCGTCGTGCAGGCGGCGCAGCCAGCGGCGCAGTTCCTTGCGCACCTTGGCGTCGAGCGCGCCGAACGGCTCGTCGAGCAGCAGCACGCGCGGCTCCACCGCCAGCGCGCGGGCCAGCGCAATGCGCTGGCGCTGGCCGCCGGACAACTGCGGCGGATAGCGCTCGGCCAGCCAGTCGAGCTGCACCAGTTCCAGCAGCGCGCGCACCTTGTCGCGGATCTGCGCCTCGCTGGGACGCTCGGCACGCGGCTTGACGCGCAGGCCGAAAGCCACGTTCTCGAACACCGTCATGTGCTTGAACAGCGCGTAATGCTGAAACACAAAACCGACCTGGCGCTGGCGCACATGCTGGTGCGAGGCATCGCGCCCTTCCAGCAGGATCTGGCCGGCGTCCGCGCGTTCCAGGCCGGCGATGATCCGCAGCAGCGTGGTCTTGCCGCAGCCCGAGGGCCCCAGCAACGCCGTCAGCTGGCCTTCATCGAAATCGAGGGTGACGTCGTCGAGCGCAACGAAATTGCCGAAGCGCTTCTGCACATTCTTGACCTGGATGCTCATGATGCCTGTCCTTGCAATTTGCCAGCGCTCGGGTTCTCCGGCGCAAAGTTCTCGTCTTCCCTGTGCTCGCGGCTCGCCCGGTACTCCACCAGCGTCTTGATGCCAAGCGTGACCAGGGCCAGCAGTGTGAGCAGCGACGCCACCGCAAAGGCGGCCGCGAAGTTGTATTCGTTGTAGAGAATCTCCACGTGCAGCGGCATGGTGTTGGTCAGGCCGCGGATATGGCCCGATACCACCGAAACCGCGCCGAACTCGCCCATCGCCCGCGCATTGCACAGGATCACGCCATACAGCAGGCCCCAGCGGATGTTGGGCAGCGTGATGCGGCGGAAGGTCTGCCAGCCCGAGGCGCCCAGCACGATGGCGGCCTCCTCCTCCTCGCTGCCCTGCGCCTGCATCAGCGGGATCAACTCGCGCGCCACAAACGGAAAGGTGACGAAGATGGTGGCCAGCACGATGCCCGGCACCGCGAACATGATCTTGATGTCGTGCGCCTCCAGCCACGGCCCCAGCCAGCCCTGCGCGCCGAACAGCAGCACGTAGACCAGCCCGGAGATCACCGGCGACACCGAGAACGGCAGGTCGATCAGCGTGGTCAGCAGGCTCTTGCCGCGGAAATCGAACTTGGCGATGGCCCAGGACGCCGCCACGCCAAACACCACATTGAGCGGCACCGCGATGGCCGCCACCAGCAAGGTGAGCTCGATCGCGGCCACGGCATCGGGTTCCACCAGCGCATCGAAATAAGTCTGCACGCCTTTGCGCAGCGCTTCATAAAACACCGAAGCCAGCGGGATGAACAGGAACAGCGCGAGGAACAGCACCGCGATCGCGATCAGGGTGTAGCGCACCCACGGCGCTTCACCCGTGGCATCCCGGAAACGCGTGGCGGCGGGGGCAGCACGGCCGCCCAGGCCCTTGGTAACGACGCCAGCCATTTCAGCTCTCCTTGTCCGGCGAGACGGACGCACGCACGGCCTGGTGGTGGCGGCGCGTCCACGCTTGCAGCAGGTTGATCAGCAGCAGCAGCGCGAAGGAGATCACCAGCATCACCACCGCCACCGCGGTTGCGCCCGCGTAGTCGTATTGCTCCAGCTTGGAATAGATCATCAGCGGCGCGATCTCGGAGACCATCGGCATGTTGCCGGAGATGAATACCACCGAGCCGTACTCGCCGGTGCCTCGTGCGAACGACAGCGCAAACCCGGTCAGCAGCGCCGGCAGGATGGTTGGCAGGATCACGCGGACAAAGGTCTGCAGGCGCGTGGCGCCCAGGCTGGCCGCGGCTTCTTCCAGCTCCTGCTCCGCGTCTTCGAGCACCGGCTGCACCGTGCGCACCACGAACGGCAGCCCGATAAAGGTCAGCGCCACCACCACGCCCAGCGGGGTGAAGGCCACCTTGATGCCCAGCGGCTCCAGGTAGCGGCCGATCCAGCCGTTGCCGGCGAACAGCGCGGTCAGCGCAATGCCGGCCACCGCGGTGGGCAAGGCAAAGGGCAGATCGACCAGCGCATCGACCAGGCGCTTGCCGGGGAAGCGGTAGCGCACCAGCACCCAGGCCACGATCAGCCCGAACACCGTGTTCACGATGGCGGCGATCAGCGAGGCGCCGAAGCTCAGTTGCAGGGAGGCGACCACCCGGGGCGAGCTCACCGCGGCCCAGAAAGCCTCCCAGGTCATGGTGAAGGTCTTGAGGAAGGTGGCCGACAGCGGGATCAGGACGATCAGCGTCAGGTAGAACAGCGTGAAGCCCAGCGAGAGGCCAAAGCCTGGCAGCACGGTAAAGCGCTGCTTGCCTGGCTTGGGCGGCGCGCTCTTGCGCGCTTGGGGGGCATCCGGCCTCGCCGGGGGCGGATTGTCCGCCAGGGAAATCGAGGGTGGCATGTTGTCTCGTCTGTGCCGTCAGTGTCGTATCCGCCTCCGGAGAATGGCTTCCGGGCGGAATTCGCCGGAAACCGAAGCAGCGGGGGCGGCTTCTTTATGACGCCGGCGCATAACACACCGGCCTACGAGACAAATTTTGCAGATACCGCCTTATAAACAGAACGAATCTTTGCGTATGTTCTTAGGCGTTTTAGATATAAGGGAACGTGGACGACACTTCCAGCCCGCCTTCCCAAGGCCCGGCGCGGTCTCCGGACGGGCCGGCGCTGCCGTCCGCCTCGATCCGCTGGATCAAGGTATCGAGCAAGGCGAGCCCCTCGGGCCACTGGTCAAGCCCGGAATCGGCGTTAATGTGACCCAGCATGCCCGCGTCATGGAGCTCGCTGCCCCACAGCGTGCCCCAGCTGAACGCGGTGCGCTGCTGCATCCAGGGATCGTTGCGGCTGGCCACCAGGATGGTGGGAAACGGCAGCCGGTACGCGGGCAGCAGCCCGGCCACGCCAAACTTGTCGGGGTCTGCCGGCGCCACCAGCACCGCGCCCGCGATGCCCTCGGGGTCGAGCGCTGCCTGGCGCAAGGTGGCCAGGCAGCCGAAGCTGTGCGCCACCAGGATGGCCCCGCGCGGCGCCACGCGCTGCGCCCGCATGACGCTTTCCGACACGCGCTCGGCCCACAGCGGCAGGCTCGGGCGCGACCAGTCGTGCTGCTCCACGCGCTGCCAGTCCGGAAAGCGCTGCTCCCAACGGCTCTGCCAGTGGCCCGGGCCACTGCCATGCAACCCTGGCACTGTCAGGATCTGCAAGCCCTTGGGCACCTTCAACCGTACGTCGGCGGGTCGCGCGCTTGCGCCCGCCTGGCCGCCGCGCTGCTCCCGCGCGGCCGGCCTCTTCGTCTGCGTCATATCGGCTCCTTGGTCAACGCCATCGGGACGCCGCCGGATCCGCTCCGGGGCACCCCGCCCTTGAACTCCTGAATGCCAGCCTCGCCGGACACTGCATGCAGGTGGCGCGCGCTCACCGCCGCGCCGGTGAAGCTGCCCTGCCCCAGCACGATGCCAGCGGCCTGCAGCCGCTCGGCGTTCTCGGCGTTCTCCAGCCGGCGCCCGATCAGCGTCACGCCGGCGCTGTCGGCGCTGGCCTGCAGCCCCGCCAGCTGGCGGTCGGTCCAATTGCGGCGCATGTCCAGCTTGAGCCAGTCGGGCAACGCGTGCGCCATCAGCGCGCCGGCTTCCGCCGGGTCCGATGCCTGCAGGCTCACCGCAAAGCCGTTGCGGCGGTAGTTGCCCACCACATGCAGCAGCAGCGGCAGGTCGTCGTTGGCGCTGGCCGGCACCTGGATCACGAACCGGTCCAGCGGCAGGCCGAGCGACTGCAGCGCGCGCCGGAAGGCCGCGCCGTGATCGTCGGCCACGGCGGCCAGCAACCGGTTGTGCACGTTGAGCACCAGCTTGCGATCGCCATCGGCCGCGAAATAATTGATGGCATGCACCAGGCGCGAGAGCCGGTCAAGCGAGACCAGCGAGGCATCGTCCGCCGCCATCGCAAACAGCTTCCATGCGGTCAGGCCGACGCCGTCGCCAGCGTATGTGCGCAGCGTGCCTTCGTGCGCCACCACGTCGCGGCTGGACAGGGTGATGAGCGGCTCGAACGCGCTGGTCAGCGAGCAGTTATAGAACTGGCCCTGCACCTGCCCACGCTCGTCGCGCCACAGCTGGCGATCGCTCTCCGGGCGGCGCGGCAGCCCTTCCAGGTAGTGGGTGAGCGCCGTCGGTGCCGCGCCTGCTTCGTTCGCGCTTGCCATTGCGATTTCCTTTGCGTTGCGCTTGCGCCTCGGGCGAGGCTTCAAAGCTTGGCCAGGGATACCTCGGTAGCCTTGACCAGGGCAACGACTTCGCTGCCGATGGTAAGGCCGAGGTCCTTGACCGAGCGGGTGGTGATGACCGAGGTGACGATGCCGGCCGGCGTCTCGACGTCGACCTCCGAGACCACAGGGCCTTCGATGATGGCGGCAACCTTGCCGCGGAACTGGTTACGTACGTTGATTGCCTGAATGCTCATGATAGAAGTTCCTTTGCGTGAGTGAAAATGAGAAATGCGTAAAACCTGGGTTCAGCGGATGGCCCCGCGCGGGTGAGTGACGTTGCCCGCTCACCCATGAGCTGCCACCGCTTGCGCGGGTTGCGCCGGCATCGCTCGAGGCTGGCCGCGCGTCCGTCGTTTCATACTTGTTTGCTGCTTCCTTGGCGGGCTGCCCGCATTGCTGCCTGCGCCGCTGCTTGCACCCTAGATCGCCCAGCGCACTGAATCGAACGTGCGCGCCACCGACCAGTCCACTGCAGGCAACAATGCTTGCCCATGCTGGCGCTCATCGACAGCCGGCGCGCCCTCACGCCGCATCACCCGGCGCAGCACCGCGTCCTCCAGTTGCGCGAACGCCGCCGAGCCGCGCTGGCGCGGACGCGGCAGCGCCACCCTCTGGTCCAGCGCGATGCGGCCGTCTTCGATCAGCACCACGCGGTCGGCCAGCGCTACCGCTTCCGATACATCGTGGGTGACCAGCAGCGCCGTGAAGCCCAGGCGCTGCCACAAGGTTTCGATCAAGCCCTGCATCTCGATGCGGGTCAGCGCATCCAGCGCGCCCAGTGGCTCGTCCAGCAGCAGCAAGCGCGGGTGATGCACCAGCGCGCGCGCCAGTGCCACACGCTGGCGCTGGCCGCCCGACAGGCGCGCCGGCCACTCCCCTGCGCGCTCGGCCAGGCCGACCTGGCCCAGCACCCTGGCCGCATCGGCCAGCTGCGCGCGCGGCAGCCCCAGCGCCACGTTGTCCAGTACCGTCTTCCACGGCAGCAGGCGAGCGTCCTGGAACATCACCCGGACCGCCTCGCGCTGCTTGTTGCCAGGCGCGCCGTCCAGCGTCACGCCCCCGCCGTCGCTGGCTTCCAGGCCGGCCACCAGCCGCAGCAAGGTGCTCTTGCCGCAACCGCTGCGGCCCACGATGGCGAGGAACTCGCCAGGCGCGGCCTGCAGGTCGATGCCGTGCAGCACCTCGCGCCCGCCGTAGCGCTTCACCACCTGCTGCACGCGCAGCGCGAGGCCTTTGCCATCCTGGCTGGCGGGCACATCGGCCAGCGCGGCTTGCTCGATCGGGTTGCTTTGCATATCGGGTTCTCCTTGGCCGGCGGCGCTCAGTGCGCTTGGTAGCCGGGGTGCCAGCGCAGCCAGAACCGCTCCAGCCCGCGTGACAGCAGATCCGCCAGCTTGCCCAGCAGCGCGTAGAGCAGGATGCCCACCAGCACTACGTCGGTCTGCAGGAACTCGCGCGCATTCATGGTCATGTAGCCAATGCCCGACTGCGCCGAGATGGTCTCGGCCACGATCAGGATCACCCACATCAGGCCGAGCGAGAAACGCACGCCGACCAGGATGTTGGGCAAGGCGCCCGGCAGGATCACCTCGCGGTAAAGGCGCCAGCCCGACAGGCCGTAGCTCTTCGCCATCTCGATCAGCCCGGGGTCGACCGCGCGGATGCCGTGGTAGGTGTTCAGGTAGATCGGGAAAAACACGCCCAGCGAAACCAGGAACAGCTTGGCGGTCTCGTCGATGCCGAACCACAGGATCACCAGCGGGATCAGCGCCAGCGGCGGAATGTTGCGCACCATCTGCAAGGTGCTGTCGAGCAGGGTCGCGGCCGGCCGGAAGGTGCCCGTCAGCAGGCCCAGCGCCAGCCCGAAGCCGCCGCCGATGGTGAAGCCGAGCACGGCGCGCCAGGTACTGACCCACACGTGGCGCCACAGCTCGCCGGTCACGGACAGGCCCCAGGCGGCCTTCACGACGTCGAGCGGCGCCGGCAGGATGCGGTTGGACAGCCAGCCAAGCTGCGAGGCCAGTTGCCACGCCGCCACCAGCAGCACCGGCACGATCCAGGGCGCGGCCGAGCGAGCGGCATGGCGCAGCCAGTCAGGGTTGCGCGCGGGCAGGGTCAAGGGAGCGGACATGGTTGCCTCCTAAGCGCGCGCCGCGCGCGGCACGATGCCGGTTGCCATGACTTCGCCGAAGGGGCCGGACAGCACCTTGCCCTGCAGCTTGTCGCGCACCGAGCGCGGCAGCAGCGGAAAGACCAGTTCGGCGAAGCGATAGGCTTCTTCCAGATGCGGGTAGCCGGACAGCACGAAGGTATCGATGCCCAGCGCTGCGTACTCCTTGATGCGCGCCGCCACGATGTGCGGGTCGCCCACCAGTGCCGTGCCCGCGCCGCTGCGCACCAGGCCCACGCCGGCCCACAGGTTGGGGCTGATCTCCAGCTCCGCGCGGCTGCGTGCGCCGCCACCGGCATGCAGCGCGGCCATGCGGCGCTGCCCTTCGGAATCCATCTTGCCGATCACCGCCTGTGCGCGCGCCACCGTCGCATCGTCAAGCTTGCTGATCAACCGGTCGGCCGCGGCCCATGCCTCGTCCTCGGTCTCGCGCACGATCACGTGCAGGCGGATGCCGAACTTCACGCTACGCCCATGGCGCGCCGCGCGCTGGCGCACGTCGGCGAGTTTCTTGGCGACCTCCGCCGGCGGCTCGCCCCAGGTCAGGTAGGTATCCACCTGCTCGGCCGCGAGCTCGTGCGCGGCGGCCGAGGAGCCACCAAAGTACACCGGCGGATGCGGGCGCTGCAGCGGCGGGAACAACACCTTCGCGCCCTTGACCTTGAGATGCTTGCCCTCATAGTCGAGCTCGGCGCTTTCATGGCTGGCGGCCAACACCTCACGCCAGATACGGATGAACTCGGCCGAAGCTTCATAGCGCTCGGCATGGTCCAGGAACAGGCCATCGCCCTCCAGCTCTGATACATCGCCGCCCGTCACCAGGTTCACCAGCAGGCGTCCGCCCGAGAGGCGGTCGAATGTCGCCGCCATGCGCGCGGCCAGCGTGGGCGCCATCAGCCCCGGGCGCACCGCCACCAGGAAGCGCAGCCGGGTGGTGACCGCGGCCAGCGTGGAGGCCACCACCCACGGATCCTCGCAGGAGCGGCCGGTAGGAATCAGCACGCCTTCGTAGCCAAGCGTATCGGCCGCGGTAGCGATCTGCTTCAGGTAATCGATATTGACCTCGCGCGCCCCTTCGGAGGTGCCGAGGTAGCGGCTGTCGCCGTGCGTGGGGATAAACCAGAAGACCTGCATGTCCGTGTCTCTTCAGCTCTGTTTGTGGATCGTGGCCGTGCGGCCCTCGCCTGCCGCATCCAGGCCGATCACCAGCAAGGCAGCGCCCAGTGCGCCGGTGACTAGCGCCACCAGCAGTACATGCTTGGCAGGGCGCGGCGGGGCGCTGGCTCGCATCGGCATCGAAATAGGAATAGGAGTAGGAAGCGGGGATAAGGCACGGAAGCCGGCGGCTACGTCTTACTTCTTGCCAGGCTGGTAGACCTGGTCGAACGAGCCGCCGTCGGCGAAGTGCGCCTTCTGCGCTTTCTGCCAGCCGCCAAAGGCCTCATCGATGGTGAACAGCTTTACCTTGGGGAAGTTGCTCGCATACTTGGCGGCAATCTTCTCCGAGATCGGGCGGTAGTAATTCTTGGCCGCGATTTCCTGGCCCTCGTCGGTGTAAAGGAACTGCAGGTAGGCTTCGGCCACCTTGCGCGTGCCCTTCTTGTCCACCACCTTGTCCACCACCGCCACCGGCGGCTCGGCCAGGATGGAGATCGACGGCGCGACGATGTCGAACTTGTCCGGGCCCAGTTCCTTGATCGCCAGGATGGCCTCGTTTTCCCAGGCAATCAGCACATCGCCCAGGCCGCGCTCGACGAAGGTGGTGGTGGCGCCGCGGGCGCCGGAATCCAGCACCGGCACGTTCTTCAGCAACTGGCCGACGAACTCCTTGGCCTTTTGCTCGTTGCCGCCCGGCTGGCGCAGCGCGTAGCCCCAGGCCGCCAGGTAATTCCAGCGCGCGCCACCCGAGGTCTTCGGGTTAGGCGTGATCACCTGCACGCCCGGCTTGACCAGGTCGCTCCAGTCCTTGATGCCCTTGGGGTTGCCCTTGCGCACCAGGAACACGATGGTCGAGGTATAGGGCGACGCATTGTGCGGCAGGCGCTTTTGCCAGTCCGGCTTGAGCAAGCCCTTCTCGGCGATGGCGTCGATGTCATAGCCCAGCGCCAGCGTGACCACATCCGCATCCAGCCCATCGATCACCGAACGCGCCTGCTTGCCCGAGCCGCCATGCGACTGGCGGATGGTCAGCGTGTCGCCGCCCTTGGCCTTCCACGCCTTGGCGAAGGCGGCATTCACGTCCACATACAGCTCCCGCGTGGGATCGTACGAAACGTTCAGGAGGGCGGTGTTGGCCCAGGCGGTCTGGGTGGAACCGATGACGGCCAGTGCCGCGAGTCCGATGGCCAGCTTGCGAATCATGTGTCTTGCTCCCGTATTCTCGTCGTGAAATGGCGCGTGCGCGCCGCGTTTCATGGCCTTCCTTGTGTGGGAAGGCTTGCGTCAGGGATGAAGACTACCGAGGGGCCTATCTGAAAGGAACGAATGGTTTCGCCGATCCTTGCACGTTTTCCGCATAAGATTCGACGGAAATATGAACATGCTGGAGGGGGTGGTAGCGCGGCTCGCAGAGGCAAGACACTGGCACCGGCCACCAAAAAATGTGCATCAAACGACATATCACGCAGGTGAGGCAATTTCACGAGCCAGCTGCTAGCATGTCCGACATTCTGCGGCATGCAGCCGCCCTGCCCGCTTGAGCCCGGTTCCACGCGTCACCGGCGTGTTTCGCTTTCCAGGGGACATGCCTTCTGTAGTCCAACGCAGCAGAAGAAGACCATAACGGGAGAAGACAGATGATGAAGATCCGGATTCTGGGTGTGCTGGCGGGCATCGGCCTGTCGATCGCGTCCGGCGCCGTGCTGGCGCAGAACAGCGGCCTCACGCGCACGCTGGTCGGCAAGGCCGACGTTTCCGTGCCGGGGCGCGAAGCGGTAGTGGCGCGCGTGGAGCTGGCGCCAGGGATCTATGCCGGACGGCATACGCACCCGGGAGACGAGATCAGCTATGTGGCCGAGGGACAGGCCGAGTTGCTGGTCGAGGGGCAGCCACCTCGCCTCATCAAGGCGGGCGAGTCGTTCGTGGTGCCCGCGGGCGTTGTGCATGACGCCCACAATTCCGGCACGGCACCGACCCGGCTGATTGGCGTGTACGTTGTCGAGAAGGGCAAACCGCTGGCCACGCCCGCGCCCTGAGTTCAGCGCAGCGGCATCCCGGGGCGGCCAGCACACCAGCCTGTATCGACGCAGGCCGCCCCGGCTCACCACCTGGACATTGCCGTCAGCGGCCTGCGCTGTTGACGCGGGCCGGCCACTGTCCATCGGCGATCAGCGCGCGAACCGTTTCCATCAGCAGATCCAGCACCGCAGAGACCGCGATCGACAGTGGCATGGTGGCGGAGCGGCACAGATAGACCGGGCGCGACATGCTCGGATGGGTGATCCGCGCCGCGGACAGCAAGCCATTGCGCAACTCCTCGCAGACCGATGCGTAGGAGAGGATCGTGCACCCCACGCCTGCCGCGGCGAGATTGATGAGTTGCGGTATGGCATTCACCTCCGCCAGCACCGAGAGCGCGACCTGGTGAGCGCGCAGATACCCATCGATCAACGCGCGCAGGCCATGCTCGCCGGCGGGCAGGATCATGGGGAAGCGATGCAGGTCCTTGAACCGGACCGTCTTCGCCAGATCGGCTCCGCGCTTGCGGGCATCGGCGAACTGCCCCGGGGGCGCCAGCAAGACAAGATCCTCGTCGACCACGTGCTCGAACAGCAGGCCGGAGCCAGCGTCCGCCTGGAAGGTCAGGCCAATATCGACGCGCCCGCTCAGCAGATGGTCGGGGATGTACCCGGTGCTGAGCTCCACCACCTGCAACTGGACCTTAGGCCAGCGCCGGATGGCCTCGCGCACCAGCGGCACGGTCAGGATCTTTGCCATGGATTGCGGCAGGCCGATCGCGACCCTGCCCGCGGGATCGGTCACCAGGTCACGTACGTCCTCGCAGGCGACGTCGAGCCGCTTGAGGATATCCCTGGCGTGGCTCTCGAATCTCAGCCCGGCGGCAGTCAGGACGACACCCTTGTGGCTGCGCATGAAGAGGGCCACGCCAAGATCCTGCTCGACGTGCTTGATCTGGAGACTCAACGCCGGTTGCGCGAGATGCATGTTCTCCGCCGCCCGGGAGATCGATCCCGCCGACACCACCGCCAGAAAGCATCTGAGTCCACGTACATCGATCGGCATAAGCAAGTCTCCGCATGTGACACCACAGGGCCTGCCGGGGCGGCGGCACGATGGCAGCAAGGTCCAGCCGGGTATAGCATAAAAATATACCGCATATCAAAAATCTATCTTGGACATATAGCGGTACCGAAGCCCATAGTGATGCCAGCTGCCGCGCAACGCACGCGGATGCCAAGACCGATAATCCACGGAGACTCAATGGGACTCAGCCGCCGTACTTTCCTGACGGGCGCAGCCGCATCCTTGCTCGCCTCGTCGCTCCACGCCGAGCAATGGCCGTCGCGGCCAATCAAGCTTGTCGTCCCGTTCGCGGCGGGTGGCCCCGGCGACTTCGTGGCACGCCTGATTGCCATACCGCTGGGCAACCGGCTCGGCCAGCCCGTGGTGATCGAGAACAAGCCCGGCGCCGGCGGCAATCTCGGCACGCAGAATGTGCTCGACGCCAACGCCGATGGCTATACGCTGCTGCTGAACACGGTCGGCATGCATGCGGTCAACCCGCTGCTGTTTCCCGACTTGCGGTTTCGCCCGCAACGCGACCTGGTGGCCATCGGCGTGGTTGCAATGGTGCCGAACGTGCTGGTGGTGCATCCAACCAAGCTGGGGGTCAGCTCCCTGGCGGAACTGGTCCGTGTCGGCAAACAACGGCCGGACAATCTCACCTATGCCACCTTCGGCGCGGGAAGCTCCCCGCATATCTATGGCGCGCTGCTGCAGAAGGCCGCGGGCTTCACCGCGGTGGCCGTGCCCTACAAGGGCAGCGCGCCGGCAAGCACGGATGTCATGGCCGGGAATGTGGATTTCCTTTTCGACAGCATGACCACCTCCATCGGCCAGATACAGGGTGGCAAGCTCAAGGCCCTGGCGATCACTTCCGCTGCGCGATCGCCCCTGCTGCCGGATGTGCCGACGCTGCAGGAAGCCGGCTATCCGGCGCTGGACCTGAAGTTCTGGCTGTCGTTGCAGGCTTCCGCGAAGACGCCGCCCGCCATCGTCGAGACACTGCGCCAGGCCGTGGCGCAAAGCGCGGGCGATCCAGGCTACGGCCATGCGCTGATTGCGCGGGGAGCCGAGCCATTCCACATGGCGCCCGCCGATGTGCAGGCCTATGTGAATCGCGATACCGCCCGATGGACGGCCCTGGCCCGCTCCATCGATATCAAGCCCGAGTAGCCGCCCCGACTCACCCGGCATCCCATTGCCACAACACGACGCCGGACCTGCGCCCGCGACTCCGGGCGGCGTCCGCCGTCGATCCGGCCATTGATCCCGCCGTTGATCTGTTTTGGAGACACATCCATGATCGCATTGCAGGGCATTCGCGTCCTCGACTTGAGCAAAGTGCTCGCCGGCCCCTTGTGCGGACAGTATCTGGGCGAACTTGGCGCCGAAGTCATCAAGGTCGAGCCGCTCGGCAGCGGCGACGATACGCGTGCCTGGCTGCCGCAGGATCGCGGGCAGTCCGCCACCTTTCTCGCCGTCAATCACAACAAGCGCAGTCTCGCCGTTGACCTCAAGACCAGCGAGGGCAGGCAGATCGTCCAGACGCTGGCGGCCAAGGCGGACGTCGTGCTGCAAGGCTTCGGCAGTGGCGCCGCCGCCAGGCTCGGTGTTGACTACGACACGCTGTCCGCGTTGAACCCGGCCCTGATCTACTGCGAGATCTCTGGCTACGGACGCACGGGCCCGCTGGGCCAGGAACCCGGCTACGACGTCATGCTGCAGGCATTCAGCGGCATGATCAGCACGATGGGCCAGGCCGGCGGCCAGCATGCGCGCGCCAGCTTTTCGCCGGTGGACCTGGGCACCGGCATGCATGCGTTCAGTGGCATCCTGGCGGCACTGATCGAGCGCCAGAAGACCGGCCACGGCATGCACCTGGAGGTGTCCCTGCTGGATACGGCGATGGGTTTCATGGGCTATCTCGCCCAGAACTATTGGCTCGGCGGCAAGGTGCCGCGGGCCATGGGCACCGCGCATCCGGCCATGGCGCCCTACCAGGTGTTCGACGCAGCCGACGGGCCGGTGATGATCGGCGTCGGCAACGACGCGCAGTGGCGGCGCTTCTGCCCGGTCGCCGGGTTGCAGGATGTGGCCGACGCACCGCGGTTCGCCACCAATGCAGCCCGTGTCGCGCACTTCACCGAAACCGTCGAGATGGTCCAGGCGCGTATTCGGACCCAGCCGGTTGCCTACTGGATCGACGCATTGCGCAAGGCTGGCGTGGCTTGCTCCCCGATCCACACGCTGGACCAGGCGCTGGCGCACCCTCAAGTGGCCGAGCGCGCGCTGATCGCCGAGTCTGAGCATCCGGTGCTGGGCAAGGTAAGGAATATGGGCTTGCCCGTGCGCTTTCGCGGCGGCAGCCGGCAAGCGCACCGCGCGCCGCCTTTGCTGGGCCAGCACACCGACGAGATCCTGTTGCAAGCGGGCTATACGCCCGAGTCCATTGAACGATTCAAGGCGCGCGGCGTGATTGCCAGCGCCGATGCCAGCAAAACCGGCGGCCTTTGCACGGCCGCATGACATCAGGAGTCACCATGCCTTCAGTCAATTCAGTCAGATATGAAGTGCGCGACAGGGTCGCGGAAATCCTCCTCGATAGCGCGCCGGTCAATGCCTTGAACGAGGCGATGATCGACGACGTGCTGGCGGCGCTGCGACGCGCGGCCCAGGACGATTCGGTCAGGGCCGTCATCCTGGGCAGCGCCCTGCCCCGGCGCTTTTGCGCCGGGCTGCGCCTCGATGCGCTGCACGGGGCGCCGCCGGCCCGGATCTATGGCCTGGTCGACAAGCTGTACAACGAACTGTGCGACGCGCAATTCAACCTGGGCAAGCCATCCATTGCCGCCGTGAACGGCACCGCCCGCGGCGGCGGCATGACGCTCGCGATCTCCTGCGACATGATCGTCGCCGCCGACACGGCCACCTTCGGCTATCCGGAGATCGACGTCGGGCTGACGCCCGCCATCCACTACACGCACCTGCCGCGTGTGATTGGCCGTCACCGGGCCTTCGACCTGCTTTTCACCGGACGCGCGTTCGACGCCGCTGAAGCCATGTCCCTCGGACTGGTCAGCCGCGTGGTGCCCGAGCAGGACGTCATGCGCGAGGCTAGAGCGCTTGCCCAGACCTTGTGCGCGAAATCTCCGGTCGTCGTCAAGATGGGACGCAAGGCCTTCATGCGCGCCAATGACAACGACTACCGGCGCGGCGTCGCCGCGGCGGTGGAAAGCTTCGGCAATGTGGTGGCAACGGACGATGCAAAGGAAGGTATCGCCGCGTTCGTGGAAAAGCGCAAGCCATCCTGGCAAGCCTGAGCGTGCCGGCATCAACAATCATTTAACAATCGCCCTCAACGGAAGCGGAGTGAACGCATGCGATTCCTGAACACCCTGCGCCGGAGCGCCCCCGCCATCCTTGTGCTGCTCGCAGCGCACCCCGGTGGCGCCAGCGCGAAGGATGCATGGCCCGCCCAGGCCGTGAGGCTCGTGGTGCCGTATGCAGCCGGCGGACCGACCGATGCCTTTGCGCGCGTGCTGGCCGAGCAATGGGGCAAGCAGCTGGGCGAGCCGATGATCGTGGAGAACCGCACGGGCGCCGGCACGGTGGTTGGCACCGACTATGTGGCCAAGGCCAAGCCGGATGGCTATGTGGTCCTGTTGACGACGGTGGCGCACGCGGTCAACGAGAGTATCGTGCCCCGTCTGCCCTACCGCACCACGCAGGACTTCGCGCCTGTCGGACTGGCGGCCAAGGCGCCCCTGGTCCTGCTGGTGAACAAGAACTTCCCAGCCAGGAATCTCCCCGAATTCCTGGCGTACGTCAAAGCGCATCCTGGGCAGATCAACTATGGGTCCGCCGGCAATGGCAGCGCACCGCATGTCGCGACCGAGCTGCTGAACCTCAAAGCCGCGCTGAAGACCACGCACATCCCGTATCGCGGCACCGGGCCCGCCATGACCGACCTGATCGGCGGGCAAATCGGCTTCATGATCGACAGCGCGCCGACGGGACTCGCGCAGGTCCGCGCGGGAACAGTGCGGCTGATTGCCACGTCGATGCAAGCGCGCCTCGCACAGACACCGGACACGCCGGCCATCGCCGAAGCGGTACCCGGCTACGAAGCCTATACGTGGAATGGCGCCTTCGTCCCCGCGGGAACGCCGGCGGCGGTGATCACCACGCTCAATGGTGCGTTGCGCCGTGCGCTTGCCGACCCCGGCCTGAAGAAGCGAGCCTTCGAGATGGGCCTGGTTCTCGAGTCCGATCCGACGCCGCAGGCACTCGCCGCGCACGTGGGCAGTGAGATCGCCAAATGGCGGACCGTCGCGCAGGCGGCCGATATCAAGGAGCCGTGAAGCATGACCCGACCCGACTTTGCAAGCGCATTCGACCCCAGCCAGCACCGCATGTGCGCACAGCGGTATTTCGAGGATTTCACCGTCGGGGAGCGCTTCGTACTGCCATCCCGCACCATGACCGATGCCATGTTTGCCGCGTTTCAACTCGCCAGCGGCGATAACCATCCCGTGCACTACGACGTGGAATACTGCCGCGCGCACGGCATGCCGCAACTGCTCGCCCATGGCTTCCAGGTCGTGATCCAGACGGCCGCCGGCGCCGGGCTCTTTCCACATATGGTCGAGGAATCGTTGAAGGGGTTCATCGACCAGAGCAGCCGCTTCCTGCATCCCGTCTTTGCCGGCGATACCCTCTACAGCACGCTGGAAGTCAGCGAACTCGCGCCGAACCGGAGCACCGGCGTGCTGACGATGCGTTCCACGGTGCATAACCAGTCCGCGATGCTCGTGATGGAAGGCACACAGCGCTACCTGTTGAAGAAGCGCCAGCCGGACTAGGTTCCTGCCGCAACCTGGAGCCCAGGGCCAGCGGTGCTCTCCTTGCGGCACCAGGGCACGCAGCCACACCTGCCGCGCACTCCCTGGGCCGCCGTGGCTAGCCGGCGGTACCATTCCGCCGGTCTTGCTCACCCATCACACCGACACAGGATGGTGCTGCCCTTGCCTGCCGCCCTTGGCGTGGCGCAGCGCCGGCAACATCTCGGAAGGCTCCGGCCGGTGCGTGTAGTCAGGATTGACCTCGGCATACAGGATGGTCCCATCCTGCCCGATCACGTAGCGCGCCGGCATCGGCAGCGTCCAGCTCGCGTCGCCATTGAAGGCCGGCAAGTCGTTCTTCAGTTGCTTGTACAGATCCACCAGATAGTCCGGCAGTGCGAAGCGCAGGCCAAACGCGGCAGCCACGTCGTTATGCGTGTCGCTGAGGATGGGAAAGCTGAGCTTGTTGGTGCGCACGGACTTGCGGCTATTGACCGCGTTCTGCGGCGAAATGGCCACCACGCTGGCGCCGGCTTCCCTGAACGCCGGTACGGCCTCCTCCAGCGCCTGCAGTTCCATATTGCAATACGGGCACCACACCCCGCGGTAGAAGCTGACGATGAGAGGCCCTTGCGCCAGTAGTTCCTCCGAGGGAACCGGTGCGCCTTCCGGGTCCGTCAGCGTGAAGACGGGCGCCTTGTCCCCCGCCTTCAGCGCGCGGCCTGCTTGTCCCGAGGCAATCAGTTGAGCGGTGGCCCGCTCCATGATGGGATGGATTTCCGGCGGTGCGAAATACGGTGCCTTGCCGGCCTTGAAGTCCGCCTTGAAGGCGTCGAGTTTTTGCTGCAGTGACATGATGACTACTCCATCTGATCCAAGTAAGCTGCTCGATGCGAAGGTGCACGTTGCTGGAATCATGTTCGGTCAAGCCGCTTCACGGCGGTAGGCGAGCCGCGGGAATATGATTCATTCTTTCTGGGCATAACCCGGCGGCAATCCAATGAGAGGAAGCGCATCGTGGACAGGATGACTGCCATGGAAACACTGGTTGCCGTCGTCGAGGCAGGCTCTTTCTCGGGCGCCGCGCGGCTGCTGAAGGTCGGGCAGCCCTCCGTATCGAAGTCGGTCGCACAACTGGAAGAACAGCTCGGCGTGCGGCTGCTCGTGCGGTCCACCCGCGGCCTGTCGCCGACCGAAGCAGGAAAGAATTTCTACGAACACGCCAAGCGCGCGATCGAGCAAGCGGATGCGGCGGAGCATGCGGCCAGGGGCTCGGGCACCAGTCTCTCCGGCCGCCTGCGCGTGACCGCGGCCGTCACCTTCGCGCGGCTGCATATCGTCCCGCACCTCAAAGCCTTCCTGGCCGAGCATCCGCAACTGGTGGTGGACGTGCTGCTGGAGGATGGCAATATCGACCTGCTTGAGCATGGAGTGGATGTCGCTCTGCGCATGGGCGCGCTGCGAGATTCGGCCATGACCGCCAGGAAGATCGCGCAGAGCCGGCGGGTCGTGGTCGGCACGCCGCGCTACTTTGCCGCTGCCGGCGAGCCAAAGGTGCCCGCCGACTTGCTCGCGCATGAGGCCATCGTCTACGACCGTGAGGGCGGCGGCGATGCCTGGGCATTTCGCCGGGACGGCGCCGAGGTATCCGTCGGGGTGTCCGGCCGCTTGCGGGTCACGGCCGCCGAGGGCGTGCGCGCCGCGGTGCTCGCGGATATCGGTGTGGCGATCGGCTCCGAATGGATGTTCGCGCCGGAACTGGCCAGCGGCGAAGTCAGACAGGTGCTCGCCGAATGGACGCTGGCACCGGTCGACCTCTGGGCGGTATTTCCGACCGGCCGCATGGCCAGCGCGAAGGTCAAGGCTTTTGTCGCGTTCGTGGAAGCGGCACTGCGCCGCGACATCGCTTAGCGAAGAGAAAAAACTAGTCCGCGTGAAATGCCGGCAGGACCTCGACGGCCAATTCTTCAATCACCTCTCGCGGCGCACGTTCGGATGCCTGCAGGTTGAGCGAAACATGATGCGTGCCGCTGCCGCGCATGTCCCGCAGCAACTCCCTCAGCCCATTTCGCCCGGTGCGATAGCCAAGCGAGATTGCGGTAGGCGGCTCGCCGGCATCGGCGCTCAGGTCCAGTTGCATCGCCACGCCAAAGGCGCGGAACTGCCCGGGCGCGGCACGCTCAACCGCCGCGCGCCACATGCGATAGCGCTCCCGCTGCACCGCAGGCTCGCGGTGATAGGTCATCCAGCCGATGGAATGGCGCGCGATCCAGTCGACGCTCTGCCCGCCCGAGCCCACGGCCAGCAAGGGAATGGGCGCGGGGAGCTTGGGGAGCACGAAAAACTCGGGCGTGTCGTCATGGAACTGATCCGGGATCACCCGCGAAGGCTCTCCCACCGCCGCCGCCACCGTCTCCCAGTGACGCAGGTACAAATCGCGCCGTGCGGCCGTAGCCTGCCCAAACGCAGCGTACTCGGCAGGACGGTCGCCAGAGCCCAGGCCGAGCACGAAGCGGCCCTGCGACAACGCGCTGACTGAAATCGCCCCTTTGGCGACATGCAACGGATGCCGCAGCGTCAGCACGATAGCGCCGCTCACCAGCGCGATGCGCTCGGTCTGGCTGGCCAGCGCGCCAAGGAACACCCAGGGATCGAGATGCCCGACCGGGTCCGGGTAGCCGACGCTGTTCAGCGGCACGTCGCGCACCCACAGCGCGCGGAATCCGAGCGCGTCGGCGAGCTTGGCCAGCGCCACCTGCTCGCGGAAGTCCGCGACGACCTGACCGGATTGCAGCATCGGCAAGGTCAGGCCAAGCGAGAGGCGGCCTTCCTGGAACACGCGGTCTTGCACGGCGGCGTCATGCGGCGAAGGGGCTTCTGTCTGAGGCATTCGAGTCCTCCGGATATACCTGCGGGTCGCTGGCCCGTCTGCGGGGACCGTCTTGCATATTAGCAGTTGCCACGCGCTGGCCGCTGCGCACAACCGGATGAGCCGGGCCGATAGGAACCGATAGCGCCGGGCGGACAAGCGACAAGAAAAAAGCCCGCCCCACTTGCGTGGCGCGGGCCAAGTTTCCGTATTCTGGAAACGGGTAGACAAGTCATGAAGAGCGCCCCCGCATCTCCATGACGGAAATCATATTAGCGGGCGGCACCATTCGGGTTCTTGACCCATGTCAAATGGGCGTCCGGTTTGTGCGAAGGTAGTGCGAAGGCGGTGTGGCGATTGTATGGAGCTTGTACGGATTTGCCGGCGTCAAGCCAGGTCATCCAGCTTGACCGCAAAGCCGCGCTGCACGCCGGGACGCGCAAACAGGGCGTCGTACCAGCGCCCGACATTCGGAAACTGCTCCAGCGAGACCTGATGGCGCTCGTGGCGCCAGGCCCAGCCCAGGATCGCGAAATCCGCCACGGACAGGTCGCCGGCCACGTACTCCACCTCCGCCAGCCGCCGGTCCAGCACGCCGTAAAGGCGCCGCGTTTCTTCCGAATAGCGCTTGAGCCCATAGTGCCGGTCGGCCTCCGCCTCAACCGTGCGGAAGTGATGTACCTGGCCCGGCATGGGCCCAAAGCCGCCCATCTGCCACATCAGCCACTCCAGCACCGGCACACGGTCACGCAAGCTCGCAGGCAGGAACTTGCCGGTCTTCTCGGCCAGGTAAAGCAGGATCGCGCCGGATTCGAAGACGCTGATCGGCTGTCCATCGGGGCCATCCGCATCGACGATGGCCGGGATCCGGTTGTTGGGGCTGATGCGCAGGAAATCCGGCTGATGCTGCTCGCCCTTGGTGATGTTCACCGTCTTGACGGCATAAGGCAGCGCCATTTCCTCGAGCGCGACGCTGATCTTGCGTCCGTTCGGCGTATTCCAGGTGTGCAGGGTGATAGTCATGGAAATCGGTTCGCGATTTGTCGCAATTGGTTCGTGATGAGGGGATCCAGGCTCAGCTCAAGGGCGCCGCAACGTATTGGCGGAAGCCGGCGCGCTCGCCCACGTGCGCATACCAGCGTTCGAGATTGGGCAGCGCGGGACGATCGATCTGGGCGTCCAGGCCGAACCAGCGGCGTGCGTAGGCGCCCAGCACCAGGTCGGCCAGCGTGAAGCCGCCGCCTTCCATATAGTCGCGGCCTTCCAGGTGCTGGTCGAGCAAGCGCCACAGCCCGGCCACCACGCCGGCTTCGGCCGTCAGGCGAGCCACGTCGCGTTCGGCGGCGGGCGTGCGCACGAAACCCCAGAAGACCGGCCGTTCCGCCGGCTGCAAGGTCGACAGCGCCCAGTCCAGCCAGCGGTCCACGCTGGCGCGCACCTTAGGCCCGGCCGGGTACAGCGCACCTGACTTGCCGTACTCCATGGCGAGGTAGCGCAGAATGGAATTCGACTCCCACAGCACAAAATCGCCATCGATGATGGTCGGGACGCGCCCGTTGGGATTCATGGCGAGATAGTCGGGCTCGTTGTTGCCGCCGAACTGCATGCCGGCGTCGATCCGCCGGAACGGCAAGCCAAGTTCTTCGCAACCCCACAGTACCTTTTGCACATTGACCGAATTCGCACGGCCCCAGATCGTCAGCATTCGATGTATTCCCGTTGGAGATTCCCGCGTTTCGCGCAATCTTCAACGATACACCAAGGTGCGGATCGGAGCCGCGGCCGGGCCGTTACCGCTGCGGCATATCCGCCGCCGAATACCCCAGGCTGACCGTGGCATCCTCCGGAATCGGCGGCATGCCCGCATTCCATACCAGCCAAGCCTCGCGCATCGCCACCAGCCGCTGGGGCTCGCGCTTCGCCAGGTTGGCGCGCTCG
This sequence comes from Cupriavidus sp. GW821-FHT02F09, assembly GCF_059421605.1. Taxonomy (NCBI): domain Bacteria; kingdom Pseudomonadati; phylum Pseudomonadota; class Betaproteobacteria; order Burkholderiales; family Burkholderiaceae; genus Cupriavidus; species Cupriavidus sp. GW821-FHT02F09. The sequence goes on from NZ_JBWKVH010000002.1 coordinate 319,152, forward strand.
CGCTCATCGCGGCTGAGATCGAACAGGTACTCGTGTCCGTCCACCTGCAGATACTTCCAGTCGCCGTCGCGCAGCGCGCGCTGGTCGCGGTGGTTCATGCGCCAGTGCAGCGGGCGGTGGAAGCGGTGCGCCGCATCGCGCAGCAACGGCATCAGCGACACGCCGTCCAGCGGGTAGCCGGGATCGGCCTGCACGCCCGCCGCATCCAGCATCGTGGCCGACCAGTCCATCGTCATGCAGTGCTGTGCGCTGGTGCCACCCGGCGCGATCATCGCGGGCCAGTGCGCGATCCATGGCACACGGATGCCGCCCTCGGTCAGGTCCATCTTGCCGCCCACCAGCGGCCAGTTGTCCGAGAAGCGCTCGCCGCCGTTGTCGCTGGTGAAGACGATCAGCGTGTTGTCGAGCTGGCCGAGCCGGCGCAGCGCGTCCACCAGCCAGCCGATGCCCTCGTCCATGTGGCCGATCATGCGCCGGTAGGTGTGGATGTTGCCGCCGTCGAGATGGAACAGGTTGTTGCTGACCTGCGGCGCCAGCGCGGCGTCATCGCGGGTTTCCCACGGCCAGTGCGGCGCGGTGTAATGCAGGCTCAGGAAAAACGGCGCGCCCTCCCCGCTCATGCGCGTCACGTAATCTACCGCGCGCCGCGACAGCAGATCGGTCAGGTAGCCGGGTTCCTGGTGCTGCGCGTCGTTGTGCCACAGATCGTGACGGCCGCTGGAATCACAATGCGTGAAGTAATCGACACCGCCCGCCATGGGGCCAAAAAATGCCTGATAGCCCGACAGCAGCGGCCCGAACGCTGGCGCAAAGCCCAGGTGCCATTTGCCGATCAGCGCCGTGCGGTAGCCCTGCGCCTGCAGCAGCGAGGGCAAGGTGGGATGCGCCGGCGGCAGGCCCAGCGTGTTGCTGCCCCGGCTTTTGCTGTTGATCGGCTCCTCGGCCGCGCCGCGCAGCCGGTACTGGTAGCGCGCCGTCATCAATGCAAAGCGCGTGGGAGAGCACACCGGCGAGTTGGCATAGCCCTGCGTCAGCATCAGGCCGTTGGCGGCCAGGCTGTCGAGTACCGGAGAGACCGGCTCGCGCCCGCCATAGCAGCCCAGGTCCGCGTAGCCAAGATCGTCGGCGACGATATAGATCAGGTTCGGTTTCATTCGACTTTCATGCCGGTGGCAACAATGAGTTGACGATATCGCTCGGACAGGTCCGACAACCGCCGCGCGGCCGCCGCGCCGGTGATGCCTTCGGGCTGCAGGTCCAGCGCCTGCATGCGAGCCTGCACATCGGGCCGCGCCAGCGCATCGGCGATGGCACGCTCGAGCACGCGCACCACCGGCTCCGGCGTGGCCGCCGGCACCATCGCCACATACAGTACCTCATGCTCCAGTTCCTTCATGCCAAGCTCGGCCACGGTAGCAATGCCCGGCGCCAGCCGCGAGCGCTGGTGGCTGGTCACCGCCAGCGCCGTCACCTTGCCCGCCTTGACGAAGGGCAGCATGCTGGGCGTGGCCAGGAAGCCGCCATCCACTTCGCTGCCCACCACGGCGGTCACCGCCGGCGTGCTGCCCTTGTAAGGCACATGGTTCAGCTTGAGGCCGGTGGCGCGCTGGAACTCCTCGATGGCCAGGTGGCCCGGGCTGCCGCTGCCGCCGGAGCTGAAGTTCAGGCGCTTTGCCTTGGCCTGCTTGACCAGGTCCGGCAAGGAAGCGATGCCGGACGACGGCGACGTGCCTACCAGCAAACCCGAACTGGCCAGTATCATCAAGGGCTTGAGCTCGCCGGGCCGGAACGGCATGGCGCTGTAGATATGCGGATTGACGGTAAAGGTGGTATCGATGCCGAACAGCACCGCGTAGCCATCGGCAGGGCTCTTGGCCACCGCGCCCGCGCCCAGGTTGCCGCCCGCCCCAGGCTTGTTCTCGACCACAAAGGCCTGCTTAAGCTCGCCCTGCAGCACCTCGGCCACCGAGCGGGCGAGCAGGTCTGACGGGCCGCCCGGCGGGAATGAGTTGACGAAGCGCACCGGCTTGGCCGGATAGCGCTCCTGGGCGTGCGCAGCGAGTCCCGGCGCGCAGAGCAGGAGCACAAGGGTTGCGGCCCGCAGCGGGGCGGCAAGGCGATGGAACATGGCATGGTCTCCGTTGTTATGTGTGCACTGGCACTGCGGCGCCTCACGGCGCCATCATGCCGGACAACTCTACTTGCCATGCCGTCGATTGTTCTAATCAATCATTTCCGGCCCCATCGACGGTCCATCGCGGCCCACCGGCCACGCCGGGATGGACAGGTTGCGCGCGATGTCACACGCCACGCGCCGAAGCGCCCGCTCAAGCCCTGGCCTTGCGCAACCGCGCCGTTGCTTTCCCGGCCGAAAGCGCAGCGACGACGTTAGCCACCATCGGGTTTTCCCGCGTGGTGGACCACGCCATCGCGGTGGTCACCACGTTCACGGGCTCCTTCAGCGGCCGGACCACGACATTGTCCGGCGCGGCCTTCTTCAAGGAGGCGGGAACGAGCGCGATGCCCTGCCCGCACCCGACGAAGGCGATCTGCGAAGACACCGTGCGCACCTGGTGCAGCACCCGCGGCGAGAAGCCCGCAGTGCGGCAGGTCGCGATGAGACTGTCGTAGTAGACCGGGCTGACCTGCCGGGCAAACATCACGAACTCCTCATCTGCCAGCGCCGCCAGCCTGACACGTGGCACCTCGGCCAGGGCGTGCGACCGCGGCAGCGCGACCGCCAGCCGGTCCTGCTTGAGAGCAATGGACTGGATCGACGGGCCCAGCTCCCCTTCCAGGCGCGCGAAGGCCAGATCGACATCACCGCGCTCCAGCGCGGGCACGGCGTCGACGCTATCGATCTCCGTCACGGAAATGGTCAGCTGCGGGTACGCGGCCTTGAGATGGTCGATCAGCGCAGGCAGCGTATCGAGCATCGCGGACGAGATCGCGCCGATCGTCAGGAGCCCGGTCTGCCCATGCACGGCTTCGCGCACCGCCACGTCGAGCCGCTCCAGCTGCTCCGCGAGCTTTTGCACCGCCGGCAGCAGCGCCGCGCCAACCGGCGTGAGCTGCGCGCCTCGCCTTGAGCGCTCGAAGAGCTTCACCTTGAGTGCCTGCTCCAGTATCTGGATCTGCTCGGTGACGGGCGGCTGGGACATGCCCAACCGTTTGGCGGCACGCCCGAAATGCTGCTCCTCGGCGACAGCCAGGAACACCCAGAGGTGACGGACAAGCCGGAAATTGATCATGGCTTCCTTGATAGGTTTTACATATGGATAGCTTACCGGATTCGGAATTTACAGATTGGTCTCCATCGCCGAAAGTGCAAGCCTGGCAACCGCTGGTAACCCCCTGGCAACCCGCTTTACAGGCTCGAAATGACCTCCCCCACCTCACGCTCCTTGCTCGACCGCCTCGCCGCACTCGATACCAACACGGTGTCGGATGCCCTCGATTTTTACAGCCTCCCCGGCGCGACCTTCGGCATTCGCCCGCTCTGGGACTGCCCGAAGATCGTTGGCCGGGCCAGCACCATCCAGCTGGGCCACAAGACGGATGCCCAACCGACGGTGCACCTGATCACCCCGGTCGTCGCCGCGATCCACACCGATGACCGTGTGCTTGTGATTGCAGGCGGCATCGATGGCGTCTCCTGCTGGGGCGACATCCTGGCCAATGCCGCCACCGCCAGGCAGGTGCGCGGCTCGGTGATCGACGGCCTGAGCCGCGACATCGAAGGCAGCGAGTCGATCGGCTACCCCGTGTTCGGGCGTGGTGTCACCATGATCAGCGCGCGCAACCGGGTTGTGCAGGTGGGTGCCGGAGAACCTGTCAACTTTGCGGGCGTGGTTGTTCATCAGGATGACTACGTGCTAGCCGATCGCTGCGGCACGGTGTTCGTGGCGGCCGAGCGCATCGAAGACATCGTGGCGCTTGGCGAGCGCATTGCACGTCGCCAGGACTCGATGGTCAAGGCCGTGCGCGCCGGACGCTCGGTCGCTGAAGTCATGCATGACAAGGAATTCGACGCCATCCACAGTGGAAATACCCAATGAACGCAGCAGACAAAGAACTATCGGCCTTGTTCGCAGGCCTGGATACACCGGGTGTGTCCGACGCCATGGACAAGCTGGGCCTGCCCGGCCAGTGCCTCGGCATCGCGCCGCTGGACAATTACGCCCAAGTCGTGATCGGGCCGGCCTACACCGTCAGATACGTGTCCGCCAGCACGCCGCCGGGCACGGTCGGCGACTTCATCGATGACGTGGCCGAAGGCGACGTGGTGGTGATCGACAACGACGGCCGCACCGACTGCACGGTCTGGGGCGACATCATGACCCAGTACGCCGGCGCGCGCGGCATCGCGGCCACCGTCATCGACGGTGTGTGCCGGGATGTGGCCAAGGCGCTCGGCGACGGCTATCCGCTGTTCACGCGGGGCCGGTTCATGCGCACCGGCAAGGACCGTGTCCAGGTCGAAGCGATCAATGCGCCGGTCTCCATCGGCACGGCGCGCGTCTGCGCCCGCGACATCGTCGTGGCGGACGCCAACGGGGTGGTCGTCATCCCGCGCGACCGGGCGCGCGAGGTTGCCGAACTGGCACGCCAGATCGAGTCCGTGGAAGCGCGGATCCGCGAGCACATCGCCAACGGGAAAACCCTCGGGGAAGCCCGCGCGGCATTGGGCTACCACACGCTGCAGAGGAAGGCCTGATGACAACCGATGTACAACGCTTGAATGAGAACCTGGCTAGCGCCCAGCCCTCGGCCACTTACCGGATGATGGACCGCGTGGCGGCAAAACGCGCGTCCGGCGCGAAGGTGATATCGCTCAGCGCGGGCGAGCCGGACTTCGATACCCCCGTGCATGTCTGCGACGCCGCGGTCGACGCGATTCGCCAGGGCCACACCCGGTACACGCAAGTCGCTGGCCTGCGCGCCCTGCGCGAAGCCGTTGCCGCCAAGTTCAGGCGCGAGAACGGGCTCGACGTGGCCTGGCAGGACACCATCGTCTGCAGCGGCGGCAAGCAGGTGATCTACAACGCCCTGGCGGCCACCCTGAACGAGGGCGACGAGGTCATTGTGCCCGCGCCTTACTGGGTCAGCTACCCGGAGATGGTCCAGCTGTGCGGGGCGCATGCCGTGGTGGTGCCGTGCGATGCGGACGTCGGGTTCAAGCTGACGCCGGCCGTCCTCGCCGCGGCGATCGGCCCGGCGACACGCTGGCTTATCCTGAATTCGCCCTCCAATCCCACAGGCGCGGTCTACACGCACGGCGACCTGGCGGCGCTTGCCAAGGTGCTGCTGGCGCACCCGCATGTGCTGATCCTGTCGGATGACATTTACGAGCACCTGACATTTGACGGCGAGCGCTTCCATACCATCGCCGCGGTCGAGCCACGCCTGGCGGCGCGCACGCTGACGATGAACGGCGTGTCCAAGGCCTACGCCATGACCGGCTGGCGCATCGGCTTTGGCACTGGCCCGCGCTGGCTGCTTGAGGCCATGGAAAAGCTCCAGGGCCAGCAAACCTCCGGCGCCAGCGCCATCTCCCAGCACGCCGCGCTGGCAGCGCTCAGCGGGCCGCAGGCGTTCGTCGCCGACACGCGGCGGATATTCGAGGCGCGGCGCAACCTGATGGTCCGGCTGCTCAACGAAACGCCGGGGATGGCCTGCGCGGTACCCGGCGGGGCGTTCTATGCATTCGCCTCCTGCGCAGGCCTGCTCGGCCGGCGCACGCCCGCCGGCACGTTGCTGAGCACGGACGAGGACGTTGCGCTTGCGCTGCTGGACGAGGCCAACGTGGCCGTCGTGCACGGCAGCGCCTTCGGCCTTGCGCCCTACATCCGCCTTGCCTACGCGCTGGACACCGAGTCGCTGCGCCAGGCATGCCAGGCGATCCAGCGGTTCTGCATATCACTGAGTGGCTGAGCAGCTGAGCGGCTGAGCGCCGCGCGGCGTGGCGCCAGGCACCGGCGCTACGCCGCCATCCAATCCTCCCAACGAAGCGTCAAAACGACCTCGGCATGCCAAGGATGTGCTCCCCGACATAGGACAGGATCAGGTTGGTCGAGATCGGCGCGACCTGGTACAGGCGGGTTTCGCGGAACTTGCGCTCCACGTCGTATTCCGCGGCGAAGCCAAACCCGCCGTGATACTGCAGGCAGGCGTTGGCGGCCTCCCAGGAGGCATCCGCGGCCAGCAGCTTGGCCATGTTGGCTTCGGCGCCGCAGGGCTGGTGCTCGTCGAACAGCTTGGCAGCCTTGAAGCGCATCAGGCTCGCCGCCTCCACGTTGACGAACGCCCTTGCGATGGGGAACTGCACGCCCTGGTTCTGGCCGATGGGCCGGCCGAACACTATGCGTTCGTTGACGTAGCTGGTCACCTTGTCGATAAACCAGTAGCCGTCGCCGACGCACTCCGCGGCAATCAGCGTGCGCTCGGCGTTCAGGCCATCCAGGATGTACTTGAAGCCTTTGCCCTCCTCGCCGATCAGGTTCTCCGCCGGGATCTCCAGGTTGTCGAAGAAGAGCTCGTTGGTCTCGTGATTGACCATGTTGAGGATCGGCTGCACCGTCAGGCCCTTGCCGATCGCTTCGCGCAGGTCGACGAGGAAGATGGACATGCCTTCCGACTTCTTCTTGCACTCCGCCAGCGGCGTGGTCCGCGCCAGCAGGATCATGAGATCCGAGTGCTGCACCCGCGAGATCCAGACCTTCTGCCCGTTGACGACATACTTGTCGCCCTTGCGCACGGCGGTGGTCTTGATCTTGGTGGTATCCGTCCCGGTGCTCGGCTCGGTGACCGCCATGGATTGCAGGCGCAGCGCGCCGCTCGCGATCTTCGGCAGGTACTCGCGCTTCTGCTGCCCTGAGCCATGGCGCAGCAGCGTGCCCATGTTGTACATCTGGCCGTGGCAGGCGCCCGAGTTGCCGCCGGCACGGTTGATCTCTTCCATGATGACCGAGGCTTGCGTGAGGCTCAGCCCCGAGCCGCCGTATTCCTCGGGGATCAGGGCCGCCAGCCAGCCAGCGGCGGTCAGCGCATTGACGAATGCCTCGGGATAGCCCCGGGCCTCGTCGATCTTGCGGAAATACTCCGACGAGAACTGCCCGCACAAGTCGCGGATGGCTTCGCGGATTTCCTGGTGTTCATCAACTTTGTTCAGCACGAGATGTCTCCATGAGTGTTCGTCTTTGCCTGGTTCGGCTGGATCTGGAGGTGCCTGGCTTAGCCAAGCTCAGCGGTGGCGGTCATGGCGAGAGCGCCGCCCGCCTGGCGAATCCACAGCGCGACCGTCTTGCCGTCGTCGCTCAGCTTGCCGCAGGCCTGGAAACGCTGGGGCACATGGGTCGGCCGCACGCCCTTGAAGGAAAAACTGCTGACGGTGGCGTCCGGCAGGTTCCTGCGTACCAGGTCAAGGAGCAGCACGGCCAGCAACGGGCCGTGGACGATCAGGTCCGGGTAGTGCTCGACAGTGGTCACGTAGTCGTGGTCGTAGTGGATCCGGTGGCCATTGAAGGTCAGCGCGGAAAAGCGGAACAGCAGCACCGGGTCGGGCACGATTTCGCGGGACCAGTCCTCGTCCGTGCGCGCGGCGATCGGGTCCGGCGCGGCCGCGCCCGGGATGGCTTCCTCGCGGTAGACGATGTCGTGCTCCTCCGTCACCGCAAGGCCCTGCGGCCCCGAGTACCGATGCTCCACGGTCACAAAGGCCAGCGAGCCGGTGCGGCCCGCCTTGGCGCTTACATCCAGGATGGTGGAAGTTTTCGACACGGCATCGCCCAGGCGCAGCGGCTGGTGAAAACGCAGGCGCCCGCCGGCCCACATGCGGCGCGGTAGCGGCACGGGCGGCAGGAACCCGCCCCGATTGGCGTGGCCGTCGATGCCCAGCTCGGACTGCCGGTGCAGCGGCAAGAAGTAGAGCCAGTGCCAGAGCGGGGGCAAGGCATCGCCGTGCACGGGCGCCGCGTCTTCGCGGTCCAGGGTCGCGCTAAGCGCCTTGACGGGAAACGCGGTGATGTCGTCCTGGGACTCGGTTGACTTACCGATCCACGCCTTCAGGTTGGCAGTGTCCATCAATCTCTCTGTGGTTATGTTCTGGTCATGGTCAGTCGTTGATGCGGATCAGGCCGGCGCCCGGCCCGCGCGCTCGAGCAGGCTCATAGCGCGTGCAATGACAGGCGCATCGATCATCTCGCCGTCGAGCTGGAATGCGCCCGGGCCTGACCTTGCCTGCTCGACCACTCGCGTGGCCCAGGCATGCTGCGCTTCGGTTGGCCGGTAGGCGGCGTTGACCTCGCCCACCTGAGCAGGGTGAATGCAGAGCTTTGCCCCGAAGCCCAGGCGCCGCCCGCGTTCGGCAGCGTTGCGCAGCGCCTCGGCATCGGAGAGCGCAACCGTCACCCCGTCCACCGGCGGCGCAATGCCCGCGACCCGCGACGCGAGGACGAGCATGGAGCGGAAAAACAGCAGCTCCTGGTCGTCGCCCTCGATGCCCAGCTCGGTGCGAAAATCCACGGTCCCGAAAATCAGGCGGTCGACGCCCGGTGCACCGGCCACCTCCTTGACGTTGGCCATGCCCCTGGCGGTCTCGATGAGCGGGAGCACCTGCACGCCGGGCCGAAGGTGCCTGGTCACCAGCGCGACGTCCGCCGCGCTTTCCGCCTTCGGCAGCACGATGCCCGTCACGCCTTTCTCGCGGCAAAGGCGCACGTCATCCTCAAACCATTCGGTCTGCGTGGCGTTGATCCGCACCATGGCGCAGCCGCCGTCGGCCAGGTACGCCTCCAGCAGCCCCCTAGCCCGGCACTTGTCCTCGTCGGACACCGCGTCCTCGAGGTCGAGAATGACCGCGTCCGCGCCCGAGGCGTTGGCCTTGGCGAAACGCTCGGGACGATTGGCGGGCACGAAGAGATAGGAACGGGCGATAGCGGCGGCGGCCATGGGATCTTTATCCGGGATGGAAGGCATAGGGTCAGATCGCGCCTTCGGCACTGAGCCGAACCACGTCGTCCGCGGTGTAGCCAAGTTCGAGCAGGATGCTCTTGCTATGCTGGCCGAGCGCGGGAATCGCGTCCATCCGCGGCGCGAACGACTGTGGCGTGCCGGGCGGCAGCAGCGCCGGAATGATGCCCACGGGCGACGGCACGGACGTCCAGCGCTCGCGCGCCTTGAGCTGCGGATGGTTCCAGACGTCGCGCATGTCGTTCATGCGGGCATTGGCGATCTGGGCGCGCTCAAGCCGCTCGATCACCGCCTCGATGGTCAGGGCGGAGAACACCGTCGTGATGATGTCGGTGAGCGCCGCGCGGCTCTGGGTGCGCAGGGAGTTGGAGACAAAGCGTTCGTCGGTTGTCAGTTCCGGCCGCTCCAGCACGACGCGGCAAAAGGCATCCCACTCGCGCTCGTTCTGCAGGCCCAGGATGATGGTCTTGCCGTCGCCGGCGGCAAACGGGCCATACGGGAAGATGGTGGCGTGAGAGGCGCCGGCCCGCGGCGGTGGCGTGGCGCCATCGAACGCGTAGTAAAGCGGATAGCCCATCCACTCGACCATGCTCTCCAGCATCGACACGTCGATATGCGCGCCCTTTGCGCTCCTGCCGCGCTGCAGCAGCGCCGCCAGGATGTTGGAGTAGGCATACATGCCAGCCGCGATATCGGCAATGGAGCAGCCAGCCTTGACGGGGCTATCGGGGGTGCCGGTGATCGAGACGAAGCCGGATTCCGCCTGGATCAGCAGGTCATAGGCCTTCTTGTCCCGGTAGGGGCCATCGCTGCCATAGCCTGAAATATCGCAGACGACCATGGCGGGATAGCGCTGCGACAGCGCCGCATAGGAAAGGCCGAGCCGGTCCGCCGCGCCCGGCGCCAGGTTCTGCACCAGCACATCGGCCTGGCCGAGGAGCTTGCCCAGGATGGCCGGGGCCTCGCTGTGCTTGAGGTCCAGCGCCAGGCTTTCCTTGGAACGGTTGGTCCAGGCGAAATGCGAGGACAGGCCATCCACGCGCTCATCGTAGCCGCGCGCGAAATCACCCACCTTGGGCCGCTCGACCTTGATGACCCGGGCGCCGAGGTCCGCCAGTTGCCGGGTACAGAACGGCGCGGCAATGGCGTGCTCGAGGGAAACGACGGTGATGCCATCCAGGGGACGCATAGCAGCCTTGTTCAGTCTGGGCCCGCCTGCCCTGCGCAGTGCAGCGGCAAACGGGAGAAGTGGGTCCACGGCGCCCCGGCCCGGCCGGAAGTCGCCACGCATGGGCAGCACGCCTGGTGCAATGCGCACCGAAGCTAGTCTCCCAGAGTGGAGGGCATCGGACCATCTCGTTTTCTCGAACCAGCCATTCGCTTCAATGGAAACCATCGCTTTGCCAGCGGGCCCACCGCATGAATTGCGGCACCGACGACCCCTTGGTACAGTGGCGGCGAAGGAGTATCCATGCACTTTGACTTTGCCGACCTCAGGCTCTCTGCCCGCATCGCCGAGGAAGAAAACCTCTCTCGCGGTGCGAAAAAGGCATTTCTGTCCCCCGCCGCGGCCAGCGCGCGCCTCAAGTCCCTGGAGGAGCAATTGGGCACCCGGCTGTTCTACCGGGAGAGCAGGGGGCTGGCGCTGACGCCCGCCGGAGAACGGCTGCTGCGCCATGCGCGGGTCATCGAGCGGCAGTTCGAACACGTGCGCAGCGATTTCGAGGAGTTCTCGAAGGATTCCGTCGGTCACATCCGCATCTTCGCGAACACTACCGCGGTCACGGAGTTCATGCCGGAAGTGCTCTCGCGCTTCATGGCGGTGCGCCCCGCCGTGACCGTCGACCTGCAGGAGCGCCTGACGCGGGACATCATCCGCGGCGTGCTCGACGGCAGCGCCGACCTCGGCATCATCTCCGGGCCCGTGAACCCGGAAGGGCTTGAAGTGGTGCACTTCAGCACGGACAAGCTCGTGCTTGCCACGCCCGTCGGCCATCCCCTCACGCAAAAGAGCAAGGTCTCGCTCGCCGACACCCTCGAGTACGAGCACGTCAGCCTGCACGAGGGCAGCACCCTGCATGCTTTCCTCACCGATCTGCTCCACGAGCAACGGCGCAAGCTGCAGATCCGCATCCAGATTCGCAGCTTCGAAGCCATGTGCCGCATGATCGAAGCGGGCGTGGGCATTGGCGTGGTGCCGCTGTCCGCGGCGCTGCGGCACCGCCAGACCATGAAGCTCGCCATCGTCGAGCTGGACGAACCATGGGTGATCCGCGAGCGCGCGGTCATCGTGCGCGAACTGCAGGGGCTGCCCGGCTGCGCGCGCGCCCTGATCGACGAGCTGATCAGCGTGGCGCAGGCTGCCGGCGGGAGCCCGGCAAAGCTGATCGGTTAAGCACGTGAACGTCTCGCCGATCTCTCCCACCAATCTGGCGCCTACCGCATGGCAAACGGATTGCCGGAGCCCGCGCCGGTATTGATCCAGACGCTCTTGGTCTGGAGATACGCCCGGATCGCGTCGATACCGTTCTCCCGCCCCAGGCCGGAATCCTTGTAACCGCCGAAGGGCGACATGACGCTGACCGCCCGATAGGTATTCACCCACACGGTGCCGGCCTGTATCTTCTCGGACATGCGGAATGCCCGGCCGATATCGCTGGTCCACACGCCCGCCCCAAGGCCGTAGCAGCTATCGTTGGCGATCGCTATCGCCTCGCTTTCATCCTTGAACTTCAGGACGGAGAGCACCGGGCCAAAGACCTCCTCGCGCGCGATGCGCATTTGCGGCGTCACCCCGCAGAAGATGGTCGGCTCGACAAACCACCCTTGCCCGCACGACGCAGGCTGCCCGCCCAGTACAAGGCGGGCGCCCTCGTCACTGGCAATCCGGATGTAGGAAAGCACCTTGTCGTACTGCGCCGGCGTGGTGATGGGGCCGACCTGCGTCGAGGCATTCATGGGGTTGCCAAGCTTTGCCGTCCTGGCCAGCGCCACCAGCTTCTCGACGAAGGCATCGTGGATGTCTTGCTGCAGCAGCAGGCGGGAACCGGCAATGCAGGTTTGTCCGCTGGCCGCGAAGATCCCGGAGACGGCGCCGTTGACGGCATCGTCCAGATTGGCGTCGTTGAACACGATGTTAGGCGACTTGCCGCCAAGCTCCAAGCTGACATGCTTGAACTGCGCCGCGCACTGTTGGTTGATGACGCGGCCGGTGGCATCGGACCCCGTGAACGTGACCTTCCTGACCAGCGGATGCGTGACGAGCGGCGACCCGACCTCCGCGCCGAAACCCGTCACGACGTTGAAGACGCCGGGCGGAAAGCCTGCCTCCTGAAACAGGAGCGCCAGTTCCAACGCGGAAACCGAGGTGAACTCCGACGGTTTGACCACCACCGTGCACCCGGAGGCCAGCGCCGGCGCAATCTTCCACGCCAGCAGCATCAGCGGGGAATTCCAGGGCGTGATGGCGGCCACCACGCCCAGGGGCTCGCTGCGCGTGTAGTTGAAGTAGCCCTTCTTGTCGAGCGGGATGACCGTGCCCTCGATCTTGTCGGCCAGGCCGCCAAAGTAGTAGAACCACTGCGGCAGGTACTTTACCTGCCCGCTCATCTCGGCGAGCAGCTTGCCGTTGTCCTGCACTTCGAACTCAGCCAGGCGCTCCGCGTCCCTGGCGATCAGGTCGCCGAGCTTGCGCAGCAACGCGCCACGCTGGGTGGCTGTCAGCGCCGCCCAGGGGCCCGCGCGGAACGCACGATCGGCTGCGCCGGCCGCGCGGTCCACATCGGCCGCCGTGCCGCGGGCTACCTCTGCCCAGGCTTTACCCGTGAAAGGATTCTGGGTTTCGAACCAGCGACCGTCGCTTGCATTCACGAAGGTCCCGTCGATGAACATTTGATATTGCTTCATGGTGCAATGTTGTCCGGTCAGATTGAAAGCGCAGGATGGACTCGCAGGATGGAGCCACAGGATGGCAAGCTGCGGCAGGACGGCTAGAACGGCGCGAAGCCCAGATGCTGGCGGAACCGGTTCTTGACAAACACGCCATCGCGCGGCGGCAAGGCGCGCTGGTGCTCTTCGGCGGCGATGCTCACCTGCGCCACGGTCATGCCGTCGGCGTTCCTGATTGCCTGCACCAGCGTCTGCACTTCTTCCATGTCAAAGATCTCCAGCGTGGACGGCACGCCGCACGCCTTGGCCACCTTTGCCAGGTTGGTGCCCAGGCTGGTGTGGCTTTGCTGCATGCCGGTCTCGCCAAAGTGGCCGTTGTCCAGGATCACCACCGCGAGGTTGTTCGGGTTCTGCGCCGCGGCGGTCGCCAGGCTGCCGATGCCCATCAACTGCTCGCCATCGCCGGTGATGGCGATCACCTGCTTTTGCGGCTGTGCCAGGGCCAGCCCCAGCGCCACCGACGTTGAGCCGCCCATGGCGCCCCACAGGTAGAAATTGCCCGGGCGGTCGCCGGCGGCAAAGACGTCGTACGAAGGCGAGCCGAGACCGGTCACGACCAGCGCATCGGGAAACTGCCTGAGCAGCGTGGCAACAAATTCGCGGCGGTCGATCGCCGGCTTGGAGGTCAAGGTAGTCATAGGTTCAGCGCACCCAGTTTTTGCGGCCGATGAGGCTTTGAGAAAGAAGAATCGCCACGCGTTGCCCGGCGTCGAAGGCGCTAGCCAGGCCCGCGTCGACCAGTTCGGCAGCGTCTTGCGGCGAGTCCACGCGGTACACCGTGATGCCCATCAGCTTGAGCGCCGCCTCGGTAACCAGTCCCATCGGCCCCTGCCAGGGATTGAACTCGGCGTACTCGCCACGCATGGTCACGATGGTGAAAAACGGGAACCGGCAGCTTTCCAGCAGCGAGAACATGTTCACGCAGTTACCCACGCCGCTGCTCTGCATGAGCAGGACCGCGCGCTCGCCGCCCAGCCACGCGCCGCTGACAACGCCGACGCCCTCCTCCTCGGTGGTGAGGACAATGTCGCGGATCGCCGGGTCGGCCTTGGCCCGCTTGATGACGTGCGAGTGCCCGGCATCCGGCACATAGGCAATTTGCCGGACCCCGGCTTGCTTGATGACTTGGAAGATGTCCTCTTGCCAGGCAAGAGGCTCAGGATTTGGATTTGGATTTGTCATGGGAAGTGATCTGGGTAGGGAACAACGCTGTTATCATAAAATTGAATGGAATCTCATATGAAATAGAATAATTTGATTCCTACATCAGTAATTTGGATAGCCGGCCAACCACCAGAATCACAGGATCACGCCCATGGACATCAAGCAGCTTCGCGCCCTCCTGGCCATTGCCGAGACCGGCAGCGCCACCAAGGCCGCCGAGCTTCTTCGCATCGTGCAGCCGGCCGTTTCCCGGCATGTGCGGCTGCTTGAGGAGGAGTTCGGCGTAGAGCTGTTCGAGCGCGAACGGCACGGCATGGTCCTCACCGATGCGGGCCGGACGCTGGTTGAGTACGGGCGCCGCGCACTGCGCGAGCTCGACCGGGCCAAGGCGGAGATCCAGCCGGTGGCCGGGGCGATCTCCGGCATGGCCGCCGTCGGCCTGCTGCCCAGCACGTGCGAGCTGCTGGCCGCGGAGCTGGTCGCTACCGTCAAAGGCAAGCACCCGCAACTGGTCGTGCGGCTCAACGTGGGTTACGCGGGCAACCTCCTGCAATGGCTGGAGGCGGGCGACGTCGAGATCGCGCTGCTGTACGACATCAAGGCGTCCCCCGGCTTGCAGGTCGAGGCGCTGCTCGACGAGCAGCTCTGCCTGATTGGCGCCCCCGGCACCGTGCCCGCGGGCGCCGCGCATACCATCGAGAGCCTGCGGGACCTGCCGCTGGTGCTGCCCAATGCGCCGCACGGCCTGCGCACTGTGGTCGAGCATGCGTGCGCGGTGGCGGGGGTGACGCTCACGATCGCCGTCGAGACCAACTCCCTGAGCGTGCAGAAATCCCTGGTTGCCAAGGGCTTTGGCTATACGGTGCTGCCCAGCTCCGCCGTCTCCGAAGAGCTGGAAAAAGGGACGCTGGCCGCGGCACCGATCACCTCGCCCAACCTTTCCCGGCGTATCGTGCTGGCGCATCCGGCCACACGCCGGATGTCGCCTGCCGCAAGCTTCGCCTCGGCGGAACTGGTCACGCTGATCAAGCGCCTGGTGCTGGATGGCGCCTGGCCGGGCGCCACCTGGATTGGCGCATAGCCTGCCGGGCCCGCATTCAGTCCGCCTGGATGTTGCCCGCCTTGATGACCTCCGCCCAGCGGCGCGTCTCCGCCTGCACGAACCTGGCGGCCTTATCCGGGCTGGAATCCACCACGGGCTGCACGCCGATCTTCTCCATCCGCTCCCGCACTTCAGGATCCTTGACGGCCTGCTGCAGGGCCACGCTCAACTTTTCGATCGCGGGCGCGGGCGTGCCCCGCGGCACCATCACCATGTTCCAGATCGATGCCTCGTAGTTGGGAAAGCCCGCCTCCTTCATCGTCGGAACATTCGGCAGCACGCTGGAACGCGTACTGGTGGTGACCGCGAGCGCCTTCAGGCGCCCGGCCTTGATCATGGGCGCGGAGGTGGATACGGCATCGGTAATGAACTGCAGGTCGCCGGACATCACGGACTGGATCGCCTGGCTGGCACCCCGGTAAGGCGCGTGGACGACGTCCAGGTGCTCCTGGTACTTCAGCAGCTCCACGGCCATATGCAACGCGCTGCCCTTGCCGGCGGAGCCGTAGCTGTACTTGCCGGGGTTCTTCTTGATATCGTCGACCAGCTCCTTTGCCGTGCTGGCTTTCACCGATGGGTTCACCGAGAGCACCATCGGCACGGCGGCCACGATGGACACGGGCACGACCGCGCCGCTGTCATAGGGAAGCGTCTTGTATAGCGACGCGTTGATGGCGTGCGAGCTGGTGCCGAACAGCAGCGTGTAGCCATCGGCCTTGCTCTTGGCGACGGCGTCGGTGGCAATGCTGCCGCCCGCGCCTGCCCGGTTCTCGACCACGATCGGCTGGCCCAGCAGCATGCCAACCTTGTTGGCGACGATACGCGCCACCAGGTCCGTGCTGCCGCCCGCGGCGAAGCCAACCACCATGCGGATGGGATGGTCGGGGTATGCCGGCTGGGCGTGCGCGCCAACGCCGACGAGCGCACCCACCCCGACTTGCACAATCAAGCGTTTCATGTCTCTTCCAGATTGTTATGGTGCGGGCTCGGGGCAAATCGCCAAGCCCGTGGAGACGATGGTAGCCAGCGGGTGCGTGAATGGTGAAATAGAAAATGACGCTGCTGCCATCAGCGAACGACATGCCTGCAGCGCGCGCCCAGGCGGCGCCGAACGCAAAAACGCCGCGCTGCGGTTGCACGGCGGCGTGCTTGCCATGGCGGCGAGCCATGGCCCGCTGTCATCTCCAACGTTAGTCCGCTTCCACCTTCATCGTTCTCAGCAGCGGTTGCCATTTGTCGCTTTCCGTCTTGAGCCAGCCATGCAGCCCGTCCGGCGTCTGCTTGTCGACGGGCACGATCTCGGCGCCAAGGTCATCGAGGCGCTTCGCTACCATCGGGTCCTGCAAGCCCTTCTGCAGCGCCTTGGTCAGGCGCGCGGTGACAACTGGCGGCGTGCCCTTGGGCGCGTAGACACCATGCCAGACTTTCATCTCGAAGCCCTTGAGGCCGCCCTCCTGCAGCGTCGGGGCATTGGGCAGCGCCTTGATGCGCTTGGGCGTGGTCACGCCGTAGAACCTGAGCCGGTTGGCATTGATATGCGGCAGTGTCGATGTGGTCTGGTCACATAGCAGGTCGACCTGCCCGCCGAGCAGCGCCGTGAGCGCCGGCCCGGTGCCCTGGTAGGGAATCGCGTTCAGCTTCACATGCACTGCCTCCTCGAACAGCAGCCCGCACAGCTGGGATACCGCCCCCAGGCCGGCGTTGGCCAGAGATACCTTGTCCTTGTTCTGGGCGACGTACTTCACCAGGTCTTGCGTGGTGGCCGGGGGCAGGTCCTTGCGCCCGAGCAGGGTCATCGGGACATCCGCGACTTGTCCGATGTACTCGAAGTCCTTCAGCGGGCTGTACGACAGCTTTTTGTACAGCGCGGGCGCCGTCGCCATCCCGTTGTGGTGGATCAGGATCGTGTAGCCATCCGGCTGGGCCCGCGCGACATAGGCCGCCGCGACCGTGCCGCCGGCACCGAGGCGGTTCTCCACGATCACGCTTTGCCCGAGATCCCTGGACATCGCCTGCGCAAGTGCCCGCGCCACGACATCCGTCGGGCCGCCCGCCGAAAAGGGAACCACCAGCGTGACCGGCTTGGATGGGAACGCATCCACGGCCATCGCGCCCGAGGCAAGCCCCGCCGCAAGCGGTCCGAAAACCATCCACTTCAAGCCAGTGCCTACGTGCTTCATCGCGGTCATGCCAATCATCGTTGTCTCCGAAACTCAGGCCGGCAAGCTGGGGCGCTTGCCTGTTCTAGGGTGTTGGCCGAAGGTTGCCGGATAAGCCGGTGCGAGAGAATCAGGATTATCTGAACGGGTCATACGGCGTGGCCGAACGCGCGCCAGCGGCGGTGTAGCATTCGTCGCATTTCTTGACGCCGTGGCGCCGCTGGCCTGTAATGCGGCTTCTCGCGCGCCGCCTTGCCAGGGCGCGCGATCACGAACCTATGATTCGATTCACCTGGGCCGCCTCCATGCCAGCTTCCAATCCCGCCTCCGATCGCCTGAGCCAGCCGCAATCGATCGAAGACCTCTTGCTCTACCGGCTGAGCTGTCTGCTGGCGGATGCCGGCGGCATCGTGATCCGCTATTGCGAAGGGCAATTCGGCATTACCCGCAGGGAATGGCGCTTGCTTGCGCTGCTGGGCGCGCACGGCGCGATGAGCTCGTCCGAGCTGGCGCAACTGGCCCACCTGGACCGTCCCCGCGCTTCGCGCACGATCACGGCGATGGTGGACAAGAAGCTGATCAGCCGGGTGGCGCGGCCCGATGATGCGCGGCAGGTCACGCTGGCGCCGACCGCTGCGGGCGAAGCCCTGTACGGCGAGATCTTCCCGCTGACGAAACAGGTCAACCTTGAACTGCTGGATGCGCTCGAAGACAAGGAAGTGGCGCAACTGGATGACATGCTGATGCGGCTGGAGCAGCGCTCCCGGCAGATGGCCGCGCGCGGCGGCCTGCCGCTAGCGGACCGGCGGCGCGGCGGCAGCGGACGCAACCGCCAGGCGCGGGCATTGCGCGATGCGAAGGAAGACAGCAACGGCAACTAGGCCGGCCCGGCGCACCAACGTCCCGCGCGTCTGCGCCTCGTGGCACGCCAGCGTAACGCGGCCGCTGGGAAAAGCTAAGCGGCTTTGGGCGGCAACGCCGCCCGCTATACTCTAGCCCCTCAAAAGCCTCAAGCCTCAAGTAACCGGAAGCCGTCATGCCCACTATCCCCGCCTGCCCCCAATGCGCCCTGGAGAACACCTACCCCGACGGCGACAACTACGTCTGCGCCGACTGCGGCCACGAGTGGGCCATGGTGGCCGCCGCGCAGGATGATGACAGCGACCAGGCCGTGGTGAAGGATGCCAACGGCGCCGTATTGAACGACGGCGACGCCGTGGTGCTGATCAAGGACCTGAAGGTCAAGGGCTCGTCCATCACGCTGAAGATGGGCACCAAGGTCAAGAGCATCCGGCTGGTGGGCGGCGACCACGAGGTCGATTGCAAGATGGACGCCGGCAGCTTCATGCTCAAGGCCTGCTACCTGCGCAAGGCCTGAGGCTGCTTGAGACTGCGCACGCTGTTGGTTGCGGCCCCGGTTCCGGTCAGCGCGTGGCCACGATGAAGAACCGCGGGAACGGCAGCAGCACCGTGCCGTCCGCCATCGGCGGATAGGCGCACGCCACTTGCGCGGTGTAGCGTTCCAGGTAGGCAGCGCGCTCGGCTTCATCCAGCGGATCCAGGAAGGGACGCAGGCCGGTGCCCTTGAACCACTCCACGATCGCGGCAGGGCCACCGGCCAGCGCGTGGTGGTAGGTGGTGTGCCAGACATCGACCGCTGCGCAATGCGCGCGCAGCAGTTCGTAGTACCAGCCAGCCCCCTGCAGCCCGGTACGCGCCTGCGAAGCGGCGGCCAGCTTGGCGGCCCACGGGCCGTCGGCGGCGACTTCGCGCATCAGGCGGTGCGCGGGCGTGTCCAGCGTGTCGGGCACCTGGATCGCGAGGCTGCCGCCGGGCGCCAGCTTGGCGGCAAGCGCGGGCAGCAGGCGGCCGTGGTCGGGCAGCCATTGCAGCACGGCATTGGCGAGGATCACGTCGTAAGGGCCCGGGTCATACCAGGTTTCGATGCGGCTCACCTCGAATTTCAACGCCGGTAGCCGCTTGCGCGCGGCTTCGACCATGTCGGCCGAGCTGTCCAGCCCGGTCACGCTCGCGCCGGGAAAGCAGGCGGCCAGCACTTCCGTCGAATTGCCCGGGCCGCAGCCGATGTCTACCGCGACGCGCGGCTCGCGCCCCGGCACCGCGGCCAGCAGGTCGCGCACCGGACGGGTACGTTCGTTCTCGAATTTCACGTATTGCTTGGCTGACCAAGTCATTGCTGCTCCTTTGCGGGTTCGGTTCTAGTGTCTCGGAATATCGGGAGTATCTGGCGCATCTGGAGCATCTGGCGTCGCGGCCTGCCCGGCCTGCTGCAGCGCGGCCCTGCCCTTGGCGGTCAGCGCGACGATGGCCTGCGCGCGCGGCACGCCGGGCCGGGACGCCATGCCGACCAGGCCGGCCGTCGTCGCATCCTCCCACGCGGACAGCCTTGGGCAGGACGTGCGCCATGCCTCCATGGTGTCGGCAAAGGTGCGCGGCATGGCGTCTAGCCACGCCAGGAACGCAAGCAGGTTGCCCGGGTGCGACGACGCGGGAAGATTGGCGTCCTTGTCGTTGTCGTTGTCTTTGTCGTTGTCATTGCCCAGATCTTGTTCTTGCATGGCCGTGCTCCGTGGATGCCCGATGCATGCCGTCAGGATAGAGCCGAACTGCTATGATTTCCAATGCATATTGAGCACGTTTTCAATACCTTGAGAGTATGGCAATGATTGAGCTACGCCGGCTGCGCGCCTTCGTCGTGCTGGCCGAGGAAGGCCACGTCACCCGCGCCGCCGAGCGCCTGGGCATGCAGCAGCCGCCGCTCACGCGCCTGTTGCGCGGGCTGGAGGAGGAGCTGGATGTTTTGCTGATGCGCCGCCTGCCGCGCGGCGTGCGCCCGACAGAGGCCGGCCTGGCATTGCTGGAAGAGGCTCGCGCCGTGCTGGCCCGGGCCGAAGGCGTGGCCGACGTGGTGCGCCGCGCCGCGGCCGGGGAGCAAGGGCGGCTGGCGGTGGGCTTTACCAGCTCCGCCGCCCTGCACCCCTTCGTGCCCGCCGTGCTGCGCCGGTTTCGCGAGAGCGTGCCGGGCGTTGCCGTGACGCTGGAGGAAGCCGGCACCAGCGAGCTGGTGGACGCGATCCTGCACGAGCGGCTGGACGCCGCGTTCGTCCGCTCGCCGGTGGGCAGCACCGCCGGGCTGGTACTCGACGACGTGCTGGACGAGCCGATGCTGGCGGCGTTGCCGGCCGGGCATCCGCTGGCAGCGCAGGCCGGGGCGCTGCCGCTATCAGCGCTGGCGCGCGAGCCGTTCATCCTCTATCGCCGCCCCGCCGGGCCCGGCTTGTACGACGCGATCCTGACCGCCTGCCGCGCCGCGGGCTTCAGCCCGCTGGTGGCGCAGGAAGCGCCACGCCTGCCGGCCACGCTGAGCCTGGTGGCAGCAGGCCTTGGCGTGTCCGTGGTGCCCGCGTCCATGCACCGCCTGGGTGGCGAGGACATCGTCTATCGCCCGCTGGGCGAGAGCCCGCCGCTGAGCGCGCCCCTGCACCTCGCGATGCGCCAAGGCGCGCTGCCGGCAGCCGTGACGCGCTTTCGCGCGATGGTGCGCGAGATGGTGGTGGCTGCGCCAATCACGCCAGCGCGCGCAATGCGCCGTTGAAGGCATGTGTGGCGGTTTCCCATGCGTTCTTCCTCGGGCTTCGCAGCACGTTCCGAGCGAGCGGCCGCGAGGCCTTCATTGTCCAGACAGCGGGAATCTGTGTTCGCCCTGGTAGACAAGTTTGGCCTACAGCTTCGCCCGCATGCCTGCCCGGGGGCTACCAACGACGCGCGCGCCCGATTGGCTCCGCGCGTTCGTGGTTGTAGCAGACATAGTGCGCGTCGAAGCCTTGCTTCAACTTCAAATGGCGTCGCCGTAAACGAGCATTGAGATCCTTCTCAATCCATGGATTAAACAATGCTCCCCAACTTAACCATCAAGGCACGGCTCGCCATTGCAATGCTCGTGCTTTCCGTCTTGCTGCTCGTCGTCGGTGCACTGGGCTTGCTCGGCATGTCGCGCAGCAATGCGGCGAACCACGCCACGTATGCCAACCAGATGCCGAGCGCCATGGCGATCGCGGAAGCTGATATCTGGCTGGGCCGGGTCCGCACGGCGCTGTTCAGCGCTGGCATGGATCCCGAATCTCCCCACGCTGCCGAACTGCTGACCCGCACGGAGAAATTCCTCGCGCAGTCAGAGTCCGCCTGGCAGCGTTACCTGTCCTTGCCGCGCGACGCGGAAGAAGAGCGGCTGGCCCAGGATGTCATTGCCAAGCGCAAGGCGCTGTACGTCGCGCTCGATGCCTTCGCCGCCGCCGTCAAGTCGGCCGACCACCAGAAGATCATCGAGGCGGGGGTCGCGCAAACGCCGTACTACGCTGCGCTGCAAGCCAGCGGCGAAACGCTCAGCCAGTTCCAGTCAGCCCTGGCCAAGCGCAGCTATGAGGCTGCCGAGGCGTCCTATGCCACCTTCAGGACGATCACCATTGCCGCGTTGCTGGCGGGGCTGGCGCTGGCCATCTATAGCTGGGTAGCCCTGCGTCGCGCCATTGCGCGCCCGCTCGACGCGGCGCTCGCGCACTTCGGCCACATCACCGCGGGCGACCTGAGCCGCCCCGTTGAAATCCGCTCGCAGGATGAAATGGGCCAGTTGCTGTCGGGCATCGCGAAGATGCAGGACGGCCTGGCGCAAACCGTCTTGTCCGTGCGCACGGGCAGCGAAACGATCGCGGCGGCCACCAGGCAGATTGCCGCCGGCAACATCGACCTGTCGTCGCGTACCGAACAGCAGGCCGCATCGCTCGAAGAAACCGCGGCCAGCATGGAAGAGCTCACCACCACCGTCAAGCAGAACGCGGACAACGCGCGCCAGGCTGCGGTGCTGTCGGCCACGGCATCGGAAACCGCCAATCACGGCGGCGAAGTGATCCGCGACGTGGTCGCGACCATGAGCGAGATCAACGAGAGCTCGGCCCGCATCGCTGACATCATCAGCATCATCGAGGGCATTGCCTTCCAGACCAACATCCTCGCGCTGAATGCGGCCGTGGAAGCAGCGCGCGCCGGTGAGCAAGGCCGGGGCTTCGCGGTCGTCGCGGGCGAGGTGCGCTCGCTCGCGCAGCGGTCCTCCAGCGCCGCCAAGGAGATCAAGGACCTCATCGACAAATCCTCGGCGCGCGTGACGACCGGCACCGCGCTGGTGGACCAGGCGGGCTCGACCATGACCGAGATCATCCGCGACATCCAGCGCGTCTCCGACATCATGGGCGAGATCTCCGCCGCGTCCGTCGAGCAGACCGCCGGCATCGACCAGGTCGCGCACGCGGTGAGCCAGATGGATGAAGTGACGCAGCAGAACGCGTCGCTGGTGGAGCAAGCAGCGGCGGCAGCGCAATCGCTGGAAGAGCAAGCCGCCAAGCTGAACGACACGGTGGCCGCGTTCAGGCTGGGCAACCATGGCGTAGCCGGCGCGGCGAGTGCGCCGGCGCCCCATGCCGTGCGAGCCGCAAGCCGGCCCGCGGCGTCGTCGCCACGCCGCGCCGCGCCGGTGGCACCGCGTGCCGTTGCGGCTTCGGCGCCGGCGTCCGACTGGTCGTCCTTCTAAGCGGAACGCCGCGCGGCCGCATAAAGCCGGGCCAACTGCGCGGCGGCGGCCTCCAGCAGCGCCCCGCCCTGCGCGATCGACCAAGCCAGCGACGCAGGGCCGGCCTGCACCGAGAAGCAGCCATCGAATGCCTCGCGCAGCAGCGCGCCATCGGCAATCGCTCCCGATAGCAGGGTCACGGGCACGCCGTGCCGGCGTCCCAGCGCCGCGACCAGCGCCGGGCCCTTGCCAAGCAAGGTCTGGCGATCTGAGCGGCCTTCGCCGGTCAGGATCCAGTCGTACCCGGCCACCGTCGCCAACCCGGCAGTGTCGAGAATAAAGCGGCCTCCCGGCAGCAATGGCGCGCCAAGCAGCCGCAAGGCAAAGCCCAGCCCGCCCGCAGCGCCCGCGCCCTGCGCTTGCGCTGCGTGGCAACCGAGCGCCAGCTCGCAACGGGCCGCGAACTCGCCGATTACCTCGTCCGCTTGCGCGAGGTCCGTCACCCCTTTTTGTCCGCCAAACATCATGCTGGCGCCATCCGGCCCGCACAAAGGGCTGGTGACGTCGGTGAGCGCCACCAGGCGCAGCCCATGCAGCAGGTCCGCATCGACCCGAGGGCGCAGGCTGCGGATCGATGCAAGATTGTCGGGCACCGGGTCGACACGCTCGCCCGCGGCATCGAGGAAGTCGAACGCCAGCGCCGAGAGCATGCCGGCGCCGGCATCGTTGGTCGAGGAGCCGCCCAGGCCAATGACGATGGTGGCGAAACCTCCCGCGGCAATCCCGCGTATGGCCTGCCCTACCCCGCGCGTGGTGCGCGCGCCGGGCGCCGCCACCGCATCGGGAAGGCCGGCCACGGCCGCCACATCGAAGATCGCAAAGGTGCCAAGCGCCGCGTTCTCGCAGGCGGCAAACGGCATGCGCACCGGCTGGCCGTTGGCATCCGTCGCCTCCACCGCATGCCAGCGCCCGCCGCATGCCGCGGCCACCGCGGCGGCCGTGCCTTCGCCGCCATCGGCAATCGGTACCTGCGTGACCACGGCGTGCGGCAGCGCATGGCGGATGCCGCAGGCCATATGCCGGGCCACCGCCGGCGCGTCCAGGCTGCCCTTGAACGAATCGGGCGCGAGCAGAACGCGCAGCGCTCGCGCCGGCACGTTATTCAACGCCGTCGCGCCGGTCACGGCGCGTCCAGCTCGGAGATCTCGATCAGGTTCAGGTCCGGATCGCGCACGTAGACGGAGCGGATCTTCTGCGTGGCGCCGGTCCGCGCGACCGGGCCCGCAACAATGGGCCAGCCGGCGGCGCGCAGCCGCTCGATCACCGCATCGAGCGGGATCGACGCAATGAAGCACAGGTCCAGCGCGCCGGGCACCGGCAGGTGCGCCTTGGGCTCGAACTCCGCACCGCGCACATGCAGGTTGATCTTCTGGTTGCCGAAGCGGAACGCCACGCGGTTCTCGCCGAAGGTTTCCAGCTGCATGCCGAGCACGCGCGTATAGAAATCGATGGTCGCGCCGGCATCCGTGCTGGTCAGCACCAGGTGGTCGAGGTGGTCAATCATGTCGCGCTTGCTCTCTGTGCGGTTTAGCCGGGAGCCATCATGGCAGTCGCGCGGGCACATGAACATGTCGGATTGCGCCAGCACCCTTTCCGAAAACGCAAGGCTGAAGCGGCCGCCTCAGTGCGGCGCCAGCAGGTGATCGAACAGCTTGCGCGCCTCGGGCTGCAGCGCCGCGACCGATTTCACGCCAAGCCACAGCGTGCGCGAGGCCCACGGATCAGCAAGGCGGATGGCGCGCAACCCGGCGCCAAGTATCTCGGCGCGCACGGCGCCCTCCGGCAAGACCCCGATGCCAAGGCCCGCCTCGATCATGCGGCAGATCGCATCGAAACTGCTGACCTGCACGCGCAGCTTGAGCACGCGCTCCAGCGCGGCCGAGGCGTCGGCCAGCCGCTGCAGCAGCGAGCTGCCCTGGTTGAGACCAACGAAATCGAATTCGAGCGCATCGGCAAAGGCCACCTCGGCGCGCGCCGCCAGCGGATGATCTGGCGGCACCAGCACCACCAGGCGGTCGCGACGGTATTCGAACTTTTCCAGCGTGCCGGCCGCGACGTTGTCGGCAAACACGCCGATATCCGCCTGCCCGCCCGCCACCGCCGCGATCACCTCGCCGCTCATGCGCTCCTCCAGGCTGACGCGGATCAGCGGCTGCGCGTGCAGGAACACGCCCAGGTCCCGCGGCATGAACTGGATGACGGCCGAGGTGTTGGCCCACACGCGCACATGCCCCCGCACGCCGATGGCGAAATCGCTCATGTCGCCCGCCAGGCGATTCACGGTATCCAGCACCGCCCGCGCATGGCCGACCAGCCCAACGCCGGCCGGGGTGAGTTCAAGCCCGCGCGGCATCCGCACGAACAAGGCGCAATCGGTGGTCTTTTCCAAGTCGGCAACACGGCGGCTGAGCGCCGACAGCGTCATGTGGGTGCGCTCGGCGGCCTTGGTGAAGCTGCCGCTCTGCGCCACCACCAGGAACAGGCGCAGGGACTGCAGGTCGAGATGGGCGGGATTGATCACGCGAAAGCGTCCGGTGGGCGGCGGCATCGATGGCGGCCGGATGGCCAGGGCCGTCAAGCCATGCCCTGAGGTTTGAGAATCGGGAAAGGCTAGTGGACGAGAACGGCATTGTCAATTTGGGCGCCCGGGGCCACCATGGCCGGTCCACGTGCTCCGGCCGATGGCCAGAGGCGTGGCGCATTCACCACCCAGGCTTACCGACAGGCAAACACCACAAACCCCATGAATCCAACCCAGACCACGCCGGAAGTCGTTTTCCTGGACCGCGGCACGCTGGCCCCCGAGACCGTGCTGCGCGCGTTGCCGTTCGCGCACCAGCTGACGGTCTTTGACGCCACCGCGCCGCATGAAGTGGCCGCGCGCATCGCCAACGCGCAGATCGTGATCACCAACAAGGTCAAGCTGCCGGCCGAGGTGCTGCGCGAGGCCGCCAGCCTGCGCCTGGTGGCGATCGCGGCCACCGGCACCGACCACGTCGATCTGCGCGCCTGCGCCGCCCGGGGCATCTGCGTGTCGAACGTGCGCAATTATGCCGTGCATACGGTGCCCGAGCACACCTTCGCGCTGATCTTCGCGCTGCGCCGCAGCCTGCATGCCTATTGCGACGCGGTGCGCTCGGGCCGCTGGCAGGCCTCGGGGCAGTTCTGCTTTCACGACTATCCGATCCACGACCTCGCCGGCTCGACCATCGGCATCGTCGGCGGCGGCACCCTGGGCCGCGCGGTGGGCGAGATCGCCCGGCTGCTGGGACTCAAGGTGCTGTACGCCGCCCGCAAGGGCCAGCACAGCGCCGACACGCAACACACGCCCTTCGCGGACATGCTGCGCCTGAGCGACATCATCACGCTGCACTGCCCGCTGACCCCCGCCAACGCGGGGCTGATCGGCCGCGAGGAGTTCGCGCAGATGACGCGCCGCCCGCTGCTGATCAACACTGCGCGCGGCGGCCTGGTCGACGAGGCCGCACTGGTCGACGCGCTGCGGCAAGGACAGGTTTCCGGGGCTGGTTTCGACGTAGCCACCCAGGAGCCCCCCGGCCCCGGCCACCCGTTCCACGCGCTGCGCGACCACCCCGCCTTCCTGCTCACGCCGCACGTGGCCTGGGCGAGCCGGGAGGCCATCCAGGCACTGGCGGACCAGTTGATCGACAATATCGCGGCGTTCGCGGCCGGCTCGCCGCGCAATGTGGTGGCGGGCTAAGCCCTCTCCTGCCCCGCCCCCCTGCCCCCCTGTCCCATGCGCATGGGACCCGCCAGCCGCAGCGGCCACTGGCGTGCACCCCGGCATCGGGCCGGACAACGACGATAGCGCTCGTGCGACGCCCGGATCCGTGCCGGATAGCCGCTTCGCGTCTATATTGTTCCTGTTCGGGATCACGACGGAGGGAGCATGCGTGCGCAATGCGGCAGGCTTGTGCTGGGGGCAGCGACTGCCTGCGCGCTGGGCCTGGCCCTGAATTCCGCGCCGTGTTTCGCCCAGGCCGGTGGGGGCGCGCCAGTGCCTTTCGTGCGGATCGTGCTTGCCAGGCAGGTTGCCGTTCAGGTTCCCAAGGACTGGACCATCCTGTCCGGGGCCCGGGGACGGACCCACGGCACCATCGCGGACGCGGCTGGGGGTGTCTCCATCGTCCCGGCGCCGGCGGGCCAGACGGTCAACCTCCTGCATGCCGTATCCAATGTGCAGAATCCGTACGCGGCCGTGATCGTCAACTCGATGGCGCAAGCGCCGGTCACGCCCGAGCAGGTCCGCCGGTTCGACAGGTCACTGCTTCTGGCATACGCGGCGAGCTTCGAGCGCAGGATGCGCGACTCCCTGAAGACATCGGGCAGGGAAATGCTCTCCATCGACGAGCCCCGCATCGAAAAAATCGGTGGCTGGCCGGCGATTGCAATCAACTACGTGCGCACCGGCGCGCAAGGCACGATCTACGTGCAGCATTTCGACATCTATACGCCGGACCAGGAACTGCTGCTCATCCTCTCGTGCCGCGACACGGCGCGCGGCGCATGGCTGCCGCTGCTGGACCAGGTGCGCGGCTCGATCGTCGTTGGCGAATAGCCTGGATGGCGATCGGCCTGGTTCCCATCGGGCTGGTTCCCCTAGTGGCTGATCATCCAGGGCCGCGTGCCGGGAAAGGACTTGGCCGCGCCCGGCTTGCCGGCCAGGCCGACGCTGCCGCCCGAACAGCCACAACCTGGCCCATGGCGGTGCCCCTGGGAACTCGATGGCGCGTGGGCGCTGCGCTCGTTGCCCGCGTGCGCGACGCGGCGGGACGAGGGCATCAGGGCCAGCATGGTCGCGGTGACCTGGCGCCGGGCCGCGTGGCCGCAGCCGGGGCATGGCTGCGGCGCGTCGCGCTCGTCGATGCGGCGCACCGCGGTGAAGCTGCCGCACGCCTCGCAGGCGTATTCATACATGGGCATACAGGTCTCTCCGCTTGGTGGAAAGTGGCAAGCGCGGGCCCCCTTTGGGAAGGAGGAGGAAGGCGGGAGCCCGCGCTCGCCGGGACTTCACATCTCTGGCTGGCGCTCAGATCGGCATTCAGGCCGCATCCTGCGAAAGCAGGACGTCGGCACCGCCCTTGATATGCACAGTCGGTCCATTGGCCTGCGGCCGGATATCGAAGTCGAAGATCTGCGTCGGTATCCAGAGCGTGGCGCAGGAGTTGGGGATGTCCACCACGCCGCTGATATGCCCCTGCACCGGCGCCGTGCCCAGGATGGCGTAGGCCTGCGCGCGCGAGTAGCCAAACTTGGTCAGGTATTCGATCGCGTTCAGGCAGGCCTGGCGGTAGGCGACGTTGACATCCAGGTAGTGCTGCTTGCCTTGTTCATCGACCGAGATGCCTTCGAAGATCAGGTAGTCGTTGTAGGTCGGCGTGATCGGGCTGGGCTTGAAGATGGGGTTCTTGATGCCGTACTTCGCCATGCCGTCCTTGATCACGTTCACCCGCATGTGCACCCACCCCGCCATCTCGATGGCGCCGCAGAAGGTAATCTCGCCGTCGCCCTGGCTGAAGTGCAGATCGCCGACCGACAGCCCTGCCCCATCCACATACACCGGGAAGTACACCTTCGAGCCACGTGACAGGTCCTTGATGTCGCAGTTGCCGCCATGCTCGCGCGGCGGCACGGTACGCGCGCCCTCGGCTGCCGCCCGCCTGCCGGCGTCGCCAACGAGCTTGCCCATATGGGCGGTCGCGGCAAACGGCGGGTTGGCCAGCGGCGGCACGCGATCGGGGTCGGTCTTGATCAGCCCTGTCTCGCGTTCGTTCCAGGTATGGAGCAGCTTGGGATCGGGCAAGCAGCCGATCAGCCCGGGATGGATCAGCCCGGCGAACTCCACGCCGGGCACATGGCGCGACGTGGTGTAGACACCGTGGAAGTCCCAGATGGATTTCTGCGCCAGCGGGAAATGGTCCGTCAGGAACCCGCCGCCGTTTTTCTTCGAGAAGAAGCCGTTGAAGCCCCACTGGCTTTCGGGCTTGGCGCCTACGTCCAGCAGGTCGACCACCAGCAGGTCGCCCGGCTTGACGCCGCGCACGCCCACCGGCCCTGAGAGAAAGTGGACGATGGACAGGTCGATGTCCCGCACGTCATCCGCCGACTCGTTGTTCTTGATGAAGCCGCCGGTCCAGTCATAGGTTTCCAGGATGAACTCGTCGCCGGGATTGACCCAGCAGGCCATGGGAATGTCCGGGTGCCAGCGGTTGTGGACCTGTTCGTTCTCGTACGCCGATTGCGCGAGATCGACCTTGATCAGGGTATCTGCCATGTGCCTGTCTCCTTGGTGTGTGTCCGGTCAGTCGCCGGATTGCGGCCTTGAAACGATGCAGCCGCCTTGGCTGCATGCCTGGATCAGCGTTGGTCGCGTGCGGCTGCCCGCCGCCGCGCTGTGGTCGATCTTTGCGGTACGTCTTTGCGGTCTATCTGAATGATTCGCTCAGCAGCAGATAGCCTGGCAGCCAGCCGGTGGCGATACCTGCCAGGACAGTGGCAACACCGGTGAACTTCAGGATCGGGCGCTGCATCGCCAGCAGCAGGAAGTACAGGAACCACAGCACCCCCCAGCCGACCCAGCACCAGGCGAACCAGGTATCCCAGACGGAGTTGGCATGGCGCAGCGCATCGATGGCGACGGGAATCACCGTGACCGACACGAACAGGCTGAACCAGCCCAGGCCACGCCCGTCCGCGCCGTTGAAGCGGTTGAGCGCAACCCACAGGTAGGTGAAGGTGAACAGCAGCGTCAGCGCGCCGGCCTTGATGGATGCGCTGTCCGCCTCGCCGCCGAAGATCAGCCTCAGCGACACCAGCATCGTCACCCCGCCGGCAAAGATATTGACGACCCAGATCTCACGGTCGCCAATCTTGCCCAGCAGCCACAAGCCGTTCAGGCACAGCACGGCACCTACGTAAAGCAACGTCAGGCCTAGCATGGCGTATCTCCTGCGTGACGGGTTCTGGTTGTTCTTTTTCTGTTGGCGCCGGCTGCCTCGCGGCGGCCGCGTGGCGACGGGTCAACTATAAGCAGGCCCGCGAAGATGCGAATCCTTCACGACGAGGATTCCGCACATCATGTGGCTGGGTGAGGTGGCCTCACCCAATTGAATGAGGCAATGGATAAGGCAGCGGACAAGGCAACGGCGCGATGGCCAGGTGAGGGACGTTCAGGCCGGCGGGCAATGCTGCGCGTGCAGGCGCACCAATTCCATCTGGCCATGGGTGTTGGTCTTCTGGAAGATCTGCTTGAGGTGGCTGCGCACCGTGTTCTCGGACACGTGCAGTACCTGCGCCAGGCTGGCAATGGAGTGGCCGGCGAAGACCAGCGCGTTGACCCGCGCCTGGGCCTCGCTCAGCTTGAACTGGCGCGCGAACAGGCAATCGTGGTGCGCATGCTCCGCACCCTGCCGGCGCGCGCTGACCACCACCAGCGCGCGCTCCTCGCCCAGCCCGTTGCGCATGGATGCACCGGCGGGCTGCAACGTGAGCGTCGTGGGCAAGGCAAAGCCGGGCGCGGAAACCGACAGCACCTGCGTGGGCACCAGCGTGGCCTGGCCCGGGTGGGCGTCGCGCGTGTCACCGG
This sequence comes from Cupriavidus sp. GW821-FHT02F09, assembly GCF_059421605.1. Lineage (NCBI taxonomy): Bacteria > Pseudomonadati > Pseudomonadota > Betaproteobacteria > Burkholderiales > Burkholderiaceae > Cupriavidus > Cupriavidus sp. GW821-FHT02F09. The sequence continues at coordinate 349,742 of NZ_JBWKVH010000002.1, forward strand.
CCATGGAGGGAAGTCCTTGGGAAGCCCCGGCCAGCGTGGCCAGCATCTCATGCAAGGTGCGGTGATCGGTCGGCATCACCGCGGCAAGATACTCGCCATCCCGGTACAGGCCGCTGCCCTGCCCGCACAGCGCCTGCGCGCTGCGGTTGCAGTAGACGATGCGGCCATCCTGCTCCACCAGGAAGGTCGCGTTAGGATGGCCGTCGATGACGCACATCAGCGCCTGGCTCAGGTCGGCGGCGCTGTGGCGGTGCCAGCGGTTTTCCAGCGACAGCGCCATATGCGCCAGCAGGCCGCGGAACTCCGCCTTCTCCTTGCTGGCAAAGCGCCGCTGGTCTTCGCGCCGGTACAACTCAAGGTAGTAGACGACATCCGCCTCGCGCGCCACCACCCCGCACAAGCGATGCAGATAGCGATGGGGCCGCAGCAACGCCTGGTAGTAGTCCGTGCGGACCAGGTCGCCGCTGCCCAGCATGTCGTCGCCGCTGATCACCTGCAGGGGCTGGTAGGCCGTGCTGGAGAGGAACCACGGGTTGCGCGCGGAGTACTGCGCAAAGGTGCGAAAAAACGCCGGGTCGTCCGGGGCGCCGTGCAGCACCGCGCCCTGGCCGCCGGCCAGGTGCCGCCGCGCCAGCACGGCCGTGCCCGCGGCGAACTGATCGCGCACCAGCGCAACCACGCCGCGCCAGCCATCATCATCGCGCGCGGCGTGGATACGGTAGATCAGCTCCCCGGCCTGGGGATCGGCGCTATCGGCGCTATCGGCCTTATAGGCGCTATCGGCATTCTGGGCGGGCAACCGCGCATTCTCCATGGCATCGGGCACAGCGGATTCGGGCAACGGCGAGCGCTATGCGGCGCTGCCCGCGGCCTCTTCGATATGAAGACTGCCGGCCAGTGTTTGCGCTGACACCCTAAATGTCAAGGCGCCGCGCCATGCTGCCGCGCAGCATCCGTACGGCATGCTGCAGCGCGTTCCGCACCCTTTGCCGCGCCGCGCGCATGTCATTGCGCGAGGGGCGGATTCAGACAATAATCGGAGCGCCCGCTGCCAGCCATCCGTCCGTCCCGACCCGGATTGCACACCCCCCTCCCGGAGCCGCATCGCACCCGACGCCACCACGCCATGCGCATCAAACGAGAATATCAATCCTGGGTCGCGAATGAAACGCTGGAGGATTACGCGCTGCGCTATGCGGCACGCTCTTACCGGCGCTGGTCGCCGTTCACGCTGGCCAACACGGCCATCGGCGGCGTGTCCTTCCTGGCGCTGGAAGCCATCGGCGCCAGCGTCACGCTCAGCTTTGGCTTCCAGAACGCGTTCCCGGCCATCCTGCTGGTCTGCGCGCTGATCTTCCTGATCGGGCTGCCGGTGGCATACCACGCCAGCATGGCCAACGTGGACATCGACCTGCTCACGCGCGGCGCGGGCTTCGGCTATGCCGGGTCCACCATCACCTCGCTGATCTACGCGTCCTTTACCTTTATCTTCTTCGCGCTGGAGTCGGCCATCCTGGCCCAGGCGCTCGCCATTGCCACCGGCCTGAACCTGACAGTGGGCTACCTGGTCTGCTCGCTGGTGATCGTGCCGATGGTGTTCTTCGGCGTCACGCTGATCAACAAGCTGCAGATGTGGACACAGCCGCTGTGGGCGGTGCTGCTGGTGCTGCCCTTCGCCTACATCCTGCGCCACGATCCCGGCGTGCTGGCGCAATGGGCGGCATTCACCGGGCGCGATGCGGCCTCGCCGGCGTTCAATGTGCTCGCGTTTGGCGCGGCCACCGGCGTGCTGTTCTCCCTGATGGGCCAGATTGGCGAACAGGTGGACTACCTGCGCTTCCTGCCCGACCGCACGCCGCAGAACCGCTGGAGCTGGTGGAGCGCGCTGCTGCTGGCGGGCCCGGGCTGGATCGTGATCGGCGGCCTCAAGGTGCTGGCGGGCAGCCTGCTGGCGGTGCTCGCGCTGCGAGCCGGCGTAGCCGCCAATCACGCGATGGAGCCGATCCACATGTACGTGTGGGCATACGGGCAGGTATTCGATCGGCCCGAGGTGGTGCTCGCGGTGGCGATGCTGTTCGTGCTCGTGTCGCAGATCAAGATCAACGTGACCAATGCCTATGCGGGCTCACTGGCCTGGTCCAATGTGTTCGTGCGGCTGGCGCACTACCATCCGGGCCGCGTGGTCTGGCTGGTGTTCAACGTGCTGATCGCACTGTTGCTCACCCTGCTGGGCATCTTCAGCACGCTGGAGGCCGTGCTGAGCGTGTATTCCAACCTGGTGATCGCCTGGCTCGGCGCCCTGGTGGCCGACCTTGTCGTGCTCAAGCCGCTGGGCATCAGCCCGCGGCACATCGAGTTCCGCCGGGCCTACCTGTATGCGTTCAACCCGGTGGGCTGCGGCGCCATGCTGATTGCCTCGCTCGCCGGCATCGGCGCTTACTCCGGCTTGCTTGGCGCGCTGGCGCAAGCCTATTGCGCCTTTATCGCGCTGGGCGCTTCGTTCGCCAGCGCCATCCTGATCGCTTATGCGACCCGCGGCCGGTACTACATCGCGCGGGAAGACCCACACCCCCTCGACAAGCACACCGACGAGCCGATCCGCTGCTGCATCTGCGAGCGCGACTACGAAGCACCGGACATGGCGCACTGCCCCTTCTATGCGGGGCCGATCTGCTCGCTGTGCTGCGGCCTGGACAACCATTGCCACGATGCCTGCAAGGCGCCTGGCACCGCCGCGCAAATGCAGGCGGCGCCGTGGCAAGGCAGCTTCCTGCGGATACTGCCGCCGCATTTCCTGCGGCGGCTGGCGCGCTTCCTCGGCCTGTTCGTGATTGCCGCGGCGGCCATGGGCGCCGTGTTCCTGCTCGCCTACCGGCTGATCGGCGAAGGCCATGCCTCGCACGCCGACGGGATCGGCGGCCTGCTGCTGCGCGTGTACTCGGCCACCCTGCCGCTGCTGGCTTTCGGCGCATGGTGGATCGTACTCTCACACGAAAGCCGCGAACTGGCACAGGCGGAACTGATGGAGTCGCTGCGCCATCTCGAGTCTGCGCGCAAGAACCTGGTGGACGCGGAAAAGATGGCCTCTCTCGGCGGACTGGTCGCGGGCGTGGCGCATGAGATCAACACGCCGGTGGGCATCGCCGTCAGCGCCGCCTCCTACCTGCAGGACCGCACCAGCGCCACGCAGGCGCTGGTGGCGAGCAACGAGCTGGCACCCGAGGCGCTGCAGCGCTACCTGTCGGATGCCGCGCAATCCGCCCGTTTGCTGTTGTCCAACGCCAACCGCGCGGCCGAGCTGGTGCAGAGCTTCAAGCAGATGGCGGTCGACCAGACCAGCGAAAAACGGCGCAGCTTCGACCTGGGCGACTATATCCGCGAGACCGTGGTCAGCCTCGACCCGCGCCTGCGCGACACGCATGTGCAATTACTGATCGACTGCCCGGCCGGCATCGCCATGAACGGCTACCCCGGCGCGATCGCGCAGATCCTCACCAACCTGGTCATGAACTCGCTGGTGCACGCATTCGGCAGCGGCGACACAGGCCCTGTGCGCGGCACCATCCGCATCGCCGCCCGGCTCGCCGCCGGTGACGAAGTCGTGATCCGCTACGCCGACGACGGCAGCGGCATTCCCGATGCCCTGCATGAGAAGATCTTCGAGCCCTTCTTTACCTCGCGCCGCGGCAAGGGTGGCAGCGGCCTGGGCCTGCACCTGGTCTACAACCTGGTGACGCAGCGCCTGGGCGGCACCATCGCCGTGGGCCATGCGGTGGGCACCGATGGCGGCGGTACCGTCTTCACCCTGCGCATGCCCCGCATCACACCCTCGGCAAAGGCCACCATCCCGATCGTATCCGCCAGGACTCTGCCATGAACTCCTCTTTGTCCATGCCCGCGTGGCAGGTCCTGCTGGTCGACGACGACCCCGACGTGCACGAGATCACGCGCCTGGTACTGATGGACCTGACCTTCTCCGGGCGCAAGATCCAGTTCCACAGCGTGTATTCCGGCGAAGCCTGCAGGGCCCACCTCGCCCGTCACCCCGATACCGCGCTCGTGCTGCTCGATGTCGTGATGGAAACCGACGATGCCGGCCTGGCCACGGTGCGCTACATCCGCGAGCAACTGCGCAACCCCGACCTCCAGATCGTGCTGCGCACCGGGCATCCCGGCATGGCGCCGGAGCGCGAGGTGGTGACCGGCTACGAGATCAATGGCTACTTCCTCAAGACGGAGATGACCGCGCAGAAGCTGACCTCCGTCGTCATCGGCGGCCTGCGCGCGTACCAGTACGTCAAGGCCTTGCAGCAAGCCCATGCCCTGCCCAAGCCAGTACCGCGGGCGCCCGAGCTACCCACCTCCGAGGCAGCTAGCGACGCGCAGGTCGAAGCTGCCATCGAGCAAGCGCTGCACAGCGGCCAATACCGGCTGCAAGCCGTCTCCCAGTTCGACCTGGGCTCCGCCGCCATTGCGGCCATCGCGCTGCTGCCGGCGTGGCCGGGCCCCACCGGCTGGATGCCGCATGCCGAGATCGCCAACTACGTGCGCAGCCCGGGCCTCATTGGCGCGATCAATGCCGTGCTGCTGCGCCGCGCCTGCGAACTCGCGCTAGCCTGGCACTCGGATCCGCAAGCCGCCCTATCCGGCCCGGCCCGCGTCAGCGTCCCCATCCTGCTGCCGCTCATGGCCGGCGCCGAGGAGTCCGAACTGCTGGCGTTGCCGGAGCTGCTCCGCCAATACCTGCGCGAGACCGCCCAGGCCGGCAGCGGGCTCGACCTGCAATTGCCGGGCATCCTGCTGGGCACCGCCACGGAAGCCGCCCGCCTTGCCTGCGCCCGCATCCAGGAGCAAGGCGCATCCGTCACGCTGGCCGACGTTGGCAACACCCCCATCTCGCTGGCCAACCTGCAGCGCTTGCTGCCCGACCGGCTGCAGATTCCCCAGGACTACGTGCGTAACGTGGCAACCGATGCCAAACGCGCCGCCATCGCGCGTGCCGTGATCGCGCTGGCGCACACGCTCGGCATGCAGGTACTGGCCAATGGCCTGGCCAGCTCGGAAGAACTGCAGTTCTTCAAATGGGAGGGTTGCGACATTGGGCAGGGGGACGTGCTGGGCAGCGTTTGGGAGACCACGGGTCGCGGCTCGCCAGGCGCTTAGCGTGCCGCGGCACCCGGCTCGGTGATGGCGCTGTAGACCAGCGTGCGCAGCTGGCGGCGCACCGGGTAGGCGGACGACGGCAAGAGCTGGGTCAGGAACAGTCCGATCAGGTCCTCCTGCGGATCGACCCAGAAGAAGGTGCTGGCCGCTCCGCCCCAGAAGAAGTCGCCGGCGCTGCCGGGAATCAACGTGGTCGCCGGCGTCACCGTGGTGGCGAAGCCAAGCCCGAAGCCAACGCCATCATAGGTGGCTTCGCTGAACATGGAGCGCGACATGCGCGGCAGGTCCACCCCGCCCGGCAGATGGTTGGCGGTCATCAGCGCCAGGGTCTTCGGCCCCAGCAGGCGCACCCCATCGAGCTCACCGCCTTGCAACAGCATGCGTGCGAAGCGCATGTAGTCAGCCGCGGTGGACACCAGGCCGCCACCGCCGGAGATGAAGCTTGGCGGTTTCAGGTAGGGGCTGGTGCGGGGATCGTCCTGCAGGACCGGCGCGCGCGCGGATACTACCTTCGAACCGAGCGAGCCGACGGCGTAGCAGGCGCAAAGGCGCGAGGCCTTGTCTTGCGGCACGTGGAAGGCAGTGTCAACCATGCCCAGCGGATCGAATATGCGTTCCTTCAGGAAGGTCTCGAAAGGGATTCCGCTGATCTTGCCGACAAGATAGCCCAGCACGTCGGTGGCAACCGAGTAGTTCCAGGCCTCGCCCGGCGAGAACTCGAGCGGCAGCTTGCCCAGCTTCGCGATCATGTCGTCCAGCGTGCCGCCGGTGGCGAGTTCGCCCAGCATCTGCTTGCGGTAAGCGGCGTCGACGTTGGTGTTCTGCTGGAAACCATAGGTCAGGCCGGACGTATGGCGCAGCAGGTCGACCACCAGCATCGGGCGCGCAGCCGGGCGCGTCTGGAAGCTCTCCATGAAGCCCCCGGCATAGACGCCCAGGTTTTCCCATGCCGGGATGTACTTGCTGACCGGATCGTCCAGGGCGATCTTGCATTCCTCGACCAGCATCATGACCGCCACCGAGGTGACGGGCTTGCTCATCGAGTAGATGCGGAAGATCGAATCCTCGGCCAGCGGAACCTGCCGCTCGCGGTCAGCCAAGCCCAACACCGAGTTCAGCGCCAACTCGCCGCGCCGCCACACCTGGATGAGCGTGCCGGGCAACTTGCCGGTCGCGATATAGGCGTCGTCGATGAAACGTTCGACCCGCCCAAGCCGCTCGCGGGACATCCCCTGCGTTTGCCTGCCTTGCATATCCGTGTCTCCTCATTGATACCGTAGGTGAAATGCCGGCTCGCTGGCTGGAAATGCCGCTCGCTCGCACCTCGCCATCATGACATCGGCGCCTCCCCACGCCAAGCGGGCTGCGCGGGCAGCGGCAACATTCAATGAAACCGGAGAAGCGGTGGGCCGGCGCCTGCCGCACGGATCGCATCGACTCACCGAAGGATGCGATGAGGTATGCGGCCCCTGCCCTTACTCCAGGGTCACATTGGCCTTCTTGACCAGGGCAGCATAGCGCGCCGCTTCGCTCTGGAAGAATCTGGCGGCTGCCTCCGGCGTGCTGGGACTGATCGTATTGCCCTGCTTCTTCATCACTTCCAGCACGTCCGGACTGGTGAAAGCCTTGGCGAACAACGTGTTGAGGCGCTTGACCTCGGCCGGCGGCAGCCCTGCGGGGCCTACCACGGCAAACCAGCCCTCGACCGCGTAGTTGGGCAAGCCTTGTTCTGCGATGGTCGGAATATCCGGTGCGGCCGGCGAGCGCGTCGCGCCGCACAGGCCGATCGCGCGCAGGGTGCCGCTCTTCAGGTGGGGCGCCACGGCGTTCAAGGCCACGACCCCCATCTCCACCTGGCCCGCAATCAGGTCGGTCATCATCGGTCCGGTGCCTTTGTAGGGCACATGGCGAGCCTTGACATGCGCCTCATCGAGGAACATTTCCGCGGCGAGCTGGATGATGGTGCCGTTGCCCGACGACGCATAGTTGAGCGAATCGGGCTTGGCCTTGAGCAAGGCAATGAGTTCCTGCACGTTCCTGGCGGGAACCTTGGGGTTGACCACCAGGACCAGCGGCGTGGAGCCGATCACGCTGATGGGCGTGAAGTCCTTGATCGCGTCGAACGGCATCTTCTTGTACACGCTCGGGTTGATCACGTGGTTGTTGGAGAACAGGCCCAGCGTGGTGCCATCGGGTGGCGCCTTGGCCACCGCCGCCGCGCCGGTCATGCCGCCGGCGCCGGGAAGATTCTCGATCACCACTGGCTGGCCCAGGCTCTTGCCCAGCGCAGGCCCGGCAGCGCGTGCGATCGCGTCCACGCCCGAGCCAGCGCTGATCGGCAGGATCAGGCGCACCGGCCGGCCCGAGCCTTGGGCCAGCACGGTGCCGGCCGGCAAGGCAAGCATAAGTGCGATCGCCGAAACGGCCATGCCGAGTGCTGCCCGGCGCGAAAGGGGGAATGCCATGTCTGTCTCCGTATGTTTATCGTTCTGGTCCGCGTGGCCGTCCGAAGCCACGTGGCAATGCGGGAGGATTCAGTCCGGGGCACGCGCGCCCAGGCCGGACAGGATTTCGTCGTTGTGCTCGCCAATGCCCGGCAGCGGCATGCGCACGCCGGGCCTGCGTCCGCCCATCAACAGCGGCAGCAGCACAACGTCGGTGGTGCCGCCGTCCTCGGTCTGCATCGGCACCAGGCCACCGCTTGCTCTCAGGTGCGGGTCATCGAGCAGTTGCTCCGGACGCATGATGGGCGCGTAGGGAATGCCCGCGGCTTCGAGCTTCGGCGAAAGCGCTTCCACGCGATGGTCCTTGAGAATCTCGCCAAGCCGCTCCAGCAATGCCGGGCGTACCGCCACCCGCATCGCGTTGGTGGCAAGCGCCGGATCAGCGGCCAGGTCGGGACGTTGCAGCACGTCGCACAAGGTGTTGAACTGCTTGTCGCTGACGGCCCCGATGAAGAGCTGCTCGCCTTCAGCCAGCGTGAACACGTCATAGACGCTCCAGGCGGACACGCGCGACGGCATCGGCGGCGGCGGCTCGCGGGTCATCGAGAACTGCTGCATATGCTGGGACGACAGGAACACGCAATTCTCGAACAGCGCGCTCTGCACTTCCTGCCCCTTGCCGGTACGGTCGCGCTCCCGCAGGGCAGCCATCACGCCGATGGCGCCGAACATGCCGCCCATGATGTCGTTGACCGAGGTGCCGGCGCGCAGCGGGCGGCCCTTGGGCCCGGTCATGTAGGACAGGCCGCCCATCATCTGCACGACTTCGTCGAGCGCCAGGCGGTGTTCATAGGGACCGGGCAGGAAGCCCTTGTGCGAGACGTAGATCAGTCCGGGAAACCTGGCGGACAGCGTCGCGTAATCCAGCCCGCATTTCGCCATCAGCCCCGGGCGGAAATTCTCCAGCAGCACGTCGCACTGGCCAACCAGCTCCGCTGCCGTGGCCTGCCCTTGCGGGGTGGTGATATCGATGACGACGCTCTTCTTGTTGCGGTTGAACGAGCGGAAGAAGCCAATGCCAAGGCCGGGCAGGTTGCGGGTCTTGTCGCCACCGGGCGGCTCGACCTTGATGACTTCGGCGCCCAGGTCCGCGAGGATCATGCCGCAGGTCGGGCCCATCACCATATGGGTGAACTCGACCACGCGGACGCCGGCGAGCGGCAAGGAGGCATGTTCAGCGTGCATGGTTCTCTCTCAGGCGGACAGCCGCATCGGCAACCGATACGGGAAATGTCTTGGGCAGGCCGGCGCGCCACAACGTGCCGTGCAGGGTTTCATGGGGCAGCCAGCCGGCCACGCGCTCGCGCAGCGCCAGCAGACGGCTGATATCGATGCCGGTATCGAAGCCCATGCTGCCCAGCAGGTAGGCCAGGTCTTCGGTGGCGACATTGCCGCTGGCGCCGGGCGCGTGCGGGCAGCCGCCGATGCCGGCGAGGCAGGCATCGAAGCGGGTCACCCCGACCTCCAGGGCGGCATGGACGTTGGCCAGGCCAAGCCCGCGCGTGTCGTGGAAGTGGCCGCACCAGAAGCGGTCGCCGGCCATAGCCGTGGCGCGTTCGAACAGGCGGCGGACCATGCCGGGATCGGCGTAGCCCACCGTGTCGGCCAGGCTCACGCGATCGGCGCCCGCGTCCAGCAGGGCCTGCATCAGCCGCAGCACCTCGTCCGGATCCACATGACCCTGGAGCGTGCAGCCAAAGGCCGTGCCCACGCCGCCTTCAATCAGCGTGCGGGAGCCGGCCGCGTCGCGCTCGGCGCGGATCCTGGCGACTTCGGCTACGACTTCGTCGGGGGTCTTGCGCAGGTTGGCCAGGCTATGCGCATGGCTGGCGGAAAGCGGTACCAGCATCAGGTCCGCGCCGCTGGCGATGGCGTTCTCCGCGCCCCGCAGGTTCGGCACCAGGACCGAGACGAACAGCCCCGGCAGCGACCTGGCAAAGTCCACGAGTTCCGCGGTATCGGCAAGTTGCGGCAGCAGCTTCGCCGGGACGAACGAGCCGACTTCGATCTCCCGCTGGCCCGCCGCATAGGCCGCCTGGATCCACTCGCGCTTGGCGCAAGTCGGCAGGATGGTGGCGATGCTTTGCAGCCCGTCACGCAGCCCGACCTCGCGGATCACGGCTTGGCGCGGTGCCGATGGAATGTGCGTTGTCATTGGATCTGTGTCCCCTCGGAGATTAGTGCTTCAGTCTGGCCTATGCACTCTATGTTGTTCCAGCCTAGGCCAGAAGCGGTAATCAAGAAGCACCAGCATTCCGGATTGGAACATCTAAGCGAATCACTCCGATGCGTGCCCAAGCCAGCGGCCCGCCGACTGCCGCACACGAGGCGCCAAGTGCCACCGCTCGTGTCCAGCCCGAGGAATTTCCGGTGATGACAAGAAACGTTAAGATGGCCGCACTTAATTTCCAGACTGGAAATCCACCGTTGAAGGCTTTCGATGCGTGATCTAGACCTCACCTCCCTGCGCCTGTTTGTTGCGGTTTGCGAGACCCGCAACATGGCGCGCGCCGGCGAACAGCAGCACATCGTGGCTTCGGCCATCAGCAAGCGGCTGGCGCAGCTGGAAGACACGGTGGGCGTCACGCTGTTCGAGCGGCGCCGGCGCGGCGTGATCCCGACCGCGGCGGGTGAGATCCTGCTTGAGCACGCTCGCGCCATGCTGGCCGCGGCTGATCGCGTGGAGCGCGACATGGCCGACTACGGGACCGGCATCAAGGGGCAAGTCCGCTTGCTGGTCACCGTATCGTGCATGGCCGAGTCGCTGCCCGACGATATCGCGAGCTTCCTGCAGGTGCCCGAGCATCGGGACATCCGCGTCACCGTCGAGGAAAGCCTCAGCCGCGACCTCGTCCGCGCATTGCGTGAGGGATCCGCACCGTTGGGTATCTGCTGGGATGCCGCGGATCTGGAAGGATTCCGGACCCGCCCCTATCGCAGCGATGCCCTGGCGGCCATCGTGCATCCCGAGCATCCGCTCGCTAGCCAGGCGGATTGCACGTTTGAGCAAACACTGGAGTTCGACCACATCGGGCTGCCCGGGCAGACGGCTGTGCACACCATGCTCGCGCGCGCCGCGGCCATCATCGGCAAGCCGATGGCGTACCGCGTGGTGGTTTCCTCGTTCGATGCGTCCCTGCGCTGCGTGCGCGCGAATCTGGGTCTTGCCATCATGCCCCGCGAGGTGGTCGAGCCCACTTACGCCGGCTTTGGCGTACGGGTGGTCCCGCTCACCGATACCTGGGCGCAGCGCCGCTTCGCGATCTGCATGCGCGACGAGGCAAGCCTTTCGCCAGCGGCAAGGCTGCTGGTGGACTACCTGGAACAAAAGGCGGCAGGCTGACGGCACGCCTGCGCGCATCGCCTTGCGCAGTCGGCGCAGACTGGTATCACGATGACAAGGCGTACAACAAACCGAGGGCCAGCAGGCATCCGGTCAGTTTCAGGTAATACCCGCCACCGTGATGAGGTTGGCCTGTGCGTAGTGCATTGCGGCTGTGCGGCATCATGTTGCTCACCGGTTTGGACAGTCCACAGATTAAGAACTCGCCCATGCAAATGGCGTAGAAAGCTATCGGCCAGGCATAAACAGCCCGTAAATGTCCATCTGCTGCCGGATGATTCCCCACCTACAATGAATTGTCGGGCCGGGCCAGCTTGGACCTTTGCCTTGTTGCGGGCAGCCGCAGGCCACGGATGACGGTCCGGCAAAGGAGCATGATCGATGCGCTCGCCAGGGATATCCGGCCTGCGCCTGAGGCGCATTACCGCCAGGGTTGCGGTTGGCATCATCGGCCTGATCGTCATCGGCCGCCTCACCGGCATGCTGGTTGACTGGCTGTGGTTTTCCTCCATCGGCTATGTCAACGTCTTCTGGACGGTCCTTGTCACCAAGGTGCTTCTGTTCGCCGCTGTCTTCGCTGCGTCGGCTGGCGCGATCTGGGTGTCGGGATCGCTGGCGCACCGCTATGCGAGCCCGCCCGGCTCCTGGAAGGCAGAGGTCTTGAGCGAGCTGGTGGGCGAAGTCGCGCCGCACCTGCCCTGGCACGCCGCCATCGCCGGTGCCGCCGTCCTCCTGGGCCTGCTCCTCGCCACCAGCGAAATCCCGGACTGGGACCTCGTGCTTCGCTACCTCAACCAGGTGCCCTTTGGCAAGGCCGATCCGATCTTTGGCAAGGACATCGGCTTCTATCTCTTCTCGCTGCCCGCCTATCTTGCGCTGAGGAACTGGCTGCTACTGCTGCTGTGCTGCAGCGCTGCGGCAGCGGCCACGGTGTACGGAATGCGCGGCGACATCGCCTGCATGCGCTCGCCGCGCGGGCTTTCACCCGCGGCCGCGGCCCACGGCTCGGCCCTGCTGGGCCTGTTCTTCCTGCTGCAGGCCTGGTCCTACTGGCTCGACCGCTTTCTGCTGCTCTACGGGGACAACGGCGTGGTGGTAGGCGCCAGCTATACCGATATCCATGTGGGGCTGCCAGTCCTGTGGCCGCTGATCGGCCTGGCCACCGCGGCCGCAGCCGCCTCGTGGGCCAATATGCGCTGGCGGGGCTATCGCATTCCTGCCGCCTCGGCGCTATCCGTGTTCGGCAGCGCATTGGTACTGGTGCTGATCTACCCGGCGCTGTTCCAGCGTTTCTATGTCAAGCCGAACGAACTGCAGCTGGAGACGCCCTATATCGCCCACAACATTGCGCTGACGCGCGACGCCTATGGCCTGGCGCAAATCTCGGTAAAGCCGTTTCCCGCCGAGCAGAACCTCGATCTCGCCGCGCTGCAGGCCAATCGCCCGACCATCGACAACATCCGCCTGTGGGATCTGCAACCGTTGCGCGATACCTACGCGCAGTTGCAGGAGATCAGGACCTATTACAAATTCCTGGCGACGGACATCGACCGCTACCGGTTCGACGCCCGTTACCAGCAGGTGATGCTCTCGGCGCGGGAGCTGGAGCCGTCGCTGCTTCCTGCCAATGCCCAGACCTGGGTCAACCTGCATCTCCTGTTCACCCACGGCAATGGCGTCGTGATGTCGCCGGTCACGGAGAAATCCGCGGAAGGCCTGCCTACGCTTTACCTGAAGGATATTCCGCCTGTCTCCAGCGGCGGCCCGCCCATGGTCGAGCCGCGCCTGTACTTTGGTGAAGGCGGCAAGGGCTATGTGATCGTCAACGGCAACGCGCCCGAATTTGATTACCCCAAAGGCGATGAGAACGTTTATACGACCTACCACGGGCGCGACGGCGTCGCGATCGGCAGCATGGCGCTGCAGGCCCTCTTCGCCTGGCAATTCGACGATCCCAACATCCTGGTGACCAGCTACATCACGCCCGCGAGCCGGATCCTGCTCCATCGCAATATCCAGGACCGGGTGCGCACGATCGCCCCGTTCCTCAGCCTCGACCATGACCCCTACATCGTCGTCGGCGGCGGGCGGCTTTTCTGGATCCAGGATGCCTATACCACCAGCCGCTGGTTCCCATACTCCCAGCCGGGCACCGGTGACGGCGACAATTACATCCGCAACGCGGTCAAGGTGGTGATCGATGCGTACAACGGGACAGCCGATTTCTACATCAGCGACGCCGCCGATCCCGTCGTACGAACGTACCAGCGCATTTTCCCGGGCCTGTTCAAGCCGCTGGGCGCGATGCCGCAAGACCTGCAGCAGCATATCCGCTACCCCGAAGACCTGTTCCTGATCCAGGCGCAGGTCTACCGCGCCTATCACATGGAAACGCCGGAAGTCTTCTACAACCGCGAGGACCTCTGGCAGTTCCCGCGCAAGCAGGCCGACATCGATGCGGGCACCGGCCCCGGCATGCCCATGACGCCCTACTACATGATCGTGCGGCTGCCCGCGCAGCCGCGCGCCGAATTCGTGCTGATGCTGCCGATGGTGCCCAGCCAGCGCGAGAACATGATTGCGTGGCTGGCGGCGCGTTGCGATCCGCCTGACTACGGCAAGCTCGTCGTCTATGCCTTTCCCAAGGACAAGCTGGTCTATGGGCCATTCCAGATCGAGGCGCGCATCCAGCAAAACACCGAGATTTCGCAGCAGATTTCGCTGTGGAACCAGATGGGGTCGCGCGTCATCCGCGGCCACCTCCAGGTCGTGCCCATCGACAACTCGATTCTCTACGTCTCGCCGCTCTACTTGCGCGCGGAGTCCGGTCAGTTGCCCGAACTGAAACGGGTGATCGCCGCCTATGGCGACCATGTGGTGATGGAGGAAACCTTGGGCGCGGCCCTGGCGGCGCTCTTCAAGAAGGCGGCCCCGGTGGCGGCCGCGCCCGGTGGCGCACCAGATGGCCGCGCCCGCGAGGCACTCGCCCACTATGACCGCGCCATGGAGCGATTGAAGGCAGGCGACTGGGGCGGCTTTGGCGCGGAACTCGATGCGCTGAAGCCACTGCTCGAAGCGCTCGGCGCCGGGCGCGCCGATACGCAGAAATGACGAACGATCATGCAAACGACCGCGCCCGCCGCCGAGCCGGCGAAAAAGGCCGACGCTCGCTTGCAACGGCTAGAATGATCGCCAACGACCGCCGCACATTGTTCGCTCGCCCTGGAGGAAGACCCATGAAAGTCTGGATCGCAATGGCCGTTGGTGCGCTTGGATGCGCCATGGCGTTCCTGGCGGGTCCGGCTTGCGCCGCGGACACGGCGACGCTGACCATTGCCGCCGGTGCGCAACAGCGCAACTGGACGCGGGATGCGCTGCTGAAAGACCGCCGCCTGACCGACGTGACGGTGGACGATGACAACCTGAAACGCCGCCTGACGTTCAAGGCGATTCCCTTGGCCGCCCTGCTGCGCGGCATGCCGGTGACGGCCGACGCGAGTGCGACGACCGCAGCCAGCGATGGCTATGTCTCTCACCTGCCGACGCGCCTGTTGCTGGCCGATAGCGCCGACGAGCCGCGCGCCTGGCTCGCGGTGGAAAATCCTGCCGCGCCGTGGCCGACGCTCAAGGGCCAGGACATCGGGCCGTTCCGCCTGATCTGGACAGTGCCGGCGGGCCGCGCCGCTTCCGAGGTCAACGAGAGCCTCTGGACGTACAGCATCGTGCGCATCGACATCACCGCGCCGCCGGCGGAGCGCTTTGCGGCCATCCGGCCCGCCCCCGGCCTGCCGGCGGACGGCGCGGTCATGCGCGGCTTCGCGACGTTCCAGCGCGTTTGCTTCTCGTGCCACTCCCTCAACCGGGTCGGCGACGCGCACCTTGGCCCCGATCTGAATGTGCCGCACAGTGCCGTCGATTATCTGGGCGACGACAAGCTGGCCACGCTGATCCGCGACCCGCAGTCGCTGCGCTGGTGGCCCAACGCGCGCATGTCGGCGATCGACGAAAAAACGCTGTCCGACGCGGATCTGAAGGACTTGCTGGCGTATCTGCATCACATGGCTGGGCGCAAGGTGGCTGCGCCTCCCGCAGGTTCCTGAGTCCTGATGCGCCCGTGCCGCATGGCATGGCACGGGCCAGCATCCGGTTCAATTGGCGATGTGATAGGTGACCGAGTGCGCCTCAACCGGCGACACCACCTCCCACCTGTGGAGCATTCTCTCGATGGCGGCGTTGGTCAGCGTGGTGTCGCGCTTGCGGTTGCGCGACAGGATGGTCTGCTCCGCGGCCTCCAGATAGACGACATTGACTTCGGCGCCGTACGCGAACAGCAAGTCGAGGGTTTTCGCGCGCATCTGCCGGCTCAGGTGCGTCGCGTTCCAGATGAACGGCCTGCCCTCGCGCAGCAGCGCTTTTGCCTGGTCGACGGCAAAGTGCATCGCCGCGCCCTCGTTCTTCCCGTATTTCAGCCCGAGGGCCTCGCGTGCGTCGTCAAACCCCACAACCGGCAGACCGGCGCAGCATGTCTTGATCCAGGTGCTCTTGCCTGTGGCCGGCAGGCCGCTCAGGACCGTCACGGTGGAGCCCGCCTCGCGGTGGTAAGCATAGTCCGGATGGACGTCTTCGCCCCGGAGGTAGCGCATCCGAGTCCAGCGGTCCGCGAAGGCGCGCGGCTGGCCGTAGCATCCCTCCTCGCGCGCCAGCTCGCGAAACAGCGCGATGTCGACCAGCACGTCTTCGCTGTCTGCGCATACCCGCCCACGCATGTCGGCCTCGGCCAGCGCCGCCAGCTCGCGTATATCGAGTTCCAGCGACAGGCGCCGCACCACCATCTCGGCGGACTCGCCGGACCGGCTTCCCCGGATGGCATAGAACGGCAGCTGATGCACGTGGATCAGCCGGCAAACCGCTTCGCGCAAGGCAAAGGGCACACCGCTGCGCCACAACAGCACGCGCGCATCGACCGCGCCGCGCGCCGAGTGGCCCGGCTGGCCGATCGCCCCGGTTTGCGGGTCTACCCGCGTGGTGGCTGGCTTGGCGATGTCGTGCAGCAGCGCCGCATGGAACAGGACAAAGCGGCGCTCGGGAGTGGCCATCGCATAGTCATCCAGCCCCACCAGGGACTGGACCACCAGCTTGGTATGGGTCCAGACGTCGCCCTCCGCGTGATAACGCGGATCCTGCGGCGTGCGGCGCAACGGCTCCAGGCATGGGAATGCCGCCATCAAGGCCTGCCAGTCCGGGTCGACACCCGGGGCAGGCACGAGTGCCATCAGGCTCGTGTAGGCAGGCGCCCGCAGCACAGGTGCCGTGCGCAGCGATTGCTGGTTCGCTGCGGTCAACAGGTCGGTCATTTCCATTGCGGCTCTCCTGCGCGCTCACGCATATGGTTCTGCTCGAACGCGTGGTTGTGCATCCAGTGCGCGTCCGTCTGCACATGCCCGCTGCGCACGAACTTCGCCACGCAGCGCCTGAAACCGGCATAGGGGAACGCGCCCGCGATCCGGACCACATAGCCCTCCATCCGCTCGCGCTCACGTTCGCCCCAGAGGGCTTGGATCGCCGCGGCGTCGAACACGCCGTCGTAAAGCACCGGCACCGGCTCGATACCGAGCAAGGCAAACCACTCCAGCGTTTCATCCCAACCGAGGCATACGTTACGCGCGTTCCAGATCGAGAACCCAAGGAAGAACGAAGCCAGGTCGCGGTAACGGATCGAATGCATGGCGAACAGGTTCTCGCCGCAGACGCGCCAACCCTGCGGAATATCCATGCGCATCGCGCCCCAGAATCCCTTGAGCCAGTCACGGCTTGGATGATGGCGGCTGTCCAGGCTCCTGGCGTGCATGCCCGTGCGGTAGAGCGAGGTGTTTTCTCCGTCCATCTTGGACGTGACAATCACGCGGCAGCCCTGGAAGGCATCCAGGGACTCGATCCTCCGGTCATCGTCGCTAAGTCCTGGCGACCACGGCAAATGCAGCGTGCGCGGATACTTCACGCGATCGGCAATCGGGTCGGCAGGGTTGGTTTCCCGAAGCGCTTCGGGTTCTTGCATCGTCATTTCGAACTCCAGAAAAGTTGGAGCCGACGATGGGATGGCGCGTGGTGGCATTGGCGGTGCCCCGGCAGGCAACTCAGGCCTGGGACAGCGTAAGCGCTTGAGGCAAGCACAGCAGGCGAAGAGCGCGGGCGCGCCATCGGCACTCTGCGTGTGCAGGTGTCGTCGGCATCAGAGGGTGATGGCGGACGTGCGGGGCACTTTGCTCTCCAGTAACAAGGGGGGAACGATCAACAGCACAAGCGCTGCAGGTGCCGGATATTACACAGGCGGCGCGGGCGCGTAAATCGCGCGTTGCTCGTTTTCCACACGACTGCGCCCGGAGTTGCGGCCCGATTGGCGCTTTGCAGCGTGGCACGGGCGGGCCGTGCGCGCCCAATCCCGGCATAATCCGCAAGAGATACCCAGACGAGCCGGCGCAAAACATGAACGACTGTCCCCGATGCGCTCAACCAGGGCTTGCCGCTTCCCTTGGCGAGGTTACCCATGACATTGCGGCCCCAATACCAATCAGGAAGCCGGTCGGCAAGCCGCCGATCTTGCCGGCGATACTTCTGCCAGCCGCCCTTGCGCTGGCACTCGGCCACGGCCACGACGGCTGGGCGGCGCCCCAGGCCGAGCAGCCCACGCTAAGCATCGAAGAGCGTCTGACAGAGCCGCCCCAGTTGTTTCCCCCGACTTACGATGAAGCGGTCATGGCGCTGATCCGTGCGTTTGACGTCGGCGCCATCCTTGCCGCTGGCCTGGACCAGGCCTTTGCCAGGCTGCCGGCGAAAATCGGGCCCATCCCCAAAGAGCGCTACACGCAATGCGCCCGGGCTAAGCTCTCGCCCGAGGTGGTCGAAGCGGCGGTCCGGCCCGCGCTGGCACCGGAGATCCAGGATGCAGGGCTGGCGATGCAGCTGGCGCGCTTGCTGGGCTCGCCGGTCGGGCGCAAGACCAGGGAGGCGGCGCTGTCGGGCAAGGAGATCGCCGAGGCCGGCATTACGGGTGCCGACAGGCTCGAATTCAACCGCTTCATGGAGAACCCCGCGTTGAAGGCCTTCCTTGAGCAGGGCGGCCTGCGCCGGGTCAAGGATGCCGTGACCCGTGCAATCAGGGTGGAAAGCAAATCGGCCTCGGACGCTTGCGTCCGGGAACTGATGCCCCTGTATCGCCTCACCAACGAGCGCTCGGCCTGATGCCCCCGCTGGCTGCCTCCGCGCCGTGAAATATCGTTACAGTTGAAATCCCCGGCAGTGCGATGGCATGGCTAGAGTCAGCTTATTGCGACTGCAAGATGAGGATCGACATGCAGCAAGGTAACTTCTACGCGCTGGGGCTTGGCGCATTTGTTCTGGCGCTCGCCCAGCCCGCATTGGCACGCGTCGATGTGGACCTGAACGTCGGCGTGCCTGCGCCGGTGGTGGTGGCGCCGGCCTACCCCGCGCCCGTGTATCAGGCTCCGCCCGCCTATCCCGCCCCCCCGCCGCCCGCGGCCTATCCTGCGCCGGCTCCGGTCTATGGGCCCCCTCCCGGTTATGTCGGATATGGGCCGCCAGTGGTGGTGGCGCCGGCGGTGGTGATCGGGTGGCACGGTGAGCGCTACTGGGATGGACGGCGCTGGTGGGGTCGCCGCGACTGGTATGCCTACCATCACCCCTACCGGCGCTGACGAGCGCATCTCCGGGATGCATGTGATACATGTGATGCAGGCGTGACCCGAGGGTGGCGCGGATGCAACGGCCCGGACCGCATTTTATTAATGTTGATTACAAAGAAAAACCGCCCCGGCAAAGGGGCGGTTTTTCGTTCTGGCGTACTGCCGTGGTAGTGCCGTGGTAGTGCCGTGCCTCAGTGGCCCTTCGGACCGAAGGTGTACTCCCCATCCTGGTAATCCACCGGCACCACATCCTTGGCGGCGAACTTGCCTTCGAGGATGAGACGCGCCACCGGGTTCTCGATCTGCTGCTGGATCGCACGCTTGAGCGGACGCGCCCCGAACACCGGATCGTAGCCAGCGCTGGCGATCTTGGCCAGCGCAGCTTCGCTCACCTCCAGCGTCATGTCCATGCGCGCCAGCCGTGCCGTCAGCCGCTCCAGCTGGATGCGGGCGATCGACTCGATATGCTGCTGGTCGAGCGAATGGAACACCACCACCTCGTCGATACGGTTCAGGAACTCGGGCCGGAAATGCGTCTTCACTTCCTGCCATACCGCGCCCTTGACCGCTTCGTGCGGCTCGCCGGTCATTGCCTGGATGATGTGCGATCCCAGGTTCGAGGTCATCACGATCACCGTGTTCTTGAAGTCCACCGTGCGGCCCTGGCCGTCGGTCAGGCGACCGTCGTCCAGCACCTGCAGCAGCACGTTGAAGACGTCCGGGTGGGCCTTCTCGACTTCGTCGAGCAGGATCACGCTGTACGGCTTGCGGCGCACGGCCTCGGTCAGGTAACCGCCCTCTTCATAGCCCACGTATCCCGGCGGCGCGCCGATCAGCCGGCTCACGCTGTGCTTCTCCATGAACTCGCTCATGTCGATGCGGATCAGGTGGTCCTGCGAATCGAACAAGAACTCGGCCAGCGCCTTGCACAGTTCGGTCTTGCCCACCCCGGTGGGGCCGAGGAACAGGAACGAGCCGTAGGGCTTGTTCTCGTCCGACAGGCCGGCACGCGAGCGCCGGATGGCGTCCGACACCAGGCGCACGGCCTCGTCCTGGCCCACCACGCGGCGGTGCAGGTAGTCCTCCATCTGGATCAGCTTCTCGCGCTCGCCCTGCATCATCCGGGACACCGGGATGCCGGTCGCGCGGCTTACCACCTCGGCGATCTCCTCGGCGCCTACCTGCGTGCGCAGCAGCTTGTTGGGCTGCTTCTGCTCGCTGGCTTCGGCGACCGTGGCGGCCTTGAGCTTGCCTTCCAGTTCTGGCAGCTTGCCGTACTGCAGCTCCGCCACCTTGTCGAGCTTGCCTTCGCGCTGCAGGCGCGTGATCTCCAGGCGGATCTTGTCGATCTCTTCCTTGAGCGCGGCTGCGCCCTGGGCGGCACCCTTCTCGGCCTTCCAGATCTCTTCGAGGTCAGCGTATTCCTTCTCCAGGCGACCGATTTCCTGCTCGATCAGTTCGAGCCGCTTCTTCGACGCCTCGTCGGTTTCCCGCTTGACGGCCTCGCGCTCGATCTTGAGCTGGATGGTGCGGCGCTCGAGCTTGTCCATCACCTCCGGCTTGGAGTCGATTTCCATCTTGATGCGCGCGCCGGCTTCGTCGATCAGGTCGATGGCCTTGTCGGGCAGGAAGCGGTCGGTGATATAGCGATGCGACAACTCCGCCGCCGCGACGATGGCCGGGTCGGTGATCTCCACGCCATGGTGCAGCTCGTACTTCTCTTGCAAGCCGCGCAGGATGGCGATGGTGGCCTCCACGCTGGGTTCGTCGACCAGCACCTTCTGGAAGCGGCGCTCCAGCGCGGCGTCCTTCTCGATGTACTTGCGGTACTCGTCCAGCGTGGTGGCGCCGATGCAATGCAGTTCACCGCGCGCGAGAGCCGGCTTGAGCATGTTGCCGGCGTCGATCGCGCCCTCGGCCTTGCCGGCCCCGACCATGGTGTGCAGCTCATCGATAAAGACGATGGTCTGCCCTTCGTCCTTGGCGATGTCCGACAGCACGGCCTTGAGGCGTTCCTCGAACTCGCCGCGGTACTTGGCGCCGGCCAGCAGCCCAGCCATGTCGAGCACCAGCACGCGCTTGCTCTTGAGGCTTTCCGGCACTTCTCCGTTGACGATGCGCTGGGCCAGGCCTTCCACGATAGCGGTCTTGCCCACGCCCGGCTCGCCAATCAGCACGGGATTGTTCTTGGTGCGGCGCTGCAGGATCTGGATGGTGCGGCGGATTTCGTCGTCACGGCCGATCACGGGGTCGAGCTTGCCGATGCGGGCACGCTCGGTGAGGTCCACGGTGTACTTTTTCAGCGCTTCGCGCTGGGTTTCGGCGTCGGCGCTGTTGACCGAATCGCCGCCGCGCACGGCTTCGATGGCGGTCTCGAGCGATTTGCGCGAGAGGCCGTTTTCACGTGCGATGCGGCCGGCCTCGCCCTTGTCATCGGCCACCGCGAGCAGGAACAGCTCGCTGGCGATGAACTGGTCGCCGCGCTTGATGGCCTCTTTCTCGGTGGCGTTGAACAGCGCGCTGAGTTCGCGCCCGACCTGGACCTCGCTGGTGCCCTGCACCTGCGGCAGGCGCTTGATGGCGGCATCCAGCGCGGTGGTCAGGCCGCCGACGTTGACGCCGGCACGCGCCAGCAGCGCACGGGCGGCGCCGTCGTTCTGCGCCAGCAAGGCGCGCAGCACGTGCAGCGGGTCGATGTATTGGTTGTCGTTGCCGATCGCCAGGCTCTGGGCATCGGCCAGCGCTTCCTGGAATCGGGTAGTCAGTTTGTCAAGTCGCATTTAGGAGCCCTCTTTTTCGGATGAGTGCCCGATGCGGTAGGCAAGGCGCTTGCGCCCCGGCCTGCCGATCCCGCCACGCGGGCCGGACACTGGTGTCTGATCGAAAGATAAGGCTTTGCGCGTGCATTTCAAGGCCTGACTGCACGGCCCTTGATGTGGCGCAGGAAATACGTTGCACCTTGGCCACCCACGCGGCTTCAGGCGGCCGCCAGCGACCGCTTGTCCTCCAGGTTGCGCACCAGCACCAGCGCCTCCCCGGCCAGCACCACGCGGCCATCGTCGCCGGTGACCACCGTGGCCAGGTTGACCAGGTCCTTGTCGCCGCGCAGGCGCACGATGCGCACCGATGCGCTCAGCAGCTCGCCCAGCCGCGCGGGCGAGCGCAGCCGCAGCGACTGCTTCATCCAGCCAGTGCCGCGGCCCGGCAAGCGCGTGCCCAGCAGATCCGAGAACATGCCGGCCAGCAATGGCAGCGGCACGATGGTGCCCTCGAAGCCACGGCTGTGGGCGAACACCGGGTCGGTATAAAAGGCATTGCCATCGTCGGTCAACGCCACGTATTCATCGATATCGCCCGCGCTGAAGCTGCGTACCGCCGAAGCCTCCTGGCCCACGCTCAGGTGATAGAGCGCACGGTCGCCAGCTGGCTGCCCCACAAGCTGCCCGGCGGATTGCGCAACTTCGTCGGCATCCTGGCGCTGGGCCTCGGCCAGCGATTCCGCGCTGGCGTCGACCAGCAGCACCGCGTCGCCATGTGCCGTTATCTGCTCATCCGTGACGGGCGTGCGGTTGCGGCCACGCTGCACGCAGCGCACCGACGTGTCCAGCGCGATCCGGTCGCGCCCGGGCGTTTCGTTCAACACCAGCACGGCGGCCACGCCGTCGCCGACAAAGGTGGGACGCGGGAACATCAGCGTTTGCGCGATGGGCAGCACCGGCCGGGGGTTGCTGCGCTGCATCTGCGCGCAAAGCAGCGAGAACAGGAACATGCCATGCGCGACCGTGGCGCCAAAATGCGTCGTGCGGGCGAACGCCGGATCGCAGTGGATGGGGTTGTCATCGCGCGAGAGCGAGGCGAAGCGGTCGAAATCTTCTTGCGTCAGAACGCGTGGGCGGGATGCCTTCATCAGTTGGGTACCTCTACGGTGCTGCCGTTGACCGTGATCCGGTCCGCATCGGCGGGCGTTGCGGCAAACGGCGGCAGGTTGGTGGGCAAGATGGCGGGTGCCGGCGACGCGGTGCCACCGCGCGCGACCGTGCGCACCACCTGCGAGGGTGGCAGCGCGCGGCCGTTGGCGAGGTTGTCGTAGACCGCGTCGAGCGCCCGGTTCAGGTAGACGTGGAGCGGGATGAAGCGGTTGTCGTAGCCCGCTACCGCGCCGATGAAACTGTCGAAATGCTGGCCATTGGTGACTTCCATATAGGACAGCTTGCTGGCGCTGCCCTCCTGGAGCCGGTTGTAGCCGAGATAAGGCCGCGACGTATGGTTGACCGGCAGCAGCGCATCGCTGCGGCCATGCACGATGATGGCCGGCTTGCCGTGCAGGTTGCCCGAGCGCAGCGTCTGGGCCAGGCCCGCCTGCAGCGCCTGGGCCTGCGCGCCGGTGCCGGTGAGCAGGCCGCGCAGGCAGCGCGCGCCGTCGAGGTTGGCATCGGCCACATTGTTGCTCGGCGACTGGGAATAGATATCGCGCAGCGGGCCGCCGGGATTGTTGTCGTTGATCAGCTGCACGCCGGCCGCCGGCGGCACGCCATTGCCTGTCGCGTACAGCACATTGAGCGTAGCTGGCGCAATCGCCGCCGGCGTCAGGACTGCCGTGCCGGTCGCGGCAAAGCTGAAGCCGCACAAGCGATCCGCCACGCCGGCCCGCGCGAGCGCGTTGGCAAAGGTCACCGAGACTGCATTGGCCACCTCAAACAGGGCCAGCGACGGATGGAGCACATCGGACTCGGCTTCCCAGCCAAAGGCGTGCAGCGCCTGCAACGCGCTGACGGACTGGCTGGCGGCATCCGGCCCGGTCACCAGGCCCGCGTTGGCCAGCGACTGGCAGCGGTTGAGCGCCGGCTGCGCCAGCCCGACGGTGGGCAGCGCGTACAGCGCCACACCCGGCGCATTCACCAGCGCGCTCGCCTGCGAGGTGCAGAGCTGCAGCAGGTTGGCCGTGGTGGTGTAGTCATACAGCGGGCGCCCGGACAGGCTGACCGGCACGCCGCCACGGGTGACGGTGACGCCCGTGTTGCTGGGCAGGTTGAGGTTCGGCTCGCCCACTGCCACGCCGTCGATCAGGCCCTGGGTGTCCTGCTCCGCCGCGGCAATCGCCGCGCCGCCGCCGTTGGACACGCTGGACGCGATCACCACGATCTTGTCCGGGCCCAGGCTGCGCTGGCGCGTGCCATCGGTGGCCACGTTGCCAAAGCGGTCGTTGATGGCCCAGATGGCGAAACTGGCGGCCTGCAGCGTGAACGTGCCCCAGTCCTTCTCGGGGTTGCGCTGCGAGTGCGCGTGCTTGAACGCCAGCCGGTGCGGCGCCAGCGCATTGAATGCGGCCAGGCTGGTGTTGGGAAACGGCGCGGCAAACTGCGCGTTGGCGCCGGCCGCGGCGCGGCTGGCGCGGGTGCCGTCGATCAGCGCAACGGTATCGGTGTCCAGGTCGTGCGGCGCGGCGCCGGTGCCTTTGTCCGTGTAGGCGACAGCGCAGCCGCGCTTGAGTGCCCACTCGCCGGTGGAGATCGCGCCATAGACGCCGCGCGAGCCGGACGACGTGGCGGTGATCAGGCACGGCTTGGCCACATTGAAGCTGTCGGGAATCTGTACCAGCATGGTTACGTTCTGCTGGCCGCTGCCATCGTCGGAGAAGGCCAGGTACTCGCGCCCGGCGACCTTGCCCTGCCCCGTCGTGATGTTGCCTTGCGCGTCCACATTGGGGCCGTACAGCGAGCCATAGCCACCGCCCGCCGTGGTATCCACCAGCGCGCGGTAGTTGGTGTAGATGGCGTAGCGGCGCAGCTCGGCCGCGGTGGGCGCGGCCGGATTCAGCGGCAACGGCGCGGTGGCGGAGCCCAGGCCGTCCTTGCCGAGGCCAGCAGTGAGCAGGTCGTCCGTGTTGCCGTCGTAGGTCTTGATCGTGACCGCGCCGATATTGGCCGGCTTGGTATTGGGATTGGTATTGCCGCTGCTGGTGTTGTTATCGCCCGAGCCGCACGCCGCCAGCAACAAGCCCGCCGCCCCTGCCAGCGCCAGGCACACGCCGTATCTGGTCAAATCGCTATGCCCTGCAAGTCCGCGCAACATGTTGTGCCCCCTTATTGCATGCCGGCCCGGCATGCTGGATCGATCGGAACGCAATACAGAAACGACAGAAACGAGAATTTCACGAGACAGCCACTGCATGACTTCACACGGCGCGCCGCCCTCACTGCGCCTGGAAGCGCGCGCGCAGCTTGTGCTTTTCCACCTTGCCCGACGGCGTGCGCGGCAGCGCCTCGATCATCCGCACGTGGCGCGGCACCTTGTAGCTTGCCAGCGCGGCGCGGCAATGCGCGAGCACGCCTTCGGCATCGAGCGCCATGCCGGGCTTTGCTACCACCAGCGCCATGCCGACCTCGCCCCAGCGCGCATCGGGCACGCCGATGACGGCGGCCTCGGATACGGCAGCAAGCTGAAACAGCACATTCTCCACTTCGGCAGGGTAGACGTTCTCACCGCCGGAGATAAACATGTCCTTGGCGCGGTCGACGATGTAGTAGTCGCCCTCCTCATCCATGTAAGCGATATCGCCCGAATACAGCCAGCCGCCACGGATGGCGGCCTCGGTGGCCTCCGGCAGGTTCCAGTAGCCGGGCGTGACGCCCGGCCCCTTGATCAGCAGCTCGCCACGTTCGCCCGGCGCCACGTCGCGGCCCTGTGGATCCACCACCCGCGTCAGCATGGAGCCGACCGGCTTGCCGATGGTGCCGATCTTGCGGCGCGCCGTGGCTTCGTCGCACACGAACACGGTTGGCCCGGTCTCGGTCATGCCAAAGCCGAAGCAGATCGTCACGCCCTTGGCCAGGTAGGCCTCGAGCAGCGGCCGCGGCACCGCGGAGCCGCCCGCGGACATATTGCGCACGCGGGAAAAATCCGCCGCCGCGAAGCCGGCATGCTGGCTCAGGAACAGGTAGACCGCGGGCACGGCGAAGAACATGGTGATGCCCTCCCCGGCGCTGGCATCGAGCTTGCGCAGCGTCACCTCGGCGTCGAACTGCCGCATGATGTGCACGGTGCCGCCGGCATGCAGCACGGGATTGGCGTACAGGTTCAGCCCGCCGGTATGGAAGAACGGCAGCACGTTCAGGAACACGTCGTCGCGCGTGATCTTGTTGGCCAGCATGGCGTTGACGGCGTTGAAAAACACCATGCCGTAGGTCTGGATCACGCCCTTGGGCCGTCCCGTGGTGCCCGAGGTGTAAAGCAGGTGCCAGACCTCGTGCTCATCGCGGCACGGCATCTCGATGACACGCCCGGAACTACCCGCCAGCATCGCTTCGTACTCGGTCCAGCCGCCCGGCACGTCCGCGCTCTCGTCGTCAGCCAGGTGCAAAACCGCGCGCAGCGGCAAGGTGTCGGCAAGCGCGGCGGCGGTGGCAAGAAAGCCATCACCGGCCACCAGCACGTCGGGCGAGCAGTCGCGCAGGATCGGCAGCAGCTCCGCGGCCGCCAGCCGCCAGTTCAGGCAGACCATCACCATGCCGGCCTTGGCGCAGCCATAGAGCATCTCGAAATAGTCCGAGCTGTTGTGGGCCAGTACGGCCACGCGGGCCCCGGGCGCCAGCCCCAAGCGCTCGCCCAGGTATTCCGCGAAGCGGCTGGCGCGCTCGTCGAACTGCCGGTAGGTCACCGTGCGGCCGCTCTCCACGTCAACCAGGGCGACTTTGTCCGGCGTATGCAGGGCATTCTTGTGCAGCCAGTCGACTACGTACATGGTCTGGGATCTCCGCTTGTGGATGTTCTTGTTATCTTGCTAGCCTTTTATTGCATGCAGATCTACGACGCCACCTCGTGCTCGGCGCGATCGCCGCGCAGCCGCCCGACGATGCCTTGCGGGAAGTAATACACGCTGAGGATAAACAACAAGCCGAGCCACAGCAGCCAGCGGTCCGGATGCAGCAGCCCCGACAGCAGCGGGATCGCCGCGGTGGCATCGCTCGCCAGCTTCATCACGTCCTGCAGGTAGGTCTGCGCCACCAGGAACAGCGTGGTGCCGATCAGCGCGCCGTACAGCGTGCCCATGCCACCGATCACCACGATCAGCAGGATATCGACCATGATCTCGAAGGACAACGAGGTGTCCGGGCCGTTGTAGCGCAGCCAGAGCGCCATCAGCACCCCGGCCAGCGTGGCGAACCCGGCCGACAGCACGGTGGACACGGTACGGTACACCACGGTGCGGTAGCCAATGGCCTCGGCCCGGAAATCGTTCTCGCGGATCGCCTGCAGCACCCGGCCGAACGGCGAGTTCACCACGCGCAGCAGCAACAGGAACAACACCAGCGCGCTCGCAAACACGAAGTAATACGAAAACAGCTTGCCGTTGAGCGGCACGCCAAGCCACTCGGCGTCGCCCAGCGAAAAGCCCGGCGTGAACACCTCCGGCACCTTGAAGCTGATGCCATCCTCGCCGCCGGTCCACTCGGAGAGCTGCGACACCAGCGTGGCAAAGGCGGTGGCTACCGCCAGCGTGATCATGGCAAAGAAGATCGCCCTGACTCGCAGCGAGAACAGCCCGATCAGGAAGGCCAGCAGCATCGACACCAGCAGCGCGCCCAACGTGCCGAGCGCCAGCGCGCCCCACCCCGGCTCCAGCCGCGACATGGCGATCGCCACGCCATAGCCGCCAATGCCGAAAAACATGGTGTGGGCAAAGGAGACGATGCCGGTATAGCCGAGCAACAGGTCGTAGCTGGCCACCAGCACCACGAAGATGCAGATCTTGGCCGCCATATTGAGCGCGCGCGCACCAGGAAACAGGAAAGGCGCGCACGCCAGCGCCAGCAGCATGGCCACCAGGATCACGGTCAGCACGCGGCTTCGTGGCAGGTCGCCGGAAAGCAGTCGGGTCATGGTTTTTTCCTAGGCGCTCAGCGCTTGGCTACCGGGTAAAGGCCCTGCGGACGCCACAGCAGGATCATCACCATCAGCAGGATGTTCGAGAACAGCGCCACCTTGGGAAACAGGAAGCCGGTGTAGTTGGCCATCAGGCCCACCAGCAAGGCGCCGACAAAGCAGCCGGTGGTGGAGCCGAGCCCGCCGATGATGATCACGATAAAGATCAGCACATTGACCTGGGCCCCGATGGACGCGGTAATGTTCTGCTGGTACAGCCCCCAAAGCACGCCGCCCATGCCGGCCAGCCCCGCCCCCACCACGAACACGCCGATGAACAAGAGCCGGATGCGGTAGCCGAGCGACTCCACCATCTCGCGGTTCTCCACGCCGGCGCGGATCAGCAGGCCGATGCGCGTGCGGTTGAGCACCAGCACCATGGAGATAAAGATCACCAGCCCGAGCACCACGGCGATGAGCCGGTACTTCTCGATGGCCGCGTCGCCCAGCAGCACCGCGCCGCGGAAGGTGGTGGGCACCTGCAGCGCGATGGTCTCAGCACCCCAGATCGCCTTGATCAGCTGCTCGGCCACGATCATGCCGCCCATGGTGATCAGGATCTGCTTGAGGTGCTGGCCGTAGACCGGGCGCACCACGATGCGCTCGAACAGGAAGCCAATGGCGCCCGCCGCCGCCATCGCCGCCAGGATGGCCAGGCCAAACACCGCCAGGTTGAGCCACAGGCTGTCTGCCTCCACCCACGCGCCCAGCGGCAGCAGCACGGATGCCGCCACATAGGCTCCTAACGCGATAAACGCGCCGTGCCCGAAGTTGAGCACGTCCATCAGCCCAAACACCAGCGTCAGGCCCGACGACACCACGAACACGATCATGCCCATGGCAAGGCCGGCGATGGTCAGCGTCAGCCAGGTCGAACCGCTGCCGATCAAGGGGTAGGCCAGCAGCATCAGCAGCGGCGCCAGCGCCAGCGGGGTCCAGTCGAGCCGGACCTTGGGCAGATCGGCCGGTGTCGCCGGGGTGGTGGGTAAGGAGCTTGTACTCGCCATTGTCTCGGTCCTGACGATATCTTGTGATGTGTCTTGTTATTTGTCTTGTCCTGCTGGCCACTATTGATACGCGCTACTGGTGCGCCGCCAGCGACAAACCGAGCAGCCGCTGCTGCAGGCTTTCGTCCCCCGCCAGCGCTGCCATCGTTCCCGTATGCACCACGCGTCCGTCATCCATCACGGCAACGGTATCCCCCACCGACTTGGCCATGTGGAAGTTCTGCTCCACCAGCAGGATAGATACGTCCGTCTGCTTGAGCTCGCGGAACACCGTGATCATGTTCTGGATGATGGCCGGCGCCAGGCCCTTGGTCGGTTCGTCCACGATCAGCAGCTTGCGCGGCTCGATGATGGCGCGCGCCACCGACAGCATCTGCTTCTGCCCGCCGGACAGCACGCCGGCGCGCTGGTGCCAGAAGATCTTCAGCGCGGGGAACATGCGGAACACCCAGTCAAGCCGCTGCCCGTCGATCGCGCCGCTGCGCGCGGCCAGCCGCATGTTCTCGGCCACCGTCAGCTCGGAGAACACGCTCATGTTCTCCGGCACATAGGCGATGCCGGCCTGCGCGATGGCGGGCGTGCCGCGGCGCGTGATGTCGGCCCCGTCGAACACGATCCGCCCTTCGCTCGCCTGCCACAGGTTCATGATGGTGCGCAGCGTGGTGGTCTTGCCCGCGCCGTTGCGCCCCAGCAGCATGGTCACGCCGCCGCGCGGCACGGCAAAGCTCACGCCGTGCAGGATGTGATATGGCCCGATGTGCGTCTGCACGCCATCCAGGCTCAGGATGGGTGCTGCGGATGCTGGGGATAATGCGGGTGCTGCCGGTGCTTCAGCCATGACTGCCCTCCTGCTGCGCGCTCTCGTCGCCGGCAGCGATGCCTAGGTACGCCTGCTGCACGATCGGCGAGGCGATCACCTCGGCCGGATCGCCATCGGCCATCAGGTTGCCGTTATGCAGCACGATGATGCGGTCGGCCAGCGAGCGCACCACATCCATCTTGTGCTCCACCAGCAGCACCGTCTTGCTCTTGTCGCGCTTGATCTCCTGGATCAGGCCGAGGATCACCGGCACCTCGTCCACGCTCATGCCGGCGGTCGGCTCGTCGAACATGAAGATGCGCGGCTGCAGCGCCAGCAGGATGCCCACCTCCAGCTTGCGCTGGTCGCCGTGCGGCAAAGAGGCCACCGGCAGGTGGCGCTTGTCGGCCAGGGCCACCCGTTCGAGACAGTCCTCGGCCTGCTCGCGGACCGCGCGGTTTGCGCTCCACACGCTCCACAGATCCAGCCCGATGCGCCGGCGCGACTGCACTGCCAGGCGCACGTTCTCGAACACGGACAGATTGGGAAACAGGCTGGTCAGCTGGAAGGCGCGGCCAATGCCGCGCAGCGCCTTGTGCGGCACCGGCAGGCGCGTCACGTCCTCGCCGTCGAGCAGGATCTGCCCGGCGCTGGGCGGCAACTGGCCCGAGATCAAGTTGAAGTACGTGGTCTTGCCGGCCCCGTTGGGGCCGACGATGCAGGTCAGCTCGCCGGGATGAAACGCGCAGGACACCGCGTTGACCGCCACGTGGCCGCCAAAGCGGATGGTGAGATCTCGCGTCTCGAGCGCGGGCGGCCCCGCCACCGCCCGCGAGAGCGCTGCCGTTGTATCGATGGAAGCGGCGCCCACTGTCATCACCGCTTGTTGCGGATCGGCACGTTCATTTCTTCCGGCTTGATCTCGCGGACCAGCTCGGGCACCCCCCAGGCGAACGCGGGATCGACCTTGATCTTGAAGTGGTACATCGACTGCAGCGCCTGGTGGTCTTCCTTGCGGAAGGTCATCTTGCCCTTGGGCGTCTCGAACGACATGCCCTCCATCGCGCCGATCAGCTTCTCGGTGTTGGTGTCGCCATTGGTCTTCTTGAGCGCCTCGACCAGCGCGATGCCAGCCGTCATGCCGCCGGCGGTGAAGAAATCGGGGGGCGACTTGAACTTGGTGTAGTGGTTGGACACCAGCCACTCGTTGGCCTTGTTCTTGGGAATGCTGAAGTAGTAATACGTCGCGCCTTCCATGCCGGGGAAGTTCTTGTAGTTGCTCATGGCGGGCAGGATATTGCCGCCGGTGGCGATCTCGATGCCGTAGCGCTTGGGATCGAGATCGGCAATCTTGAACGGGTTGCCGGCGCCCGCCCAGATGATGAAGATGATCTTGCGGCCCGGCTTGTCCTTGAGCGAATCAAACAAGCGCTGCGCCCCGGCGGTAAAGTCCGTCGTGTTGGTCGGCAGGTATTCCTCGTGCACGATCTTGGCGTTCTTGAGCGCGCCCTTGAAGGCCTTCACGCCGTCACGGCCAAAGGCGTAGTCCTGCGCCAGGGTGGCGATCTGCACGCCGGGCTTGTCCAGCGCCACGGCGTTGGAGATGGCATCCTGCGACGAATTGCGGCCAGTGCGGAAGATGTAGCGGTTCCACTTCTCGCCGGTGATGGAATCCGCCACGGCGGGCTCGACCAGCAGGATCTTCTTGTACTCCTCGGCCACCGGCAGCATCGCCAGCGCCGTGCCGGAGGACGTCGGCCCCACGGCGATATCCGCCCGATCGTCGCTATACGCCGCGGCAAGCTGGGCCTTGGCCACGTCGGGCTTGCCCTGGGTGTCCTTCTCCATCACCACCAGCTTGTTGCCATTGACCATCATGGTGCCGTTGGTGGCGTAATCCAGCCCCATCATCAGCCCGGTCTGGGTCTGCTTGGCGTAGGCCTCGAGCGCCCCGGTCTTGTCGTAGACGTGGGCGATGCGGATGTCCTTGGCAAGGGCGCCGCCGGCGGCCAGCAGGCTGGCCAGTGCGATCGCGCCAGCGGCTTGGTGCTTGAATTGCATTCTTGTCTCCTCTGAGGGTGTCGCTTGTCGTTGCAAGTGCAGATCCTGCCTGCTTGTTGCTGCTTCGCTTTCCTGTACTCGTTCCTGCGCTCGTGTCTGTGCTCGTGTCTGTGCTCGTGTCTGTGCTCGTGTCTGTGCTCGTGTCTGTGCTCTTTCCTGCCGTCCTGCCTTTCCGTTTGCTGCCTTAGCCTGTGCAGCCATCGCCAAGGAAGCGGCGCATGCCTGCCGCAGCCTCGGCGCTCGTCACCTGCGCCACGAACGCCACGCGCTCGCGCTCCAACCCAGCGGCCAGCGCATCGGCATCCCAGCGCAGCAGCGCGCGCGTATGCGCCACGCTGCCCGGTACCTTGTCCTTCAGGCCGGCCGCCAGGGACAACGCCATCGCCTCGGCCTCGCGGGCCGGCGCGAGATGCGTCGCCAGGCCCAGTGCCACGGCCTGGCTGGCCGTCAGCGTGGTGTTCTCAAGCTGGATCGCCCGCGAGCGTGCGGCGCCGATCAGTTGTGGCAGCATCGCCGTCCAGCCACCGTCCGGGCTGAATCCCACCACGGTGTAGTAAGGCGCAATGCGCGTGCCCTCGCCCAGCACCGTCATGTCGCAGGCCAGCACCAATCCCAGTGAGCCCCCCGTCAGCCAGCCCTCCACCGCCGCGATCACCGGGCGGCGCAGCGCCGCCAGGCGCAGGATAGCTGCGTTGAGCAGGCCGAGCAGGCGCTGCGCATACTGCGCCAACTCCGCGCTTTGCGGCACAAAGGCGGCAAAAGCACCGACATCGCCGCCCGTGGAAAACGAGCGCCCCGCATGGCTCAGCACCACGGCGCGCACCTCCGGGTCCGCCTCCATGCGCTCCAGCGCGGCCAGCAGCGCTTCGAGCAGTTCCGGCACCAGGCTGTTGTGCCGCTCGGCGCGATTGAGCCGAAGCACGGCCGTGCCGCCAACACGTTCGACCAGCACCAACGCGCTCATCGCGCCGCCAGCCCGTGCGAAATCATGTCGAAGGCCGTATCGACCACCTTGTCCATCGACGCCGGCCGTTTCCACAGTGCATAACGCATGCCTAGGAAATTGCTGATGCCGATCAAGCACCACGCCCGCACTTCGGCATCACCCGGCGAGATCTCGCCCTGCTCCTCGGCCTTGCCCAGGCGCCGGCTGTAGACGTCGGCGAACACCTGGAAGTAACTGCTGTAGATGGTCTCGTCAACCGAGTAGGAATCGAGCACGATGCGGTACAGATTCTTGTGGCGCGACACAAAGGACAGGAAAGCCTTGAGCCCGAGCCGCTCGGCCTCGATCTGCGTCTGCGCCGGCCCCACGTGCTTGCGCAAGTGGGCCCGCACCAGTTCCAGCATGTGCTGCACCAGCGCGCGGAAGATGTCTTCCTTGTCCTTGAAATAGAGATAAAAGGTGCCCATGGCCACCTCTGCCTCCTGCGTGATCTCTGAGATCGAAGCCACGTAGTAGCCCTTCTCGCCGAACACTTTCTCGGCGGCGCGCAGCAGCGCTTCGCGGGTCTTCTGGCCGCGCGCGGTCTTGGGCTGGCTTACGCCGGATTCGGTAAGGGACATCGGGGCTCCGCGTTGGCTGGTCAGACCGGGAAACGGCAGTCAGGCAGCGGCATTGCACCGCGGAAACTGCCTCCTCCGGCGACCCTCAAAACATGATAACTGATTCATGTTTCATGATATAAAGTTAGCGATCCGTATGTCAATACATGGCTTACCCGGAGCTTTGGCCACGCACGTGGCCAGGCCATATGCCCAGACTGCAAGTTCGCCATTGGATGCTTCGCACGCGATGACTAACGCCGAGCCCGCCCCCGCCTTCGATAGCCACCCTGCTTGCGGTTCGCGGCCCGGCTGGCGGGAGGCCGGCGATGGCCGGGCACTGCTGTTGCTGCACGGTTGGTCGCTATCCGGCGAGGCGTTCGACGGGCAGCGCGCGCTGGCGCGTGATGGCTATCGTGTGATCGCCCCGGACCATGCCGGGCATGGCTTGTCTGCTGCACTGCCGCACGCCGGACAAGCCAGCCTTGCGCAGCTTGCCGCCGATGCTGCCGGGTTGATCGGGTACCTGGGATTACGGGACGTGGTGGTGATTGGGTGGTCGATGGGCGCCATGGTGGCCTGGGAGTTGATGCGCGGTGAGCCCACCCTGCCCCTGGCGGCAATCGGCGCCATCGACATGACACCGCGGCTGGCCAGCGCGGCGGACTGGCCGCATGGCCTGCATGCGCACTACGACACCGCGCAGGCAGCCAACATGGCCGCGCACGTGCGCCGGGACTGGCCGCGCCTGATCGATTCGGTGCGCGCCGGCTTATGGGCTGCCGGCAGCAAACCCGATGCGCACGAGACGGACCGGATCGCCGGCATCATGCGCCAGTGCGCGCCGGATGCGCTTGCCGCGTTGTGGGAAGACATGGCCCGCCAGGATTACCGCCCGGCGTTGCGCCATACTCGCCTGCCGTTGTTCCATCTGGTTGGGGAGCGCAGCCGCCTCTACGCGCCGGCAGTGGGACTGGCCACGCTGGCACTACAGCCGGCTGCCCGGCTTGTCACCATCGACGGCACCGGCCATGCCCCGCACATGGAACGGCCGGCCGCCTTCAACGCCGCGCTGGCGCAGGTGCTTGCGTGGCTGGATTCATTGGAGTCATTGGATTCATTGGAGTCATTGGATTCATTGGAGTCCTCAGGCTCATTGGCTTCTACGGGCGCTCAGGCCAGCAGCCGGTAGGTCCACAGGCCCAGTACGGTCAGCAGCAGCGAGCCGCCAAGGTGCGCCAGCAGGTGCACCGCCGCCCAGCCATAATCGCCCGCCATCAGGTTGCCCACGACCTCGCTGGAGAACGTGGAAAACGTGGTCAGGCCGCCCAGGAAGCCGGTCACCGCCAGCAAGCGCCATTCGGGTGACAACTCCACATGCGCACCGAAGAATCCCACTGCCAGCCCGATCAGGTAGCCGCCGACCAGGTTGGCCGCCAGCGTTCCATAGGGCAATGCCGGGTTGGCGGCATTCCACAGCACGGAGAACGCCCAGCGCAGCCAAGCTCCCACCGCGGCCCCGACCCCGACCGCCACAAAACCGAGCGCGCCCATCAGCGCTTGAGACCCAAGGGTTCCGCCGGCTCCGCCTCGCCTTCGCCGCTGGCATTGAGCGAGCGAATGCCCCAGCGCGCCAGCGCGGACGCGTCGGTCACGCGTGCGTCGACCCAGCGCGCACCCTCCGGCGTCTGCTCCTTCTTCCAGAACGGCGCCTCGGACTTGAGGTAATCCATGATGAATTCGCAGGCGGCAAAGGCATTGCCGCGATGAGCGGAGGCTACCGCCACCAGCACGATCTGGTCCAGCGGCAGCAAGGGGCCAACGCGATGCACAATGGTGACGTCAAGCAGCGCCCAGCGCTCCCGCGCCACCGCTTCGATCCGGGCCAGCGCCTTTTCGGTCATGCCGGGATAATGCTCCAGCTCCATCGCGCTGACCGCGCTGCCGTCGTTCATGTCGCGCACCGTGCCAACAAAACTGGCCACCGCGCCCACGCCTGGCTGCTCGCGGCGCAGTGCCGTCACCTCGGCGCCCAGGTCGAAATCCTCGCGCTGTACTCTGACGCTCATTTCAGCCTCCGGTCACGGGCGGAAAAAACGCCACTTCGCAGCCCTCGGCCAACACGCTGTCCGCACTGGCCACCTCGTGGTCCACGGCCATGCGCAAGGCACGGCCCTCGGCCAACACCTCGGCCCACGCGCCGCCGCGGGCTCCAAGCCAATGGCGCAGGTCCGCCACGGTAGCCACCTCGGCCGGCACCGCGACACGCTCCTGCCCCAGGCCCAGCTGCTCGCGCACGCTGGCAAAAAAACGGAGTTCGATGTTCATGGCGGTCTCGCTCCTTATGCCAGCAGGCCGTCGAAGCCGATGTACTGCACGGTATCTCCCCGCGCGATCGGCTGGTTGGGCGGGTTGTCGACCAGGCCCTCGCCCCACACCGTGGAAGTGAGCACGCCCGAGCTCTGGTTGGGGAACAGGTCGAGCCCGCCGGCCTGGTTGAGGCGCACGCGCAGGAACTCGTTGCGGCGGTCGCCCTTGGGCAGGTCGAAATCGGCACGCAGCGGCAGCCGGCGCGGCATCACGTCCTGCACGCCTTGCAGCCGCAGGATGAAAGGCCGCACAAACAGCAGGAAGGTGACGAAGCTCGAGACCGGATTGCCCGGCAGCCCCAGGAAAAATGCCGGCGCCTGCCCAGTGCGCGCCACCTCGCCGAATGCCAGCGGCTTGCCCGGCTTGATAGCGATCTGCCACAGGTTGAGCCGGCCTTCGGCCTCGACCGCCGGCTTGATATGGTCTTCCTCGCCCACCGAGACGCCGCCCGAGGTGATGATCAGGTCATGCCCCTCGGCTGCCCGGCGCAGGGTGTCGCGCGTCGCGGCCAGGGTATCAGGCACGATGCCGAAATCGCTGACCTCGCAGCCGAGGTTTTCCAGCAGCCCGCGCAGCGTGAATCGGTTGGAGTTGTAGATGGCGCCCGGCTTGAGCGGCTCGCCCGGCATGGCGAGCTCGTCGCCGGTAAAGAACACGGCCACCTTGACGCGCCGCACCACGTCCAGCGACGCCTGCCCCACCGAGGCCGCCAGGCCCAGCGCCTGCGGCGTCAGGCGCGTGCCGGCCGGCAGGATCACGCTGCCGGCGCGGATGTCCTCGCCGGCCCGGCGGATCCACTCGCCCGGCTGCGGCGTGTGATTGACGATCACATCCTCACCCTGCGCCACGCACTGCTCCTGCATGACCACCGCGTCGGCCCCCGGCGGAATCAGCCCACCGGTAAAGATGCGCGCCGCCGTGCCAGCCGCCAGTGCCGTGCCGACATGGCCGGCGGGGATGCGCTGGGCCACGCGCAGGCGCGAGCCTGGCGCCGCCAGGTCGGCGCTGCGCACCGCGTAGCCATCCATCGAGGTGTTGTCAGCCGGCGGCACGTCCAGCGTGCTCGACACCGGCGCGGCCAGCACGCGGCCATTGGCGTCGAGCGTGGCGATGCGCTCTGCCTCGGCAAGCGGGCGGGCGCCGGCCAGCAAGGCTTCGAGGGCCTGGGCCATGGTCAACATGGGGGGGCGGGCGGGCGCGGCGGCTTCGGTCATGAGGAAAACGGGTAAGTGAGACAGCGTAGTCAGCGTAAGCAGCGTAGGCAGTGTCAGACCGCAAACCCATGGCCATTCAGCGCCCATGGGAAACGGCCCGCGTACCGCCCCCGATACATCCGGAGCAATGCGAGGGCCGTGCGATTTCTGCTCGGCAAGTCTGATTGTAGCGAGTTGGCGCGCTGCCGGCAGGAACACCGCCGGCAGCGCCCGGGGCTTACAGGCCGGTGTGGCCGGCGATGTAGGCCTTGATGCGGTCGGCATCCGCCGGCATCACCTCGAAGCGCTGCGGCAGGTTTTCGATGCCTTCGAAGGCTGCCGGACGCTCCGGCTCATGGCCAAGCGCCTCGCGGATGGTGTCGGCGAACTTGGCCGGCAGCGCGGTCTCCAGCACCAGCATCGGCACACCGGGCGTGAGATGCTCGCGCGCGACCTTGATGCCATCGGCGGTGTGGGTGTCGATGGTGATGCCGTAGCGCTCGGACAGGTCGCGGATGGTGGCGAGGCGATCTTCGTGCGTGCTGCGGCCCGAGACAAAGCCGAAGGCGCGGATGCGCTCGAATTCCGGTGTGCCGGACAGGTCAAAGCCACCCTTGGTGTCGACGTCTTCGCGGAACATCTTGGCCAGCTTGTCGCCATCGCGGCCCAGCAGGTCGAAGACAAAACGCTCGAAGTTCGACGCCTTCGAGATGTCCATGCTCGGACTGGAGGTGTGATACGTCTCGGCCGACTTGCGCACGCGGTAAGTACCGGTGCGGAAGAACTCGTCGAGCACGTCGTTCTCGTTGGTGGCAACCACCAGCTTGTCGATCGGCAGGCCCATCATGCGCGCGATATGGCCGGCGCAGACGTTGCCGAAATTGCCCGACGGCACGCAGAACGAGACCTTCTGACCCGGGCCGTCGGTAGCCAGCAGCCAGCCCTTGAAGTAGTACACCACCTGGGCCACCACGCGTGCCCAGTTGATCGAGTTGACCGTGCCGATCTTCTGGCGAGCCTTGTAGCCGAGGTCGTTGGAGACCGCCTTGACAATGTCCTGGCAGTCGTCGAACACCCCTTCCACCGCCAGGTTGAAGATGTTCGGGTCCTGCAGGCTGAACATCTGCGCGGTCTGGAACGCGCTCATCTTGCGGTGCGGGCTTAGCATGAAGACACGGATGCCGCGCTTGCCGCGCATGGCGTATTCCGCAGCGCTGCCGGTATCGCCGGAGGTAGCACCCAGGATGTTCAGCTCCTGTCCGGCACGCGCGAGCGCGTACTCGAACAGGTTGCCGAGCAGTTGCATGGCCATGTCCTTGAAGGCCAGCGTGGGGCCATTGGACAGGCCCAGCAGCTGCAGCTGCGTGCCGCCCTCTTCGCCCAGCGTGCGCAGCGGGGTGATGTCGGTGGTGTTGTCGCCGGGGCGGGCGTTGCAGTACACCTCGGCGGTGTAGGTCTTGCGCGTCAGGGTGCGCAGGTCCTCGGCCGGGATGTCGTCGCAGAAGCGGGACAGGACTTCAAAGGCGAGATCGGCGTACGACAGCTTGCGCCAGGCTTCCAGCTCGTCGGCCGTGACCTGCGGGTACTCCCGGGGCAGGTACAGGCCACCGTCCGGCGCCAGGCCGCCCAGCAGGATCTCGGAGAAGGTTTGCGGCATCTCATGGCCGCGCGTCGACTGGTATTTCATCGGTGCGTTCAGTTCAGTTCTTCCATGCGCAGGCGCGTGACGGCCGACAGCACGGTCGGCAGCGCCTCGATCTTGGCGATGGCGGCGTTGACCTGCTTCTCGAGGGTGAGGTGCGAGAGCATGATGATGTCGGTCTGCGGCTCGCCTTCACGCGACTCCTTCTGCAGCATGGCATCGATGGAGATGCCGGCGTCAGCCAGGATGCGGGTGATGTCGGCCAGCACGCCGGTCTCGTCCGCCACGCGCATGCGCAGGTAGTACGAGCTGGTGACTTCCTCGATCGGCAGCACCGGCACGCTGGACAGTTCGTCCGGCTGGAAAGCCAGGTGCGGCACGCGGTGCTCGGGGTCGGCAGTGTGCAGGCGGGTCACGTCGACCAGGTCGGCGATCACGGCCGAAGCGGTCGGCTCGGCGCCAGCGCCCTTGCCGTAGTACAGCGTGGCGCCCACGGCATCACCTTGCACCAGCACGGCGTTCATGGCGCCTTCCACGTTGGCGATCAGGCGCTTGGCCGGCACCAGCGTCGGGTGCACGCGCAGCTCGATGCCGTTTTCGCGGCGGCGCGTCAGGCCCAGCAGCTTGATGCGGTAGCCCAGCTCTTCCGCGTAGCGGATATCCACGGCCGACAGCTTGGTGATGCCTTCCACGTAGGCCTTGTCGAACTGCACCGGCATGCCAAACGCGATCGAGCTCATCAACGTGATCTTGTGCGCGGCGTCGATGCCTTCGATGTCGAAGGTGGGATCGGCCTCGGCATAGCCCAGCGCTTGCGCTTGCTTGAGCACGGTATCGAAGTCCAGGCCCTTGTCGCGCATTTCCGACAAGATGAAGTTGGTGGTGCCGTTGATGATGCCGGCGATCCACTCGATGCGGTTGGCGGTGAGGCCTTCGCGCAGCGCCTTGATGATGGGGATGCCGCCGGCTACCGCGGCTTCGAAAGCGACGATCACACCCTTCTTGCGCGCGGCTTCGAAGATCTCGTTGCCATGCACGGCCAGCAGCGCCTTGTTGGCGGTGACCACGTGCTTGCCGTTCTCGATGGCCTTGAGCACCAGTTCGCGGGCGATGCCATAGCCGCCGATCAGCTCGATCACGATGTCGATCTCGGGGCGGGTGACGACCTCGTTGGCGTCGGCCACCACCTCGACCTGCCCACCGGTCAGCTCGCGGGCGCGCTCGGTGTTGAGGTCGGCCACCATGGCAATCTCGATGCCGCGTCCGGCGCGGCGGCGGATTTCTTCCTGGTTACGTTGCAGCACATTGAACGTGCCGCTACCGACGGTACCGATGCCAAGCAGGCCTACTTTGATGGGATTCATGGACGATCTGACTCTGAGTTGCTGAAAAATGGATTGCGCCGCAAGCGTGCCGGTTCAGGCCGCGCGGCCGTGGCGTTTGCGGTAGGTCTCGAGGAAGCGCCCGACGCGGCTGATGGCCTCGCGCAGGTCTTCCTCGTGGGGCAGGAACACGATACGGAAATGGTCGGGCTTGCCCCAGTTGAAGCCAGTGCCCTGCACCAGCAGCACCTTGGACTCCTGCAGCAGCTCATAAATGAACTCCTGGTCGTCCTGGATCGGGTACATCGACAGGTCGAGCTTGGGGAACAGGTACAGCGCGGCCTTGGGCTTGACGCAGGTGACACCCGGGATCTGCGTGATCAGCTCATGGGCAAGATCGCGCTGGCGGCGCAGGCGCCCGCCTTCGCCCACCAGGTCGTTGATGCTCTGGTAGCCGCCCAGCGCGGTCTGGATGGCCCACTGGGCCGGCACGTTGGCGCACAGGCGCATCGAGGACAGCATGTTCAGCCCCTCGATATAGTCCAGCGCGGGCCGCTTGTCGCCCGACACCACCATCCAGCCGGCGCGGTAGCCGCACGAGCGGTAGTTCTTGGACAGGCCGTTGAAGGTCACGGTCAGCACATCGGTCGACAACGCGGCGATGGACGTGTGGCTATGGCCGTCGTACAGCACCTTGTCGTAGATCTCGTCAGCAAAGATGATCAGGCCGTGTTCGCGCGCGATCGTCACGATGGACTTGAGCAACTCGTCCGAATACAACGCACCGGTGGGGTTGTTCGGGTTGATGACGACGATGGCCTTGGTATTCGGCGTGATCTTGGCGCGGATATCGTCCAGGTCGGGCATCCACTCATTGGCCTCGTCGCACACATAGTGCACCGGGGTGCCGCCCGACAGGCTCACCGCCGCGGTCCACAGCGGGTAGTCCGGCGCCGGGACCAGCACTTCGTCGCCGCTGTTGAGCAGCGCATTCATGGACATCACGATCAACTCGGAGGCACCGTTGCCAACGTAGATGTCGTCCAGCCCCACACCCTCGATATTCTTCTGCTGCGTGTAGTGCATGATCGCCTTGCGCGCGGCGAAGATGCCCTTGGAGTCCGAGTAGCCAGCCGAATTGGGCAGGTTGCGCATCATGTCCTGCTGGATCTCTTCCGGCGCATCGAAGCCGAAGACGGCCAGGTTGCCGATGTTCAGCTTGATGATCTTGTGGCCTTCCTCTTCCATCTGCTTGGCCTTCTCCAGCACCGGGCCGCGGATGTCATAGCAAACATTGTTGAGCTTGTTGGATTTCTGGATCGGTTTCACGGCGATGTTGGCAGGAGGCAAGCGCCACCGGGTAGCGGCGGCTATCTAGGGAATCTGGGTGGAAATGGAGCGGCCCGGGTAGCCTGTGCGCTGCGTTGCAACGCAAAACGTGGCAGGCAGGGAGGCAAAAGCTATAATTTATCGGATTATGACAGACTTCGGCAGGGATTCTTGCATTGCAGCGTGCGCCGCCGGTACCACGGGGCCGCGGCAAAGCCGCCCGGCCCGCCTGCCCCAAAATGCTCTCAACCCGCCCTGCGCTGCCCCGGCCGAGTCGCCGCGCGCGCCGCGAAGGGCAGCGCCAGATAAGGTTCGCCCTTGAAACTCCACGCTGACCAGCCCAATGCCCTCAATACGGTAACGTCGTACGGCCCGGGCTATATCGAAATCAATATGGTGCGCCACACCCAATCCGTGCTGGTCATGCCCGAAGGCGAGATCCGGCCCTGGCCGGTGCAACGCTTCGAAGACCTGGAACCCGCGCACTTCGAGGGCCTGCTGGCGCACTCGCCCGAGGTGGTGCTGCTGGGCACCGGTAGCCGCCTGCGCTTCCCGCATCCCCGGCTGACCGCCTCACTGGCGCGCCTGCATGTCGGGGTGGACGCCATGGATCTGCAGGCCGCCTGCCGCACATACAACATCCTGATGGCTGAAGGCCGCAAAGTGGCGGCCATCCTGCTGCTGGAGGAACCTGCCTGAGCCCGCCCGGCGGCCCGGGAGGCCGGTTCTCTCAAGTTAGGCACACGCCACGCTTGAAGTTAGCCACCCCGCCCCCATCTGCCGCCACCATGGTGGCCGCACTCACGCAGCCGCCCCCTTCCTGTCCCTCCCAGGAGCCATAAGAATGACAACAGCCAGTCTCAGCCAGCCCGTACCCGATTTCAGCGCGCCCGCCACCGGCGGCACGTTCAGCCTTGCCGCCCAGCGTGGCAAGACCGTCGTCCTGTATTTCTATCCCAAGGACAACACCCCGGGCTGCACCACCGAAGCCATGAACTTCCGCGACCAGCATGACGATTTCGTCAAGGCAGGCACGGTGGTCTTCGGCATCTCGCGCGACAGCCTGAAGTCACACGAGAACTTCAAGGCCAAGCTGGAACTGCCCTTCGAGTTGATCTCCGATGGCGATGAAGCCGTGTGCCATCTGTTCGATGTCATCAAGATGAAGAAAATGTATGGCAAGGAAGTGCGCGGCATCGAGCGCAGCACCTTCATCATCGACGGCAAGGGCATCCTGCGCCATGCGCTGCGCGGCATCAAGGTGCCCAACCACGTCGACGAGGTGCTGGAAATCGTGCGCGGACTCTGATCCGGGGCTTGATCCACGGCGATTCAGCCTGGCGCATTAATGCGGCGCAGCAACACCTTCAAAAGTCCTCTCGGCAAGCGATTGCAAAAGAGAAAACCTTCGGATACATTGACCTTTAATGAGTTCAAGATCCGGATGCCACGCTGCTTCATCGTCCCGGCCCAGGCGCACCCTGCCACAGGCCGGTAGCGGACCTGCCGTGTCTCCGGTCCGAAAAAAAGCCGCCAAACCTGCTACCCAGGTTGGCGGCTTTTTTGTTTGTGTGTTTTGTACGCACAGGACACGCTCCCCAAGTACGCGGCGCCATGCGGCCGCGCCAGTGTCCTGCGCCGTTTTCCAGCCGTCTTCTCCCCCTGAAAGGAAAGCCTAGCATGCCGCTGCCGACCATGCCCGCCAAGCCTGCCCAATTGCTTGACCCGAGCGAATTCGCCCCGGTGACCAAGCTGACTAAGGCCAAATCAGCGTCGCAGGGTAAGAAACCTGTGCCGGCGCTGGAGCGTGTGGCCTTGCTGGAAACCGGAACTAGCAAAGCGGAAAATGCGCCGGCCGTGGTGGCCAGCGCCAGCGGTTCGACGCGAGCGCGCACCAAGGATGCGCCGCCGTCCGCGCTGAAGTCCGTGCCGTCGCTG
The DNA here is from genome assembly GCF_059421605.1 of Cupriavidus sp. GW821-FHT02F09. Classification (NCBI taxonomy): domain Bacteria; kingdom Pseudomonadati; phylum Pseudomonadota; class Betaproteobacteria; order Burkholderiales; family Burkholderiaceae; genus Cupriavidus; species Cupriavidus sp. GW821-FHT02F09. The sequence continues at coordinate 392,580 of NZ_JBWKVH010000002.1, forward strand.
GCCGCCGTGCCCAAGGCTCCCGCCAAGGCCCCCGGCACGACCAACCGTCGCATGCAGAAACACACCGGCCCCAGCAAGCTGTTCGTGTTGGACACCAATGTGTTGATGCACGACCCGTCCTCTCTGTTCCGCTTCGAAGAGCACGACGTCTATCTGCCGATGATGACGCTCGAGGAGCTGGACAACCACAAGAAGGGCATGAGCGAAGTCGCGCGCAACGCCCGCACCGTCAGCCGCACCCTCGATGCGCTGGTGGGCGGCACCGACGGCGTGCTCGACGACGGCTTGCCGCTCGCCAAGCTGGGCAACCGCGACGCGCAGGGCAAGCTGTTCCTGCAAACCAAGCTCAATGAGATCAAGCTGCCCGACGGCCTGCCGCAGGGCAAGGCGGACAACCAGATCCTGGGCGTGGTCAGCGCCCTGCAGCAGCAGTTCCCGGAGCGCCAGGTGGTGCTGGTGTCGAAAGACATCAACATGCGCATCAAGGCGCGCGCGCTCGGCCTGCCCGCCGAGGATTACTTCAACGACCAGGTCCTCGAGGACAAGGACCTGCTGTACTCGGGCGTGATGCTGCTGCCCAACGACTTCTGGGCCAAGCATGGCAAGGGGGTGGAAAGCTGGCAGGACCCGAAGTCCGGCGCGATGTTCTATCGCCTGACAGGCCCGCTGGTGCCTTCTTTCCTGGTCAACCAGTTTGTCTTCCTGGAACCCAGCGACGGCAGCCTGCCGCTGTACGCCCAGGTCAAGGAGATCAACGGCAAGACCGCGCTGCTGCAAACGCTCAAGGACTACACGCACCACAAGAACAATGTGTGGAGCGTGACCGCCCGCAACCGCGAGCAGAACTTCGCGCTCAACCTTCTGATGCATCCGGAGATCGACTTCGTCACCCTGCTGGGCCAGGCCGGTACCGGCAAGACCCTGCTGGCGCTTGCCGCGGGCCTGGAGCAGGTGCTCGACCAAAAGCTCTACAACGAGATCATCGTCACCCGCGCCACCGTGCCGGTCGGCGAGGATATCGGCTTCCTGCCGGGCACCGAGGAAGAAAAGATGCAGCCCTGGATGGGCGCCTTCGACGACAACCTGGAAGTGCTGCAAAAGAGCGACGACAGCGCCGGCGAGTGGGGTCGCGCGGCCACCCAGGAACTGATCCGCTCGCGCATCAAGGTCAAGAGCATGAACTTCATGCGCGGACGTACTTTCGTCAACAAGTTCGTCATCATCGACGAGGCCCAGAACCTGACGCCCAAGCAGATGAAGACGCTGGTAACGCGTGCCGGCCCCGGCACCAAGATCATCTGCCTGGGCAACATCGCGCAGATCGACACGCCTTACCTGACCGAAGGATCGTCCGGCCTTACCTACGTGGTCGACCGGTTCAAGGGCTGGAGCCACAGTGGCCATGTGACGCTGGCGCGCGGTGAACGCTCGCGCCTGGCCGACCATGCCGCGGATGTCCTCTAAGGGGCGGGGGCGCATCATCGCTGAAGACTAAGCTCTCGCAACCTCTGGCACCACCGGATGCCTTGTAGGACCACGACCGGCAGATTTGCCTGCCGGCGTGGCCTAGCATCAAAGCATCCGGAGCGCCCGCCATTTCGGCATCTCGCGTGCCGGCGCTTGGCGGGCGCTTTTTTTTGCCCCTCCCGGCTTGTTGGATCGATGGAGACATTGATGGACAACCATCTGCACCACACACCGCTGCGGCTCGCGCTGGCCAGCAGCGTCGCAATTGCCGCGGCCGCGTTGCTTGCGGGTCCCGCGCTCGCCGCTGACGAAATGGTAATCCGCACCATGGGACCCGTCAGCTACGTCTGCGGCGGCATTGCCGCGGACGAACAACAGCAACTGGACGCGCAGCAAAAGAACTTCAACATGGGCCTGCTGTTCACCCAGGGGGAGCGCGGCGAATTCCTCGCCGACGTAGCCGTCAAGATGACGCGCGAAGGCCACGAAGTGGCCAGCTTTACCGCTTCCGGGCCCAAGTGCCTGATCAAGGCCCCGCAAGGCAGCTACAATATCGAAGCGACTTATAAGGGACAGGCCAAGTCGGTCAACGTGAGTACGGGCACCTACAACGCGCAATTGCGCTGGTAAGGCGCCAGGGGAGGCACCCTCGCCGCGCTGCACCCCTCACGCCACGGCTCCTGGCCCGGGATCGGACCAAGAAGGATGCCTCTGCGCCAGATAGCCCCTGCCGGAAGACGTGTGCCCAGCCTGGCCCACGCCTTCCACACTGCCCGCCTGCCCCTGCTTTGCGCGGCGGCATTGCTGCTCGCCGCCTGCGCTTCGACGCCGCCTGGGCGCTATAGCGCCCAGCCGCGGCCGGCAGGCACCCCCATGGTGGATCCCAGCGCCGGGCTGGAAGAAGTCTCCATCCAGGCGATGTCGCTGGTTGGCACGCCCTATCGCTACGGCGGCAATACGCCTGACTCGGGCTTCGACTGCAGCGGCCTGGTCCGCTATGTGGTGCTGCGCGCCGCCAACGTCGACCTGCCACGCACCACCGAAGCCATGGGCGACCGCGGCGTCTCGCTGGAGCGCAGCCAGGTGGCCTCGGGCGACCTGGTTTTCTTCAATACCACCGGCCGGGCCAATTCGCATGTCGGCATCTATGTCGGGCAGAACCGCTTTGTCCACGCCCCCTCCACCGGCGGCACGGTACGGCTCGAGGACATGACCAAGTCGTACTGGGCCTCCCGGTACAACGGCGCGCGGCGGGTTGCATCGGGAATCAACCAGGCGCCGGCATCGGTCGCGCCCCCGGCCGCACCAGCAGCACCGCCGCCTTCCGTTGCGCCCCCGGCCCCCGTGGATGACGATCCGATTGCCGCGTTCGCCAATCGATAGCCATCGCAATAGCCATCGGCTCCGGCATTCCCGACAAACAAAAAGCCAGGCATAGCGCCTGGCTCAGATTGCTGACAAAGCCTCCCCAACGCGGGAGGCTTTGTTCATAATGGAGCGATGCTAAGAGCACCCGCCCCTTAC